>CAZHIN010000088.1:0-3619 GCA_964532575.1 uncultured Acidimicrobium sp.
CCGAGGGCACTGGGTCATGCCGAGGGCAAAGGGTTGATCTGCCGCTCGTACGTCACGGTTCCTCTATATAACTCAAACCCAAGCGATGCGTAAAGCCCATAAGCCCCGGTGGGATTTTCGGTATCAACACTCAACGCGGCATGCGTGAGGCCATCTTCCGAATACGAATGCAGAGCACGAGCAATCAAATCTTTTGCAATTGATTGCTTACGATGTTCGGCCAAAGTCGCCAGCTTGTCAATCCAACCGATTCTTTTGCCCAATAATTCGTCGTCCGACTCGTGCCGATGCGTCAATAACAGTCCGACAATTTCCTGTTGCTGGTTAACAGCAAAAAATGAATGCTCGAGTCGAGAAGTTGAACCATTCACCATCTGAAGCCAATGTTCGTTGCTACTTGGAGTTGAGCCCCAATGATCTTGAAACGCGAGATTTTTTACAATTCGTGCTTCTTCATTGCGAGCAGAATCCCAGGGAACTATCGCGTACTTCGGATTCACATGCATTTCTGGAAGATTTGCAAGATCACGAATCATGTCTTCTTCGAAGCGAACTGGCTTCATGCCATATTTTGCAAATAGTCGCGCTGCAGATTCATTTTGCCGACTTGCATTTGCTCGCAAATATTTAGGAAGTGTGCGACCAGTTGACTGCAACAACGATTCACCGTGCTGTATCGCCCACGTCATCAATGTTGTGCCAACACCATGTTGGCGAAACTCCGGCAGCACTCCTCCAAAGATGTAGCAACGCTCTTCTTTAGACTCCGAAGAAAGAAAGTAGGTGTAGGTAACACCAATGAGTTTTCCCTCCAATTCCACCACCTTCACGTCGTTTTCAATGGTGCAGCTTGGTGCAATAAATTCTTCTTCAAGTTCTCCTGCGGTCTGCACAATCGGTATGCCGTCATACCCAAAGACTGCTGTTAACAGACCAGCGATGCTTTCCAGGTCGCTTGATCGCGCGACGCGCATAGTGAACTCATTCATCATTGAGATAATTACTGTGGGTTTTTGAGAATCGCAATCAAGTTGATGCCAGGAATTTTGCCACCAAATAGACCGATGATTTTGTAGGCCAAGGGCACGATCGCGCGATCATAAAACCCAAGTTGACCAGAACCAACCGACTTGACACCAGCAACGCGATACAACAACCAATACGGCAGGATTGCGAGTGGATTGAAGTATCGGATGGATTCGACCTCGAAACCAGCCGCATTTGCTACCGCAATCAATTCGCGTCGAGTAAAGCGTCGGAAGTGACCAGACAGAGAATCGACCGATCCATACAACCTTGGCAAACTTGGCACCACCACGATTGCTCGACCATCGAGCTTTAATTGCGTGCGCGCGCGCATCAATTCTTCAACATCGCCATGAATGTGTTCTACGACATGCGCATAAAAGACCGCATCATATTTTTTTGCCCCTACTGCTGAGTCGTGCTGCTGTGAGAAGTCTTCAAGAGTTCCGAGAAACACTTGGCAATTGGCAACACTCGAAACTTTTTGTTTGAGCTCGGCAAAGTAAGACTCGACAGGCTCAATGCACATCAACTCGTGTGCAACCTTGGCAATATGCCCGCTAAAAGAACCCGATCCAGCACCCACATCAAGCACATCGCCTGTCAGATAAGTCTGTAAATGCGAAACAAGATGTCGAGCAGTTTTGGCTTCTGCACACACCATCACGTCATGGTCTTTGATTACTCCAGAAGCATCGGTGTGTCCGCTTCCACCAAACTTCAGCGCAATCGAGCGACGACGACGCAACATTTCGGAACGCGATGAGATTGACCACAACTGACCAGCCGTCTCGGCAATTCGAGACAACTGCATTTTTGATTCTCCTGCCCAACGCGGACGAAAGTGAATTGGAACTTCGGTAATTTTGAAACCTTGACTTGCTGCGACTGCAATGATGCCACCGAAGAATGCATAGCCACTGAAATCAATCACTTCACGGCACGACAGTTCTAGGGCTTGCCTGCTGTACACACGGAAACTTGTTGTTGGGTCTTTGATACCAGATGGAACACCAACGCGATGCAGCATGATTGCCGATATTCGAGAAAGCACATTGCGTTTGCGCGACAACCCTGGAGCAGATCCGCCATTTGTCCAACGTGAGCCAATCGTGATCAAGCTTTTGGTTACAAAATGCGATCTCACGAGGTCGGGCATTTGTCGCGCATCGTGCTGCCCATCGGCATCCAAATTGACGACATATGAAACATCTTGATCCTGAAGTGCGGCATCAAAGCCATGCAAAATTGCTGCACCAAGTCCACGATGCGGACCATCAATTACTCTGCCGCTAATTCCAAGAATGGCGAATACTTCGGCAACATGCTCGTTAAATTCTGAGTCTTGCGAGTCATCAACAATCAATACTTCAAGTTGATGTTGTGATGCAGCAAGTGTTCGAATACTTTCAGCAACTTCTTCTAGTACGTAGCGAATTGTTTGGCGCTCGCCGAGTGTTGCCAGAAGCACAACACCCTTTTTACCAATGTGATAATTATTCAATTCGAGTGGATTTTGCATGTAGGTGCGATGAGCCTTACGAGCCAATTGCCGATTTTACAAGAGCTGCAATCTTGGCGCCATCGGCACCAGACCCAACTCGTTCGCGCACGCCCTTAACAACTGCGCCCATTGCTTTGCCACCCGTGGCACCAGATGCAGCAGCCTTGGCAACTTCCTCAGCAACGATCTTTGCTACATCATCGTCCGACATTGCGGCCGGCAAATAGGCCTCGATCACAGCGCACTCGGCACGCTCTTTGGTTGCAGCATCGGCACGACCAGCGTCGGCATAAATCTGTGCGCTCTCTGCACGCTTTTTTGCTTCGGCACGCAACACTGCAAGTGCTTGATCATCGCTCAGCACAATCGCCTCGTCGCCAGCCACCTCGGCATTTTGCATTGCCGACAACACCATGCGCAGTGTCGAAAGTCTCAATTCGTCACGTGCCTTCATTGCCTCGCTGATATCAGACTTAATGCGTTCTTTAAATGTTGTCACCCTTCTATTCTGCCCGATCTCTAGACTGAGACAGGTCATGAATAACGAGACATTTGAACTCTTTTTCTCGCTTCTGAGCGTGGCCCTTCTTGTTGGCACACTGATTATTCTCAAGGCCCGCATCTTCGCAACTCGTTTTACCGTTGCCCGATCAATTCTTGACGGGTTTGCGCCATTCGCACGACCGCTCTCCGCTGCAGTTGCCACCACGTGCATGCTCGGCAGTCTGTATTTTTCAGAAATCGTCAACTACAAGCCGTGTCGCTTGTGCTGGTTCCAACGATCAATGATGTATCCACTTGCAATTATTTTGATCATTACGTTGATCCGTGATACCAAGAGCGTCTGGAAGATCACCGTTCCTCTCACCATGATCGGCGGCTCAATCTCTACGTACCACTGGTTTCTCGAGCGATTTCCAAATCTCGACGCCGGCGTTTGTGATGTCAAAGTGCCATGTGAGTTCATCTGGTTTGAACACTTTGGTTTTGTGACCTTGCCATTTATGGCCTTCACCGGTTTCTTTGCAGTCCTCGTCTTTACTACCCTTCCTACAACACAGCAATCGGAGAATGTATGAACACATCTAA
>CAZHIN010000088.1:3629-5216 GCA_964532575.1 uncultured Acidimicrobium sp.
CGCTAGCCGCGATTGTCGCAATCAGCTCGTCCAGCAAAAAAGATTCGGCTGCTAACGGCACAGTCCAAGAATTTAGCGATGTCACCGTTGCTGGCGATGTCCTTCCTGCATTTGACTCAGCCGCCAAGCCAGACCCAGCAGTTGGCATGATGGCGCCAACACTGACCGGCAAAAGTTTTACGGGCAACGTTGTGACCACCGAATCAACAGGCACTCCACTCTTGGTCTTATTTGTTGCTCACTGGTGTCCTCACTGTCAACGTGAAGTTCCTTTGCTCGTCGAGTGGGAAAAATCTGGCAAGATGCCAACCAATATCGACGTTGTCACAGTTGCCACCGGCACAGACCCAGCCAACCCCAACTATCCGCCGTCCGAATGGTTGGCTCGCGAAAACTTTCCAGCCACATGGCCGGTCATGGCCGACTCCACCGACAAAGTTGGCGGTAATGCTTTTGGTCTTGCTGGATACCCATACTTCGTGCTGATTGGCGCCGACGGCAAAGTTTTGTGGCGTTCTAGTGGCGAAGTACCGATGGACGAACTGACCGCCACAATCCTTGCTCTAACAGGAGCCTAAATCCGAAGTTGGGAATCATTCCCAAAACTGTTACATTCGGGTTGTGAGAATCATTCCCAAAATTGAGAATCTGCAATCGTGAACTTTCTCTTTGGCATATTTGTAGACGATCACCAGCTGCGTCTCGAACTCATCGCGGGTCTCCTTGTCGCAGTCACGTGCGCCATCACCGGCACATTTGTAGTCCTGCGAGGCCTTTCCTTCATCGGCGACGCACTCGCCCACGGCGTGCTGCCAGGTATTGCTGCAGCAATGTTGCTCGGCGTTTCGGGAATGCTCGGCGCCGTCGTGAGCGCAGTAATCATGATGTCTGGTGTGGGCATAGTCAATCGCCGGCTCCGACTCTCGGGCGATACAGCAATCGGTTTGTTATTTGTGGGAATGCTTTCGCTCGGAGTACTCATTACTTCACGCTCGCTCTCACTTGTTGGTGATCTTGAAGAAATATTGTTTGGTGACATTGCACATGTTGATTGGTCGACAATAACTATTCAGTTCATTGCACTCATTGTCGTCGCACTCACATTCGCTATTTGTCGACGACCATTTCTTTTACTTTCAGTGGATGAAGGACTCGTGAATACATCTGGATTTTCGGCAAAATTTTTTCATAATGTGATGATGGCGATGGTTGCAGCCACGGTGATCGTCAGTTTTCAAACTGTTGGAACTCTCTTGGTGATGGGCATGCTGATTGCGCCCGCGGCAACTGGGGCACTTTTTGCGCGCCGCATTTCGTCAATGATCATGATCGCTGCACTTGTTGGATCGTTGTCTGTCTATATCGGTCTTCTGATGAGTTACCACTACAACTTGGCTGCAGGGGCGAGCATCGTGCTGACCGCCGTGTTGATTTTTGCCGTTACTGCAGTGTTAACAGAAATACGTAAGACGCTCAACAAACCGAGCGACACCGAACACGAACATCCACATGCACACGGACACGTACACATCTCATGAGTGCAACTATCGCTGCTGCGCAATCACCGATTAATGCCGATCACCTGTG
>CAZHIN010000089.1:0-4916 GCA_964532575.1 uncultured Acidimicrobium sp.
GCATTATCTGCGGCGACATCTACCGAATATTGAGTGTGACGAACTCCCGAGAGCCCCCAATCAATATTTGACTCAAGAACAACTGCAACTGCGTCAGCAACTTCGTTGAGCACTACCAAAATGTCGGCATTTGAACTTGCACGTGAAAGTTTCAAGACGGTTTATCGCTCGTCACGTACGAATGGCGTACCCAAGGCGCGTGGAGCACCAAGAAGGTTGCGACTTCCTGGTCGGCTCAATGCAATCAGCGTTATCAGCGTGGCCAAGTACGGCAACATCTCGAGAAACGCCGAAGGAATAAACGTGATCTGCTCTGCCTGCAATGTAAATGGAAGCTGCAAGGTGAACCCAAACAGCACTGCACCAAAGATAATGCGCATCGGGCGCCATCCAGCAAACACCACAAGCGCAAGCGCAATCCAGCCCAATCCATTTGTTGTAGCGGCCTGATGCCAACCAGCGCTTTGAGCAAGCATTAACCACGAACCACCAAGGCCCACGAGAGCTCCACCGAACATGGTGTAACGAATGCGAATTCGTGCGACAGAAAGACCCTGGGCGTCAACCGTTGCTGGGTCGTCGCCAGTTGCGCGTAATTCGAGACCAGGACGAGTACTGAATAAGTAGCGTGATGCAACGATGGCTAATGCAATTGCAAGATAGGTGATGATGTCTTGACCAAACACGATTGGGCCGATGATCGGAATGTCGGAAAGTGGTCCAAATGTCAGTGGTTTAATCACTGTTGCGACTGTCTTGCCCTCTGCAGGTTTGCCCAAATAGTTGGCCAAACCGGTGCCAAAGATGACAAGCGCCAAACCAGCAACTATTTGATTGGCGCGAAAGGCTACCGAAAGCGCTGCATGAATCGAAGCGAGCAAGGCGCCAATCAATGAGCCGACGATGAGACCAAGCCACACGCTTCCAGACGCATCGGCAGAGAGAAACGAACTGATGGCCGACGTGAGCAAGATGCCCTCAATACCGAGGTTGAGCACACCAGAACGCTCGGTGAACAGAGCTCCTAGCGCGGCCAAAATTAATGTCGTTGCAATGGCAATTGCATCACCAGACATCAAGACCCAGATGTTTTCGTTCATACTGCAACCTTCTTGGTCGATACATCATGAACGCGCACAACATGAATGCGATATCGGCGGAAAGCCTCGCCACCGAGTGCAAATAACAAAATGGCACCCTGCAACATCACGCCGATATGAATAGGAGTATCGGTTGTTACTTGCAGGTTGTTTCCGCCCACTCTGAGACCTGAGAACAAAATTCCACTCACAATGATGAGACCAAGATTGTTGCGTGCAAGCGCTGCCACCACAATGCCCGCATAGCCATAACCAAGCGTGATGATGCTTGGCTCAATTTTTCCGTATGGACCAACAATCAGCATCGCGCCTGCCAAACCCGACAAAGCGCCCGAGATGAGCATCACCCAGATAGTTGTGCGGTTTGCATTAATGCCTGCGTAATGGGCGGCCTTCGGAGAGTCGGCGATGACGTTGATGCGGTAGCCAAACTCAGTGCGCTTGACAACCCAATACAACGCAACAGCAATAATCAGAGCTACAAAAAATGTTGGATAGAGCCGTGAACTACCGAAGCTGTCAAGCGACGCAGAGTCTGCGACCAGTCGACCTTGAGGGAACGAAGTATTCGGGTTACGAAAGAAACTTCCAGGCGTATAAATCACGTGCTTGATGAGACTCGCACCGATATACGTGAGTAGCAACGTAGAAACAATTTCACTTGTACCAAGTCGCGATCGCACGAAAGCTGGAACAAAAATCCAAGCCGCACCTGCAAGTGCGCCGCACAACAACACAACTGGCACCATCAGCAAGGTTGGCAAGTGATCGCCGAGCGCAATGCCTGCCCAAGCACCACCGATGAGACCGAGATATAACTGACCTTCTCCACCGATGTTGTAGAGATTCATCTGAAAAGCAAACGCAGCCGAGATACCGGTGCAAATGAGCACCGTTGACAAAGCCAACGTGTCGGTAATGCCGTTGAACGAAGCAAAACCATCCTGAAACATATTCGAGTATGTGTCAATTGGTGAGTGACCCGTAGCGACCAAGAAGAGAGCGCCAAAAAATAATGCTGCAAAAACTGAAGCGAGCGGAACCAACAATGACAACCGACGCGGGGTCTCACCTCGCTGCTCAAAGCCAACTCTAAACGGAACACGCATCACGAACGTCCTTTACTAGCAAGCCCTGCCATCGCAGCACCGACTTGTGAAAGTTGCGCTGTTTCACCTGGCGTCTCGTGCACTATTGCCCCGCGATACAACACAAGCACCCGATCTGACAACGACAACACTTCGTCAAGGTCCTCAGAGACCAACAGAATTGCCTGACCTGCGCTACGGGCATCATTCAGTAGCCGGCGCACCGTCTCAATGGCACCAACGTCGAGGCCACGTGTTGGAGAACAGACAACCAATAATTTGGTTGCACCGCGACCACCAGAAAGTTCGCGTGCCAGCAACACCTTTTGTGCATTTCCACCAGAAAGTTTGCGAGCCAGATGATCTGGGTCATTTGCCTTGATCTCAAATTGTTCGATCAGTCGTGCGGCTTCAGGTCGTACTGACACTCGATCAACAACCAACTGTCGGTCGCGAGTCAGCAACAAGTTGTCGAGAATTGACATTGACGGAACGAGACCCATACCGAGACGATCTTCAGGAACATAGGCCAATCCAACTTCGCGCGCCTTAATTGGCCCACGATCAGTTGTCATTGAGCCAGAGATAGTGACCGAGCCGCTCGTCGGTGAAATCAGACCAGCAATAGTGTTCGCGAGTTCGCGTTGACCATTGCCGGCAACACCTGCAATGCCCACCATCTCGCCTGCATGCACGCTAAACGAAATATCGGAGAGAATCGAAACATCGTTGACAATTAGTGACAAGTTGCGAATCTGTAAAACCTCATGTCCGGTTGCATGAGTTGCGCGCTGCGCGTTGAGCTCGATATCGCGACCAACCATGAGGCGGGCGAGTTCCTTCGTATTTGCAGTGCCCCTACCCGAAACGTGGCCCGTCACTCGCCCGTTGCGCAAAACCGTCACGCGATCCGAGATCTCGACAACTTCGCCGAGTTTGTGGCTAATAAACACGATTGATTTTCCGGCTGCAGTCATTGCATGCACGTTTTCAAACAACTTTTCAACCTCAGATGGCACTAATACCGCAGTTGGCTCGTCCAACAATAAAATCTCTGCGCCCTGATACAGCGCTTTTACGATCTCAACTCGCTGACGTTGCCCAACCGACAAGTCACCAACAGTTGCCTCTGGGTCAATCGGCAAGCCGTACGATTCGGCAATTGCTGCAACCTTCTCATTTATATCGCTACGGTTCAACCTGAACGGCAAATCGCGACTTCCCAAAATCACATTTTCAGAAACTGTAAATCTTTCGACCAAGCGAAAGTGCTGATGCACCATCGCAATTCCATGCTGCAAACCTGCGCGCGGCGACGACAAATTGATGCGCTTGCCATTGCGCGTGAGATACCCAGCATCGGGTTGATACAGACCACACAGCACTGCAGCGAGCGTGCTTTTACCAGCACCGTTTTCGCCCAACAGCGTGTGCACTTCACCTGCACGCACATCGAAGTCGACAGAGTCATTGGCAAGCACACCTGGAAACTTCTTATCGATTGAATGCGCTGAGAGTGCAGTAGAGGTCGCACCACTGGTGTGGTGCGACCTCTGTGCAACCTCGTGAGAGGTGTTACTCATTTACAAATCAGCCCTTTGGAGAACCGATAACTCCCTTAACGAAGTAGCTCATTCCGAGCAAGTCGAGCAACTCTGGCTTTGTGCCAGCAGCAACAACTTCCTTACCGTCCTGATCCATAACTGGACCCTGGAATGGTGCGAATGAACCATCGATGATTGCTGCTGTCTTCTCAGCAATCAGAGCCTGTGTTTCTGCACTTACCGAGGAACCGAATGAACCAAGCGTGACCATTCCGTCAGCCATCGAACCGTAGTACTCGTCTGATGGACATGTGCCACCAGCAACGGCCTTTGCGGTCTGAATATAGAAAGGACCCCAGTTCCATGTTGGAGCAGTGAGCC
Source organism: uncultured Acidimicrobium sp. (assembly GCA_964532575.1). Lineage (GTDB taxonomy): Bacteria > Actinomycetota > Acidimicrobiia > Acidimicrobiales > Ilumatobacteraceae > UBA3006. The sequence continues at coordinate 4,114 of CAZHIN010000089.1, forward strand.
ATGCGTTTGGTGCTGCTTCAGAAACGTCACTGTTGTAACCAACCCACTTCGCACCAACTGCATCGGCTGCGAGGCCAGTTGCTGTGGTGTCTTGGTGCATTGCAAGCACGTCAGCGCCTGCTGCTAGAAGTGATTCAGCAGATTCTTTTTCTATATCTGGTCCGAACCATGTCTTTGTCCAAGAAACTTGAACAGTTGCATCTGGGTTAACAGACTGCGCACCAAGTGTAAATGCGTTGATTCCGCGAATAACTTCTGGAATTGGGAACGCTGCAACATAACCGAGCTTGCCGGTTGGACTTGCTGCACCTGCTGCTATACCGCTCAAGTAACGAGCTTCTTCAGCAGCACCGAAGTACGTGCCCAAGTTCGCTGGTATGTCACCGAATGTTGCGAACTCGCCACCCATTTCTGCGGTGAGAAGGAACTTGGCGCCTGTTGCCCACTGGAAGCAACCTTCTGGATGCCTTGCAGCAACGCGTGCCATTGGAGTTCCATAGCCAAATGAAGTTGCGAAAATCAGGTTGTAGCCTTCGGCTGCAAGGCCTTCCATGATTGCTTCTGCTTCATCGCCTTCAGGAACATTCTCTACACGCTTGACTTCAATGCCAAGTTCGGATTCAAGAGAAATAATGCCTTGATCGTGTTGGTATGTCCAACCTTTGTCATCTGGAACGCCGATGTAGACAACGGCAACTTTTAAGTTGCTGTAGTCGCTACCAGCGGCTGCTGTGGTGTCTGAGGATTCACTGCTTCCGCCGCATGCTGCAAGTCCTACGACCGCAGCTGCTGCAAGGGCAATC
>CAZHIN010000090.1:0-4916 GCA_964532575.1 uncultured Acidimicrobium sp.
GATGAGTCAAAGTTGTTTTGCACATCGGTCGTTGTCAACAACATTGTGTGGTCTGATGCGGCTGATGCGCAAAGACTGCGCGTCAACACTGACGTGCTCGTGCAGTCGAGTGCTCATGGTGCGGCAATCCCCGCAACTGTTGAAGTGTTGAGTGACTCAGAGGTTCGCCTTACTTGGCGCGAACCTCAGCGTCGAATTGCGCCAGGCCAAAGCGTTGTGCTTTATAATGTGGTGAATACTTTCGTCCTAGCAGGAGGAATAGCATGCGCCGATTTGGAAAAGGGTTCATTGTCACCACAGCGCTCGTAGCGAGTCTGTTGGCTTCGGGGCAGCAAGCCTCGGCAGTTGTTACATGGGAATTTTCTGAGGAGAGTGTCGCGCTTGGGATATCTGCCGTTTCACCTCACGTCGAGCGAACCGGATCTATCGATCGTCTGTGGTATCCAAGCCTTCCTTCCACGGCAGTTTCTGATTGCACTGATGCAGGTGCGTGCACGTTGGTAAGTGGTGTCGGACGTCTGAGCTCAGACTTCACTGCAATCACACTTCCCAATGGAACCAGAAGGGCATATTTCGTTGAAATGACTCCGGGGACATCAGCAAAAACTGTGTCATCAGCGCAATGCGCGACTGTCGAATGTCTGTCGGTTGGAACCAGCACTCCAATTGCTGCAGATGTTGCAGTGCCAATGACAGAGAAAGCGTGGGGTGTGCCAGACGCAGTGGTTACTCCGGACGGAAAAGTGCGTGTATATCTCGTCGTGAGCCCAACACTGTCTGATTCGTGCCCTGAGAAGGTGCGTAGCTACATCTCGAATGACGGCATTAATTTCACGGCAGAAAGTGGCTATCGCTTAGAAGGCGGCTTTGTCGATACCGAAATCCTCCGCGCAAAGACAGGTGACTGGTTGATGATTATGTCTACGGGCCCTGGTTGTGGAAATGGAATGCAACAACTTTTTGTCTCGTCTTCTGCCGATGGTCTCACTTGGGCAACACCTCAAGCCGTAACTCAGAACGACAAGCGACGACTAGACCCAACTGGCTACGAGGTTTCGCCAAACGTTTTTCGTATTTATTACGCATACAACGAATCCAGAACTGGTGAGAACTACACCTTGAAGCGTGGAACTCTGAAGATTGCAACCGCAACTACCGCAACAACGGCAACAACCACATCAACGACTGCCGCAACTGCCAAACTAGGTGGATCATGCACCAAACTCGGCGCCAAAGCGACAGTCAACAAAGTCAAACTCACCTGCAAGAAGGTCAAGACCAAACTTATTTGGTCAAAGTAGTTTCGTCATGTTGAGGCGAGCGGTGGGGTTTTTGCTCGCGTGCGCAATCGCAAGTGGTGTTGCTCCTGCTCACGCACAATCAACCTCGTTTCTTGAAAGGCGCGTCATCGGCACAAGTGTGCTTGGCACGCCAATAGAGGCCGTCCGACTCGGAACCAAAGGTGGAGTCGTTGTCGTGGTGGTTGGAGTAATTCATGGCAATGAAGCAGCAGGTTTATTAATCACCGATGCACTGCAAGAAACGGTGGTGCCGAACGGAATTGATCTGTGGATTATCCCGACCATGAACCCAGATGGCACTGCACTCGATCAGCGAGGCAATGCCAATCGCGTTGATCTCAATCGCAACTTTCCGTATAACTGGGCCAAGATGGGCAAGCCAGGGTATTGGCAATTTGCTGGCAAAAGTAAAGCATCAGAGCCAGAGACCAAAGCCATCGTTGCATTTATGCGCGAAATCAAGCCGACACTCGGCATTTGGTATCACCAAGATCTCAACATCATCTCGCCGGGGACTGGTCTCGAGGGCACGATGCGCTCAACGTATTCGAGACTCACGGGCATTCCGATCAAGCGGATTACGGGCGGGAGATATACGGGCGTAGCCGCCACTTGGCAGCGACATAGCGTAAAAGATGGCATGGCATTTGTGGTTGAGTTGGGAAAAACTCTCGATTCGGCGCAGGCGCAAGTGCATTCCAAGGCTGTAATTGATATTGCGATGCTGTTGCGCGACGGTCTATCTAGCAAACTAGGAAAGTGAAAATCAAGAGAAAGCGCGCCCTCATTCTGATGGGCTTCGGCATCGGTGCCGGTTTGTTGTCTGGCATGTTTGGCCTTGGTGGGGGAATCATCATTGTTCCCGGTCTGATGTTTGCACTGAAGATGGATCAACGTCGCGCGCACGGCACATCCTTGGCTGGAGTTCTTCCAATTTCGACGGCCAGCATCGTCACCTATTGGGTGCATGATCACATCAATTGGAGTGTGACTATCTGGCTAGCCATTGGTTCTGTTGTTGGCGCATTAGTTGGCGCGCGATTATTGGCGGTGCTACCAAAGCGCGTACTCACGTTGTTGTTTGTATCTGTCCTCGCCATTGCGGGAATTCGTATGTTTTTCGAAATTGATACAACTGGAGTGACGGTAGTTGATGCTGGTTCGGCAATTGCTCTTGTCGTGATTGGATTCTTTGTTGGTGCACTGGCAGGAATGCTTGGAATTGGTGGAGGACTGATCACCGTTCCGGTCATGATTATTATTTTTCATGTTCCACCGGCAGTGGCAAAAGGAACGGCCCTCGCGGTTGTGATACCTACGGCACTGAGCGGAACACTTCAAAATCTGTCAAACAAAAATGCAGATTTGACTGCGGCATTTCTGGTGAGTATTACTGGAATTTTTGCAGCAGTTGTTGGTGGCTGGATCGCAGCATTGATGTCGGCTACGTTGTCGAACTTCTTATTTGCTGTGCTCTTGATTGTGATTGCAGCACGAATGTTGCTGCAGCTTCGAAAGACTGGTTCTACGGTAATAGCCGAGTAATACCTGCAAGCGCTTCGTATTGATCAATTTCGTTGTACATGTGGGCAGAGATGCGCACATAACTGTTGCCTCGCACTGTCATGCATGCGACCTCTGCGTTGAGCTCAATACCGCAACGCTCGATTAAAGAACTAATTTGTGATGTGTCGAGAGGCGTCGTTGTTGGTAATTGAATCATGCGCATCCACGGTGCTTCGATGGCGCCAGCCAGGTGATTATCAACACCCCATGCAGCCCTTAATAATGCGGCCGCGCCATCAGCAACTCCTCGATTGTGATCGTTACGCTCTGCCCAACTCCACTGCTCTTGAAATGTAATTGCAGCAGGTACACAGAGATAGGCCGAGTAGTCGCTGGTGCCTTGCCACTCAAATGAAGATGGAAAACCTTCATCAAAACCCCATGATGGTGCGAGCGGGTTCATCAATGCTGCAATTTCGTTGGACCCACAAATGAGTGCGGCTGCTGGTCGTGGAGCACACAACCACTTATGCAAGTTGCCCACCCAGACATCGAACCCAACGGGCAGCGGCTGCTCGAGCATGCCGGCCGAGTGTGCAGCATCAATCACAAAACGAATGTGCGGGTGAGTAGCGCGAAGCGAAGCAATGATTTCGGAAACGGGCAACAACACGCCAGTCTCGGAGGTGATGTGATCGAGCACAACAATTGTCGGTGCGTTATTGGTAGGCAGTACCGCACGTATACGCGATGAAACTACTTCGGCACTTACGTCGGTGGGGTACACCAAGTTGGCAACACTGTAGGTTGCATTACTTCGCGCAGCAATATGTTGCATGCCGTGCAGCACGCCGCCGTATCCAAGCGATGTCGCAATCAGATGCGCTTGTTGTTTTTGAGTAGTTGCATCGTCAACCAAAGCCTGCACTGCGGTGATCACGCCCTGCGATGCATTGGGAACAAATGCGAAATGTTCTGGTGCAACGCCAAACCAATAGGCAACGATGTGTCGCGCTTCGATCATCAAGTCGGGCATCTCGGATCGAAACCATCTGTTTGGATTTGCACTTGCACGATCCTGAAATGCATTCTGCACTTCTTGTACTCGCACAGGCACACTTCCGTAACTGCCGTGATTGAGATACGCAATCGACTTGTCGAGTTGCCACAATTGCGCCCATTGATTGTGCTGGATCATTGACAACAACTTATTGCAAGCGCGTGATTGTTGCGGGATGCAAAATGCCATTGCTGCTGATTGATGAGTCTGCACGCCAGTCGGCAACACCAAAACGATTGGTGATGGTGCCACCGGCTTCTTGCACGATGGGGTAGATGGCCGCGTTGTCGTATGGCTGAAGGCCGATTACGTCAACTGCAATATCAATTGCGCCCTGGGCAACGAGCATGTGCTGCCAAAAATCTCCGAAACCGCGCGCACGTAATGCATCGGTTTGTAGTTGCACCAACTTGGGGATTCCACCAACTGCTTGCCAACCCGCATTGGGTGTGGTGCTCACGTGAGCTTCGGCGATGGTCTGTGTTTTCGATACATATATACGAGTGGCATCGCGACCAGCATTCGAAAAGAAGGCACCGCCGCCGGTAGTTGCCCACCAACGAAACCCCATTGCTGGCGCAGAGACCACTCCCAATACGGGCACGCCGTTGTGTACCAAGGCAATGAGCGTTGCCCACACCGGTACGCCACGCACAAAGTTGGTGGTGCCATCAATTGGGTCGATGACCCACTGATACTCGGCATCGGCTGGACCAGAAACACCATATTCCTCGCCAAAGATGCCATAGTTGGGCCGCTCAGTCGTAAAGACATCAACAATGGCCTGCTCAGTGGCACGGTCAATTTCGGTGACCTCGCTATTGTCGGCTTTGCGCGTCACTCGGAATTGGCGCGATTGGAATCCTTCACAACTTATTTGATCTGCAGCACTTGCCCCTTGTAGGGCGAGAGCGAGATCGTCCTTGAGTTGTGACACAGTCACTCGTCGCCGAGCAAGCGCATCACTGTATTCACAATACCTGGTGCGTCGAGTCCCATTTGATGCAGAATCACCTGCGGTTTTGCCGTGGCCACAAATTTGGTGGGCA
>CAZHIN010000091.1:0-4907 GCA_964532575.1 uncultured Acidimicrobium sp.
ACAGCTAATTCGCGTTGTAATTGCGCTACTTCGGCCTGCAGTTGTGCAACGTGTGCTTCAAGTTCGAGTACTTGACGAATACCTTCTAGGTTCATGCCCGCTTCTGCTAGTTCGCTGATGCGCAACAACCGTTGGATGTCTGCATTGCTATAACGCCTGTTGCCACCTGTGGTTCGAGCAGGTTGCAACAAACCACGGCGCTCATAGATGCGCAGTGTTTGAGGGTGTACGCCCGCAAGTTCGGCTGCAACCGAGATCACGTATACGGCATGTAATTCGCGTTCCATTGGTTAACCCCTCTTCTTCGATGCTGTTGATGCTGTTGATGCTGATTGCAACACTGACTCGCGTACCGATTCGGTGGTGGCCGCAGCCAAATCATTAACCGCTTGTTGTTGTTGTTCATTGAGTTTTGTTGGCACAACTACGTCTACGGTCACTATTAAGTCTCCCGTCGATTTGGCTGCGGTGATTCCTTTGCCCTTTATGCGATGGCGCGAACCAGATTGTGTTCCGGGCTTAAGTCGCAACTTAACGAGCGATCCATCAAGAGTTGGAACGTTGATGTCGGCACCGAGAGCGGCTTCGGCAAACGTGATGGGGAGATGCAGTGTGAGATGCATTGCATCACGAGCAAAAACCGGATGCGGTGTAACTCGACACGACACGATTAGGTCGCCTGCTGGCCCACCATTGCGCCCCGGTCCACCACGCCCCTTGAGCCGAATGCGTTGTGCATCATCGACACCAGCAGGAATACGCACATTTACTTCCCGTGCGCGCATCTCGATGCCAGTTCCTCGGCACCCAACACATGGGGTCTCAATGATTACTGTTCGGCCATTACACCGTGGACACGGCGAGGAAAATGCAAAAGGGCCCTGATTGTCTTCAACTACCCCGCGACCACGACACTGTGGACACTGCTTAGGTGAAGTACCTGCTCGAGCACCACTGCCGTTACACGACGAGCACTCGGCTTCCGATGTGAGATGCAATGTAGTGGTTAGGCCATGTGCAGCATCAACGAAGTCGAGTGTAAGTGCTGCTTCGATTTCGGCCCCGCGTTGCGGACCAACGCCGCTGTTGTTGCGACGACGACCGCCACCAAACATTTGGCCGAGCAAATCGCCAATGCCATCTGCGCCCATAGTGTTGCCGTCAAAACGAAACGATCCAGGCGATTGTCCACCCGCACCTCCATGACCAAAAGACGATGGGCCGGCTCGTCGCACTTCGTCGTACTCTTTGCGAGTCTCGTCGGTGCCGAGCACATCGTAGGCCGCTGCTATTTCTTTAAACCGCTCTTCGGCTGATGCGTTGTTTGGATTTGCATCGGGATGAAACTTGCGCGCAAGTTTTCGATATTCCTTTGTGATTTCTTTTGCTGATGCGGTCTTTGGTACGCCGAGCGTTGCGTAGTAGTCCTTTTCAAACCACTCGCGCTGCATGGTTAGCCCTTGACCTTGACCATTGCCGCTCTCAAGACGCGACCTTTCCATCGATAACCAGTGCGCAGCACTTCAACAACCATTGGTTCGGTGGCGGAATCTGCAGTATCGCCTTCTTCATGCATCACTGCCTCTGCCAACGCTGGGTCAAATGGTTTGCCGGCCAAGTCGAGTGCCTCAAGACCGTGTTTTTGTACGGCACTGAACAGTGCACTCCATACTTGCTCGACTCCGGTCACACCATGACTCACTGCGGCTTCGCACGCATCAAGCACGGGCAGCAACGACTCGACAATGCGACCGCTTGCGCGATCTACTTCGTCGGCGAGTTGCGTGGCAGCACGCTTGCGATAATTTTCGAAGTCGGCTTGAACCCGCAGCGCAATGTCTTTGAACTCGTCGCGTTCTTTTACAACTTCGATGATGTTGAGTTCGGCAAAAGCAGACTCGAGATCGTGAACCATCTCGTTGTCGACTGCTGCCGAATCGCTCGGTTCATTACCTTCTTCTGCGTTGTTATCTCGATTGTCGGTCATGACGTAGTGTCGGTTCCGAATTATTTCTCGTTGGCAGTTTCTTCATCAACAATTTCTGCATCAACAATGTCGTTGTCGTTTGCACCAGGCGCGCCCTGACCACTGGCCGACGTGCCTGCAGCGTTTGTGTCGCGCGCTGCCGACTCATACAACTTTTGGCTGAATGCTTGGCTTGCGGTCATCAACTTTTCGGTTGCTGTCTTAATCGCTGCATTGTCAGAACCTTGCAACAATGTTTTGAGTTCTGCCATTGGACCCTCAACTGCTTGACGCTCTTCTTCCGTTACCTTTTCGCCTTGCTCGCGCAAAACTTTTTCGGTTTGATAGACGAGTGAGTCGGCGTTGTTGCGAATTTCTGCTTCTTCACGACGAGCCTTGTCTTCTTCGGCATGTTCTTCGGCGTCTTTGACCATCTTGGCGATGTCGTCTTTTGCCAACGAAGACTGACCGGTGATGGTCATTGATTGTTCTTTGCTTGTTGCACGATCTTTTGCCGACACGTGCACGATGCCGTTGGCATCGATGTCAAATGTGACTTCAATCTGTGGAACACCGCGAGGTGCTGGAGGCAAGTCGACAAGTTGAAACTTGCCGAGTGTCTTGTTGTAGCTGGCCATCTCGCGCTCGCCTTGCAACACATGAATTTCTACCGATGGTTGCATGTCGTCGGCCGTTGTAAACACTTCGGTGCGACGAGTAGGAATAGTGGTATTGCGTTCGATGAGTTTGGTCATTACGCCGCCCTTGGTTTCGATGCCAAGTGAAAGTGGAGTTACGTCGAGCAACAACACGTCTTTCACGTCGCCGCGCAATACGCCAGCCTGCACTGCTGCGCCAATGGCAACAACTTCGTCTGGGTTTACGGTGCGGTTTGGCTCTTTGCCAGTGAGGCTCTGAACGAGGTCTTGTACTGCTGGCATGCGAGTTGAGCCACCCACCAAGATGACGTGATGGATTTGACCCTTTGACAAACCTGCGTCAGTAATTGCTTGCTCGAATGGCTTGCGACAACGCTCCAATAAATCGGCAGTGAGTTCTTGAAACTTTGCGCGAGTGAGCGACTCATCCATATGTAATGGACCAGCTGCAGTTGCCGTAATAAATGGCAAGTTGATTTGTGTCTGCTGGTTTTGCGACAACTCGATCTTTGCTTTTTCTGCTGCTTCTTTAAGGCGCTGTGTTGCCATGCGGTCAACAGCCAAGTCAACTCCGTGTGCTGCTTTAAATTGCTGCACCATCCAGTCGATGACGCGTTGGTCCCAGTCGTCACCACCGAGGTGTGTGTCACCGTGCGTGCTCTTCACTTCAAACACGCCGTCACCAATTTCGAGCACGCTGACGTCGAATGTGCCGCCGCCCAAGTCGAACACCAGCACTGTTTCGTCTTCGTCGCCCTTGTTGAGTCCATAGGCAAGTGCAGCGGCAGTTGGCTCGTTGATGATGCGCAACACTTCGAGTCCGGCAATTGCACCTGCTTCTTTTGTTGCAGTGCGTTGTGCGTCGTCGAAATATGCAGGAACGGTGATCACGGCCTGCGTCACGGTGTCACCCAAATATGCTTCGGCGTCGCGCTTCAACTTCATGAGTGTGCGAGCACTAATTTCTTGCGGCGTGTATTTTTTGCCGTCTACATCTTCCGACTTCCAGTTTTCGCCCATGTGGCGCTTGATGCTGCGAAACGTGCGCTCGGGGTTCGTGATTGCCTGGCGCTTGGCGACTTCGCCGACGAGCACTTCGCCGGCCTTGGAGAACGCGACAACGGAGGGCGTTGTGCGTGAACCTTCTGAGTTTGGAATAACAACGGCTTCGCCGGCTTCCAAAACTGCGACTACCGAGTTGGTGGTTCCGAGGTCAATTCCGACTGCTTTTGCCATGATGTGTCTTGCTCCTGATTGCTGTGGGGTGATGGGGGATTTCTTGTGTTCACCACGCTAGGGGGGAGTTACGAACCTAACAACCTCTCCACCATAAAAGTTGAGTGACAACCACTCAACATTTGTCACAGGCTGGTGAAAGGGCTATCTGACGTGCCGAATATGGCGTAAATTGGCTGTTTAGCCTACGATTTGGACATGCCAGGAACCCTGATCGTCCTTCGACACGGTCAAAGCACCTGGAACGAGCTGAATCTGTTTACTGGCTGGCACGATGTGCCGCTCACCCCACAGGGCATTGCCGAAGCCAAGGCCGCAGGGGTGACATTGCGCCAAGCCGGCATGCACTTTGGCGCTGTCCACACCAGCCTGTTGGTGCGAGCGATCGACACCACCAAATTGGTGTTGCACGAAATGGGCCAAGACGATTTGCCCGTTGCCAAAACTTGGTTGCTCAACGAACGTCACTACGGAGCGCTGCAGGGTCTTGACAAAAAAGCAACAACCGAACTGCATGGTGCGAAGCAGACGCTGATCTGGCGAAGAAGCTTTGATGTCGCTCCCCCGCCAGCGGCACTTGATAGTCCCGAACATCCAGCAAACGACACGAAATACCAAGAGCTCGTTCGTCAAGGACTCGATAAAAACTTATTGCCAGCAACTGAGTGTTTGAAAGATGTACTCGTGCGCGTGCTGCCGTATTGGAATGATGTCATTCGCAGGCAGTTGCAAGCGGGCACCAATGTGTTGGTGACGGCGCATGGAAATTCGATTCGTGCTCTTGCGATGCACCTCGAACACATTTCGACCGCTGACATCACTGAGATGAATATCCCCACCGGCGTGCCTCGGCGCTACGAATTTACGGACTCTATGGAGGTGAAGTCGGTGGACTTTATGGGCGACGCGGCATCCATTGCGGCGGCGGCCGATGCCGTTTCGCGCCAAGCAACTGCTGGATAAATCTCTTCCGGTTCTCGGTCGTTGGCACAAATCGCACTAGCGTGAGATCTTCATGAGCACCACACACGACACCCCATCTGCCC
>CAZHIN010000092.1:0-4894 GCA_964532575.1 uncultured Acidimicrobium sp.
TATCAAGAGCAACTTCCGTGAAGGTCTCGAAACACTCGAGTACTTCATCGCTACGCCAGGTGCTCGTAAGGGTCTCGTTGACACTGCACTTCGTACTGCTGACTCGGGTTACTTGACCCGCCGTTTGCACGACGTAGCCCAAGAGCTCATCGTGCGCGAAGACGATTGCGGAACCACACTTGGTATCTGGGTTGACAACGTGCAAAAAGATACTGCCAATGCGCGCAGCTATCTCGAGACCAAGATTTTTGGTCGCGCGATCTTGAACGAGATCGAAATGAGCAACGGTCACGTGTACCCGAAGAACACGGTCATTGGTGACATCGAGATGGAAGCATTGCGCGATGATCCGAAGGTGACACGTATTCGTGTTCGTTCGGTACTCACATGCGACGCCGAAGTCGGTGTGTGTGCAACGTGCTACGGCCGTTCACTTGCAACCGGTCAAGCAATCGAAATGGGTGAAGCAGTAGGAGTTATCGCTGCTCAGTCAATCGGTGAGCCTGGTACTCAGTTGACGATGCGTACTTTCCACACTGGTGGTGTTGCAGGAAAAGACATCGCTGGTGGTTTGCCACGCGTTGTTGAACTCTTTGAAGCACGCAACCCTCGTGGTTCGGCTCGTTTGGCTCGCGCAACTGGTGTTGTGCGCATCCTCGAAGACGACGGCAAGGGTATTCCAGTTCATGTCATCGACGACCAAGGTGTGGAGCACGAAATTGTGTTGCCAACCGGAAGCCGTTTGTTGGCAAAAGATGGAGACAACATCAACGCTGGCGATCGCATCACTGAAGGTCCACTCGATCCAAAAGAATTGATGGAGATCAAGGGACCACGCGAAACACAGGTGTACCTCGTAGAAGAAGTACAAAAGGTGTATCGCGACCAAGGTGTATCAATTCACGACAAGCACATTGAGTTGATCGTGCGTCAGATGACCCGCCGCGTTGGAGTTCAAGAGCCAGGTGACACTGCGTTCTTGCCAGGCGAGCGAGCCGATGCAAAAATTTTCCGTGACACCAACCGTGCGATGGTCGAGGAGGGCAAGCGCCCAGCCGAAGGTCGTCCAGAGTTGATGGGAATTACCAAGGCATCACTTGCTACCGAGTCGTGGCTGTCGGCCGCATCGTTCCAAGAAACCACACGTGTTCTCACCGAAGCCGCAATTGATGGCAAGGGTGACAACTTGGTTGGTCTCAAGGAAAACATCATCATTGGCAAGTTGATCCCTGCTGGATCAGGCATGGATCGTTACAACGCCTTCGATGTGAGCGCTCCTGATTATGTGCCAATGGCGTACTACTCCAGCGCTGATGATGATCTCGAAGAAGACCCAGCCGCATTGTTGGCCCGTTTGTACGGCTCAAATGTGGCGACGGATTCCGAAGAGGGCTCAGAACTGGCTCAATAAGGGGTTTTCCGCAAGGAAAGCCAGATAGGGATTGGCTGGCAGGTTGCCGTATGGCGACCAACGCCCGTAGCATTTCCCGTCTAGTTGTCGTGAGGTTTGGCTTGTCCAAAGCGCGCGATTTCTCAAGTTTTATTACATCAATGAATGCAACAGTAAAGGTAAATGCGTGCCCACAATTCAACAATTGATTCGATACGGTCGAAGCACCAAGTCGTCAAAGACAAAGACCCCTGCGCTCAAGGGTTCGCCACAGCGCCGCGGTGTTTGCACGCGCGTATTTACCACCACACCTAAAAAACCAAACTCTGCTTTGCGCAAGGTTGCTCGTGTTCGTTTGACGAGCGGTGTCGAAATTACTGCCTACATTCCGGGCGAGGGCCACAACTTGCAAGAGCACTCCATTGTGCTTGTGCGCGGCGGTCGTGTGCGTGACTTGCCAGGTGTTCGTTACAAAGTCATCCGCGGAGCACTCGATGCCGCTGGTGTAAAAGATCGCAAACAATCCCGCAGTCGCTACGGCGCCAAGAAGAAGTAAGAAAGAACTCGGTATTTAACATGTCACGTAAAGGTCCAGCAACGCGTCGCGAGATGTCACCAGATCCGGTGTACCGCTCACTTTTGGTAACACAGCTCGTCAACAAAGTGATGTTGCACGGCAAGAAGTCAACAGCCGAGTCAATCGTCTACGAAGCAATGAAGGCAATCGAAGTCAAGACTGGCACCGAGCCTCTCTCCACATTGAAGCGCGCAATCGACAACGTCAAGCCACCACTTGAAGTACGTTCACGCCGCGTCGGTGGTGCCACATACCAAGTTCCTGTTGAAGTACGTCCACGCCGTGCAACCACACTGTCCATTCGTTGGGTAGTCGAGTACGCACGCGGCCGTCGTGAAAAAACAATGGCAGAGTGTCTCGCAGCAGAGATTCTTGATGCATCCAATGGTTTGGGTGTGTCAATGAAAAAGCGTGACGACATGCAAAAGATGGCCGAGTCGAACAAAGCATTTGCTCACTACCGCTGGTAGTCGCCAAAGAAAACCTGAGAAAGAACCCCCATGGCACAGCGTGAATATCCACTTGAGCGTTATCGCAACATCGGCATCATGGCGCACATCGATGCTGGTAAAACAACAACAACAGAGCGCGTGTTGTACTACACCGGCAAGACATACAAAATCGGTGAAGTGCACGAAGGTGGCGCAGTTATGGACCACATGGTTCAAGAACAAGAGCGCGGAATCACCATTACGTCTGCTGCAACTACTGCGTTTTGGCGCAATCACCGCATCAACATCATTGACACTCCAGGCCACGTGGACTTCACCATTGAAGTGGAGCGCTCATTGCGCGTGCTCGACGGTGCAGTTGCAGTGTTCGACTCGGTTGCTGGTGTAGAGCCACAAACCGAAACCGTTTGGCGCCAAGCCAACAAATACAACGTGCCGCGTATGTGTTTCATCAACAAGATGGACCGCACGGGTGCCAACTTTTATCGCACGCTCGACATGATCAAAGATCGTCTCGCTGCAGTTCCTGCCGTAATTCAGTTGCCATACGGCGCTGAGGGCAACTACAAGGGCATCATCGACATCGTCAAGATGAAGGCAGTTGTTTGGGACGGCGACGAAAAAGACTCTGCATACAGCGACGTTGAGATTCCTGCCGAATATATGGACAAGGCAAAGCAATACCGAGCCGAATTGCTCGACTTGGTTGCCAGCGAAGACGAAGCGTTGATGGAGAAGTACCTCGCAACCGACGATTTGCCAGAAGCAGATTTGCGCATCGGTATCCGCAAGGGAACACTCGCGTTTTCTTTCGTTCCAATCTTGTGTGGTTCGGCATTTAAGAACAAGGGTGTTCAGCAAATGCTCGACGCTGTTGTTGACTACATGCCAAGCCCGCTCGACATTCCACCAACTCCTGGTGTGAAACCAGACAGCGACGAAGCAATTACTCGTGAAGCAAACGAAACTGCACCGTTCTCTGCTCTTGCTTTCAAAATCGTTTCCGACCCATTTGGTCGACTCACCTACTTCCGCGTCTATTCGGGTTCTATCTCGAAGGGCGACGAGGTCTACAACTCGACAAAAGAAAAGCGCGAGCGCATTGGCCGCTTGTTGTTGATGCACGCAAACCAGCGCGAAGACATCGACACCGCAATGGCCGGCGACATCGTTGCAGGTCTTGGATTGAAAGAAGTAACCACGGGAGACACTCTGTGCGACCGCGGCAACCCAATCGTTCTCGAGCGCATGATTTTCCCAGAGCCAGTTATTCACGTTGCCATCGAACCGAAAACAAAAGTCGACCAAGACAAGTTGGGCAAAGCGCTCAAGTCATTGTCAGACGAAGACCCAACGTTCCGTGTGCGCACCGATGAAGAAACTGCTCAGACCGTTATTTCGGGAATGGGCGAGTTGCACTTGGAAATTCTTGTCGACCGCATGCAGCGCGAGTTTGGTGTTGATGCAACTGTTGGTAAGCCACAGGTTGCCTATCGCGAAACCGTGACCAAAAAAGTTGAGACAGTCGAGTACCGACACATCAAGCAGTCGGGTGGTTCTGGTCAGTTCGCCGTTGTCAAGATCGACCTCGAGTCGTCGGGCATTGGTGGCGGTTACCAATTTGTTGATGACATCACTGGTGGACGCATTCCTCGCGAATACATTCAGCCGGTTAACCAGGGAATCCAATCAGCTCTCGACAATGGCGTGCTCGCTGGGTATCCAACAGTTGACGTCAAAGTGACGCTCGTTGACGGCGCATACCACGACGTGGACTCAAGCGAAATGGCGTTCAAAATCGCTGGTCAAATGGTGTTCAAAAAGGCTGCCCAGATGGCTAAGCCGATCTTGCTCGAGCCAATTATGGCCGTGGAAGTAGTGACCCCAGATGACTACATGGGCGACGTAATGGGCGATTTGTCCAGCCGCCGCGGACGCATCGAAGGCATGGAGGCCAACGGAAACGCGCAGAACATCAAGTCGCAGGTGCCACTTTCCGAAATGTTCGGATACAGTACAGACCTGCGTTCGCGCACTCAGGGTCGTGCTACCTACACGATGCAGTTCCATAGTTACCAGCAAGTCCCTGAAGTAATTGCACAAGAAATCATCAAGCGAGTACGTGGCGAATAGCCCGAACTCGAGTAATCGTCCATAATCACAGCAAATAAATCATTTCAAAATAAACAGGAGCAGTCATGTCAAAAGCAAAATTTGAGCGCAACAAGCCACACGTAAACATCGGAACGATGGGTCACATTGACCACGGCAAAACCACGCTGACCGCTGCCATCTCGACAACTTTGGCTGCGAAGGGTTTGGCAACAGCCACACCGTTCGACCAAATTGACAAGGCTCCTGAAGAGAAGGCTCGTGGTATCACGATCTCGATCGCTCACATTGAGTACGAGTCCGAAAAGCGTCACTACGCACACGTCGACATGCCAGGTCACGCTGACTACATCAAGAACATGA
>CAZHIN010000093.1:0-4860 GCA_964532575.1 uncultured Acidimicrobium sp.
TGAGCCATTCGCTGTTGCGGTGGCGAACTTCGCTCCAGGCCTCAAAGTCGGTTGCAACAAGTGGCCGTACCACGATGCGTTTGCCATACAGGCGAAGTGGCGCACCGGCAGATGTGACGACACTTGCTGGGTGCAGTTGATGACTTGACGGCGAACTCATTGTGGATCCAGTATGTGTTGCACGACGCCATCAAGCAAATTGTGTACCGACACCGTGATGGATGCCAAGCGCAGTCGGCGCATGATGCCCACGAGCGCACAACAGCCGCCAACAATCACGTCGGCTCGCTCGGGTGGTAGTCCGGGGTTTGATTTGCGGTCAGCCAAAGATTCGGTGGCGAGTGTGCGAAAAACATCTTCGGCGGCTTCTCGTGTGAGGGTCATGCCGTGCAGCGCCACAGGGTTGAAACGCGCAATACCCAACTCGACGGCAGCGATCGTCACGATGGTGCCGGCAACGCCGACAACTCGGGTTGCGTTGAGCACTTGTGGTTGTTCACGAACGAGATCGTCCATGAAATCGGTAACAAGACCGATCGCATTGGTGAGTTCTTCTGGTTTAGGCGGGTCGCGATACAACTCGGTTTCGGTGAGCACGACAGCGCCAACCGGGAAACTTGAGACGTGTTGCAATGTGTTGCCTGTGCCGATCATGACTTCGGTAGAGCCACCGCCGATATCAATGACGATTGTGGTTCCATCATGTGGGTCAAGTTTGCTTAAGGCTCCGCTGAATGCGAGCTTGCCTTCTTCGATACCAGAAATAATTTCGGGGCGCTGACCGAGCACCGTTTGGGCTTGATCGAGAAAAGTGTTGGCGTTGGATGCCCGACGGCATGCTTCGGTTGCAGTGACGCGAAAGGTTTCGACATTGTGCTGTTTCAGCAGTGATGCATAGATTGCAAGTTGTTGCACAGTTGCGGCAATTGCGCTGTCGTCAAGCATTCCTGATGCAGCGACGCCTTTGCCGAGCCGAGTGACGTTTACTTCGCGCGCGATTTCGTTGCCCTGGGGATCAACGATCAGCAAATTGGTGGAGTTAGTACCGATATCGATTGCTGCAACGGGCGAAGTGAAAACGGGGCGAGAGCGCTTCTTGATCACAGCAGAATTTTCGGTGACAACGTAGTCGTCTCGCGAGACATCTAGTTTGTCGGCCACCCATTGACCCACCGGATCATCACCTACTGCTAGCCACCAACCAAAATGCGCGTGCAGGCATTTGACTCCTACACGCGTGCCACCAACACCACCGAAAGGCCGAGGGCCGGTGTGCGTTGGGTCGATCGCAGCGTCACGCTCGGCTGCATAACGAGCGTGAGTTTCTTCGAGGGCTGTTGGTCCAATGTCTGCTTCGGCTTGGTTGACTCCGCCGCTCGCTTCGAGTCGACCGACAATCACCGTCTCATGTTCGCCCAACAACCAATAACGCGTTGGCATCGGTGTTCCGTCATCGAGAAATGGGGCATTGCGCACTACAACTGGGTCACCACTCTTGGTGCGAACAACGATTTCAAATTGTCCTTGGGGAATGCGACCCAATAACTCGCCGACTCGGGCAATGTCGGCGTCATTCATGGGTTACAAAAATTTGATTGCGGCTATCACAACCACAATGAGTGCAATGACAGCGGGAATTACGCGCTTGAGTATCGGTGCACCCGCAGTGCCGAGCAAATCGAGCGGCGCAACTTCGGCGCTCTCGATCTTGCGAATCTCTGGAGTTGCAGCAGCAGCAACTTCTGCTACTGCAGTAGTAATAGCCGGTGCCGGCGAGCTGGTAATCAACTGATTGAGATTTTCGGCAAATTGCGCAAGCAGTTTGTCGCTTACGTCGGCAAGTGCACCGCGACCAAACTGTGCGACTTTGCCCGAGATAGTGAGGTCGGTAATCACCGTGCATTTCGTAGATGTTGGAGTGACCGAGGTGAGTTGGGCGGTGATAATTGCAGATGCTGTGCCCTTGCCCGTGGTGTCGCGACCTTCGGCTTTGAGCGATGCGGTGTGAGCAGCGTCATCGCGCGTAACAAAACTTGCCTGGCCCTTGAACTGAGCAACGATTGGACCAACCTTGACCTTGACTTGGCCGCGATACGTATCGCCTTCGACCTCGGTAAGTTGCGCACCTGGCAAGCATGGTGCGATGCGCTCAAGATCAGTGAGAATTATCCAAGCATCATTGACCGGCACATTGACGATGAATTC
The DNA here is from genome assembly GCA_964532575.1 of uncultured Acidimicrobium sp. GTDB lineage: Bacteria > Actinomycetota > Acidimicrobiia > Acidimicrobiales > Ilumatobacteraceae > UBA3006. The sequence continues at coordinate 2,206 of CAZHIN010000093.1, forward strand.
GTGATTCAGATCCATTACGCATTTCTCCGAGATTCGACAATGAGTTTGCTTGCTTGTTCGAGGTCTTCGATCGTGTCGATGTCGATTGCTGACCCAGTACAGGATACTTCACTGACAAGTTGATGATGAGAGCGCAACAAATTGCGCGCACCTTCGTCGCCTGTTGTTGGTATGTGCGACCACATTTCTGCATGCAGCTTGACGGGGTTGCCACGCTTGGTGTCGTATGTCGCTACTGCAAGCGGGGACGTGCTGCTTGCAACGCGTTGCCACGCACTTGGCGGAACGCACGGTTGATCGGCAAGACCAATGACCACTGCTTGTGCGCCGAGCGATGCTGCAAATTCGATTGCGCAGTGGACCGAACTCGCCATACCGGTCGACCAATTGGGGTTGTTGATCAGGTGCGGCAGACCCCATTTTGTGATGGATGCCTGCGCCTCGTCACTGAGGGCAAAATCGAGCGGAAGTGGGGTTTTGCCGGTGACCACGACCACCGGCCCGATGCTGGCTTCGATGGCTGATTCGACCGCCCAGTGATACACAGGGCGGCCCTGTGCAACGCTCAGCAGCTTGTGGGTCGATCCAACGAAACGGGTTCCACTGCCTGCAGCGAGCACCACAGCAACGGTGAGAGACCCTGTCATACCCAATGTCTACTTGGGTTTGAGCAGATCCCCAAATATTACAATTAGATGACATAAACTGTTACCGAAGTGACATATGGCGAGTTATCGCCCCCGCGAACTCCACCGCCCCCCGGTCGAGTCAGGGCCACACCGTCACCCCCAAAACCATGACCTCAACACATCTCTCTTCGTATATCCCGACCTCTCGCAGGACCTTGTTGATCAAGTTTGCTGCCGTACTCGGGATCGGTGCGATGACCTTGTTTGGCGTGTCAGGTGGCGTGATGGCAAAACCGATGCCTCAGGGACAAGAGCGTGTGATCGCGCAAACTGCACAAGAAGCAGTTGCAGTTTTTGATTCGCTTACTCAACTCAGTGCAGCAGATCGAAGCGAGGTTTTTTCATCGTATGTTTCCGACATTGCCGAGCAAGCGGCAAACTTTTTGGGAGTGGATGCTCGAGTGATGCAACAGTCTTGGTTGCGCGCAGACTTGTCGCACAAACTTGCGTTGATCAATGGTCTCACACAACTAGGCGTGCCCTACAAAAATAATGCTGCGATTGAAAATGTTGCTTTTGATTGTTCGGGGCTCGTTGCGTTTGCGTGGGGAAAAGTTGGAGTTGGTATGACGCACGGATCGAGCGCGCAATTTGCGAGTGCTACTCGAGTAAAAGTTGAAGATGCTCAGCCTGGTGACTTGATCTGGCGTCCAGGTCACATTTCGATGTACTTGGGTGTGCCAAGCGCCATCTTGCAAACTCCGTATGCGGGGAGAAGTGTTGAATTGCAAATGATGAACGAGCGCATTACTTCGTGGGTCAAATACGCAAACCCGTTGAAATAAATTTATTTGTGAATTGGTCCGTTGCTGTCGCGCAACGATGGTGCGCCGCGGCCTGTGCGCCGAGCAATAATTTCTCCAACAATGGAAATTGCCGTTTCTTCTGGAGTTCTTGCGCCGATGTCGAGACCAATTGGAGACATGAGTCGAGACAATTGATCTGTGCTGGTGATGCCTACTTCGGCAAGTCGTTCTAGTCGCTTTGCATGAGTTTTGCGGCTGCCCATCACACCGATGTAGCCAACGTTTGTGGCTAGAGCACCCTGCACCGCAGGCACATCGAACTTTGGGTCGTGGGTCAAAATACAAACAGCATCGCGAGAAGTGAGTGCTGCGCCGCGCTGAGTAAATAATGGTGCTGGCCATGAAACCAATACCTCGTCGGCCATTGGGAAACGACGGCGAGTAGCAAAAACTTCGCGGGCGTCGCACACAACAACGTAATAGCCGAGCACTTTTGCAACCTTGGCAAGCGCGGCAGTGAAGTCGACCGCACCAAAGATCCACATTGTTGGTGGTGGCGAAAATGCTTCAATAAAAACACGAACTGTTGGAGTGTCAATTAAGTCTTCTGGAGTTGTTTGACCCTGGGGACCATAGTGACGTACTCCTGTGCGCCCGGCCTCTACTTCGCCAAGTGCGTCTCGTGCAACGACTCGGTCGAGCTCGGTATCGCCAAGCGAGCCAACTGCATCTGTCGACGGAGAGACGAGCATTGTTGCACCGATGTGCGGTCCATCGATGACGGTGACGAGCGCAACCGGGATATTGGAACGAACTCGTTCGGAGAAGATGGGATAGAGCGACATTTGGCTAAGAACGAGTTACCAGGTGAGAGGCGCGATAAAAAGATGAATGATGCCACCGCATGTGAGGCCCACGGCAAATGCTTCGTCGTCGGAGTAACCAAACTTGACAAGGCGAGGTTGTTTGTCGCCGCGCAATATCTCGAGCGCCTCTGCGACTACTGCGCCTTCGACACATCCGCCACTCACTGAGCCAACAACTTCGCCGTCGTCATTGACAGCCATTGCGGCACCGGGATCGCGAGGGCCAGAGCCTTCAATATCGACGACGCGAGCAACTGCAATCTGTTTGCCAGCCTGTTGCCAGCGCTCGATGTCATTCAGTAGTTCACGCATACGTATCAGTCAATCGCGAGAAATCACTCGAGTGAGATGCTC
>CAZHIN010000094.1:0-224 GCA_964532575.1 uncultured Acidimicrobium sp.
TGATGTCGAGACCAAACCATGAGCCCAAAATTATGAAAATTTCTGCAATTGTTGAACAGTTTCAAGAAGACGGGTACGCGATTGTTCGCCAGCTCTTTGATGGTGACGATGTGCTGCGGCTGCAACGAGAGACTGCTGATTTGTACCAAGCGGGAATTCAGCACCCCGTCACATACAAGCACGGCAATTTGGCGTACGAGATATTGCCCGAAAAGCATTTTGAT
>CAZHIN010000094.1:299-4829 GCA_964532575.1 uncultured Acidimicrobium sp.
GTTTCGAAGTGATCCAGCAATATTGCAGTTGCTCGAACCATTCTTGGGCCGAAATATTAAACAAGTAGCCCAACAGATTCATTGGAAGCCACCAGGTGCGACTGTTTCTGGGTATCGGTTTCATCAAGATTTGCGTTTTCGGGAAAGTAAAACTAGTTACGAAGATGTCGTGCGCGATTCAGTGACAGTGGGCATCGCAATTGACCCTGCAACTTCAGAAAATGGTTGTCTGAGGATTGTTCCGCGAAGTCACACCATGGGTTATTTGGGCTTATCAGACAACGGCGAAGGCTCGATTATGAAGGGTCTTACACACGACGATGAATTGCGTGCCGTGGGCATTGATCCGCGCGATGTTATTGATGTTGAACTCGAACCTGGAGATGCAGTGATCTGGGGTCTACTCACGGTGCACGGATCATTGCCAAATACATCTTCTCGGGATCGAGCCTTTGCGCTCTCGAGTTATGTGCGTGGCGAGACATCTCAGCGAGGCGAATGGGCGTTTCGAGATGGCGTTGGTGTGCCGCTTGGTGATACTCCAGTGCTGTGCAAAAATGAAAAACTCTTCGACAATCTTGAGCCTTTTTACGACTCAACCGAGTGGTATCTGTGAGGCCACGCGGCATCTATTTTGGTGGTGCCATTTTTGGTTTGATGGCAGTGTGGTCGTTGATGACGCCGTTATTCTCTGGGCCAGACGAGCCATCCAACTTTGTGCGCTCGGCCGCTGTAGTGCGTGGTCAGTGGGTGGGCGACAACGTGGTGCCATCACCATTGAAGTCGTATTGGACCACAACGGTCAATATTGATCCGCAGTTTGGGGCTGCAAACAATATTCCATGGTGCTTTGCGCCGTTTTCCGATCACCCGGGTTGCGGAACGCGCCTAGAGGACACGCAGATCATTGACAATCCGGCGTGGACAAACATGGGTCGCTATCCGATCGCTCCATTTTTTATTTCTGGAATAGGAACTTTTGTCGGAGCGACAGATATGTCTGTGAGGTTGGCTCGACTGATGACATGTCTCGCGTGTGCAAGCCTGCTGGCAGTTTCGGTAGTTGCGGTGAGAAGACGAGCAGAGTCGAGTATTGGCGTGTTACTCGCCATTTTGCCAGGAACGTTGTTTTTGGCCTCAACAATGAATCCCAGTGCGCTTGAGATTTGCGCAGCGATTGCATTGTGGTCGACATTGCCGACTGTGTTTGCACAAGAACGAACAAGGGGTAGTTCGCTCGCCTTCGGGTTTTCTGGTGCTGTGCTGATATTGACTCGAGCGATAGGACCGGTGCTCTATGTGTTGATCACCGCTATCAGTTACTTGGTGGTGAGGGAGCGGCGTGCGCTCACTGGTGTTGCACGTGAATATAAAAGTGCATTAATAGTGCATGGTTCGGCTGTGTTGTTTGCTGCATGGTGGTACTTGGGTATTTACAGTTTCCAAACAAACAACTCATTGGCCATTGGTGTTCCAGGTATGTCGCTACGCAATCAAATAAACCAAGCCGTGCACCACATTCCTACCTTGATTGATCAGGCAGTCGGAAACTTTGGTTGGCTGGATGCACCGATGCCCAGAATCGCGCTGTTTATTGTTTGTGCGCTCTACGCCTTGGTTATTGCGCGTAGTATCGCAACCATGCACGGCGGCACGCAATTGGCGATGCTTGTCATCAGTGCAATGACGGTACTCATTGTGATCATTCTGGACGTGAACTACTACTCGATGTTGCGTGCGTTCGGAGCTCAGGGACGACACATCGTTCCGCTTCTTGTCGGCTTACCGCTTATCGCCTCATCGTCGTTTGTGTGGAGACGCAAATGGGAGATTGTTGCCGCTATCTCGTGGGGGGTGACGATGATTTGGGCAGGACTTGGTGCATTGCGTCGATACACGGTTGGCATTAATGGCAACAATGCAATGGAGATGTTCAGAGATCGGGCATGGAATCCGGTGCTGGGCTTTTGGCCAACTGTTGTACTGCTGGGCATTTCAACGATTGGTGTGGTGTGCCTGATCCCATACTCACAAACACCTGATCAATAACTATCATCGTGTCTATGAACACGACTCCAGAAGTTTTAGCGCTGAGTGCCCTGTGCATTGTTGCAATGATGATTGCACTGTGGCTAGTAAGTCTGATTAAAAAAGATGCCTCGATCGTCGATATTTTTTGGGGTTTGGGATTTGTCATGGTTGGGTGGGCTTCATGGAAATTCTCTGATGCTCAATCGCAACGGGGAACTGTGCTGGCTGTGCTCACCACTGTGTGGGGTCTGCGCCTAGGTGGATATTTGTGGTGGCGCAATCATGGCAAGGGTGAGGATTTTCGTTATCAGGCGATGCGCAAGCACTATGGCTCCAAGTTTGCGGTTAAGAGCTTGTTCATTGTGTTTGGCTTGCAAGGTGTGCTGATGTGGATTGTTTCGCTGCCAGTACAACTAGGGCAGATGACAGATGGTGCAAAGGTTGGCGCTGTTGGCTATGTAGGCATTGCATTGTGGGCGATAGGTGTGCTCTTTGAGTCGGTGGGTGACATTCAGTTGGCCCGATTTAAATCAGACAGTGCTAATGCCGGGAAAGTGATGGACAAAGGATTGTGGAAGTTCACAAGACACCCAAATTATTTCGGTGATGCCTGCGCCTGGTGGGGAATCGCGATCGTTGCAGCCGAATCTCGGATCGGACTGTTTGGAATTATTGGCGCTTTGGTGATGAATACGTTGTTGTTGAAATATTCAGGTGTGCCGATTCTTGAAAAGTCAATCAACAAGCGTCGACCCGGATACGAGGAGTACCAACGTCGGACGAGTTCGTTTATTCCTCGGATGCCAAAGAAGTAACGCTTAAGAGTTTTTGCCACGCAATTTGTTCCACGCGCCAAACGAATCGAGAGAAGCGATGGTGGAAGCCATTGTTTCGGGTGAGACAGGATGACTAATCAGAAATCCCTGAGCCTTTGCGCACTTCATCTCGGCAAGTATTTGCAGTTGTTGCACACTCTCAATGCCTTCGGCAACCATGTCGAGACCGAGAGAATCACCCATGGCAATAATTGTGCGCACGAGCGAGCGGGCACTTTCATCTTGAGCAACACCGCTGACAAATGACTTATCTATCTTGAGGCGCTGAATTGGAAACTTTTGGAGAAGCGAAAGGCTGGAATAGCCTGTACCGAAATCATCGATAGCGATGCGCACGCCAAGATCGCACAGTGCATTGAGTGCGTCAAGAGCCTGTTCGGGTTGAGAAATCATGACGCTCTCAGTTACCTCTAACCACAGTTGCTCGGGTGGAACGTGTGCACGCAGCAAGGCCTCGTTGACAACTGCAACAAAATTGGGGTCGTGTAATTGTCTCGGCGAAACATTGACAGACATGGTCGCATCGCTGCGGCAAATACCTTGAGTGATCCAACCTCGAAGGTGGGTAAGCGCCTCGAGTAGTGCCCACGCCCCGAGTGGCACGATTGTTCCGGTTTCTTCGGCAATAGGAATGAACTCGGCAGGCGAAATCATGGTGCCATCATCGCGTTGCCAGCGCATCAGTGCCTCGAACCCAACGACATCGCCCATATCGATGTCAACGATGGGTTGGTGTACGAGACGAATCTCACGACGCTCGAGTGCACGGTAGAGAGCGGTTTCAATTGCGAGTCGTTGAGTGACTCGTTCGAGCATCGACTCGTCAAAAACCGCAACACAATTTCGTCCTGCATCTTTGGCGCGGTACATGGCCGTGTCGGCGTGACGCAAAAGATCATCGGCAGTTGCGGTGATGGTGGGATGATATGACGAGACGCCAATAGAAGCCGACACAAAAACATCTCCCTGACGGAGATTGAGTGGCTCGTGGAAGCTTTCAAGAACTCTGTCGGCAAGTTGCATGGCATCGCTTGAATTTTGAGTGTCTGGGTCGAGAACAACGAATTCGTCACCAGAAATACGACCGACTACACATCGATGGGGAAGCGCGTTGCGCAATCGCTGGGCTACCGCGATCAGCACAGCGTCACCGGCCTGATGACCGAGTGAGTCGTTGATGTTCTTAAAGCGATCAACGTCAATGAACAGCACAGTCGGTTTGCGATTTTCGGACCATGCGGTAATGAGCGAGTTGTTTACCAGACTGAGCATGAGGCTGCGGTTTGGTAATCCGGTCAGCGCATCAGTTTGCGCCGATTGTATTAGTTGGTTCTGGGTTGCGGCATTGGCTCGTACAGAATGAATGACGCGGGATGTCACTGCTGCGGTGAGCACAAAAATGGAGATCGTTTGCACAAAACGATCAGTTGCATCAACCGGATTAGTGAGCGCGAGAACCACGACGGGAAGAACGAGTGCAGCAGTTGTAACGATCAAGCGTCCCATGAGCGGGCGTTGTGCAACGATCGGACCGCGTTCGGTGATGGAAGAAATAGTGGGATGGAGAAACGCTGCAGATGCGAGAAAAAGCCCCATGATGTATGCAGAAGAAGAATAAGCAGAGGTGATGTCAATACGTCCGGCCTCGTTTGCCGCAAATAAA
>CAZHIN010000095.1:0-4815 GCA_964532575.1 uncultured Acidimicrobium sp.
CGCAAACTTTGATGACTCTCATTCATCAGTTGACCAAATGTTGTCATGTCTTGCAACGCAAGTGCCACAGTTGCCCTGCGAACACGATCATTCTCGCTCACCACGTGCAGTGCGCGTCGTTGCAACACCTCATTATCAATGTTGCGCACACTGCCCACTTCGGCCAATCGCAACGGACCGATCTCGCGTTCGGCTTGCGTGCACTGTGCAACTCGTTCTGCATATGCGCTCCCTGCAAGTTGTCGGGGCGCAACAAATTGCACATAGACGCGAATATCACTTGGCAGAATTATCGGGCTGACTTGCAACGAATGGCAGTCGATGAGCAGCGCGTGTCCTGCAACTCCCGATGCGCAAGTAAGTTGGTCCATGATTCCACAGGGAACACCAGTGGCCACACGTTCTGCTTGGCGACAGAGTTGCGCCAGTTCAAGTGATGTGAGGGAAGGAAGGTCGTTGACTAGACACAGCATGAGGGCGGTGCTGAGCTCGAGAGCGGCGCTCGATGACAAGCCACCGCCGAGTGGAAGCGTTGTTGATACCGACCCAGAAAAACCGTTTGCAACCTTCATCTGGGCGGCAACACCACTCACATACCGACCCCAGGCAGGCATTGTCGATGTCGGATCGTCTACTGGAAGTTTGCAGTGCAGCTCGTCAGATTGATCCGCACTGGTGAGATGGATCGCCTTTTCACATGGCATTGCGGTAACCGTTGTGTATCTGTCAATGGCCATCGGCATCACCATGCCACCGGTGTAGTCGGTGTGATCTCCAATCAAGTTGACACGTCCGGGCGAGCGAGCAACGATCTCGTCAGACGCAATTTGACTCATATCTGCAACTGTACGACCTCATACTTCTTCTTCATCTTCGGGTTGTTTGGGAGCAGTGCTTTGGGCGAGAATACAGAGATGTCACGTGCACGAGTTACCTCATCAGATAGTCGGTTGATCGAGATTGAATACGACACATTCGGGTCTCCATCCGATCCTGCATTGCTGTTGATCATGGGGTTCACCGCCCAGATGGTTGCGTGGGATGAAGAATTTTGCAAGATGTTTTCTGATCAAGGTTTTTATGTCATTCGTTTTGACAACCGCGACTGTGGGCTCTCGACACACTTAGACGGTGTTGCGGTAAACACCAACGCCGTCATTGAAGCCGCAATGTTTGAAACCGAGATGCCAGCAGTTCCATACACGCTGAGCGATATGGCGTCCGACGCTGTTGGACTATTAGATCATCTCAAGATTTCGCAAGCGCACATTTTGGGTGCGTCCATGGGTGGAATGATTGCGCAAACTTTTGCCATTGAGCATCCGCATCGCACGTTGAGTCTCATTTCAGTGATGTCCCAACCAGGCGAGCTAGAGGTAGGGCAACCTTCACCAGAAGCAGCAATTGCAATTATGGCCGAGCCAGCGAAAACTCGTGAGGAATATATTGCGTCCTCAACACAATGGCAGGTGTGGCAGTCCAAAAAATATCGCAGTGATGAACTTTCTTTTATTAATGCTGCTCGCGATTTTGATCGCGCGTTTTATCCTGAAGGTGCACCACGTCAGATGGCGGCGATCTATGCAAGCGGTCGCCGCACCGAGCAGCTTGCCGAACTGAAATGCCCAACGCTTGTTGTGCATGGGCTCGATGACACACTGATTACACCGAGCGGTGGTGAGCGCACTGCAGAGTTGATCCCTGGCGCCAAACTTTTGATGGTCGAAGACATGGGGCACGACTTGCCTCGTCCATTGTGGCCTGCATTTGTAGATGCAGTTGTAAACCATATTTCTCAAGTCGCTGCCTAAGTAGTCTTTGACCGTATGACAACTCAATCTCAGACGGCAAAATTGAGTGGCCCCTTGTCGGGTTACCGAATTATTGAGATTGCAGGCATTGGGCCAGGGCCTTTTGCAGCAATGATGCTGGCCGACATGGGCGCTGAAGTAATTCGCGTTGAGCGCGCACAGTCGGTGCGTGGTCAAGCACCGAACGGCGCGCACTGGGATGTGTTGTTGCGCGGTAGGCGCAACATTGCCATCGATCTCAAGAGTCCTGATGGTGTTGAAACTCTGTTGTCGTTGGTGGAGCACGCCGATGCGTTGATTGAAGGATTTCGCCCTGGAGTAATGGAACGACTTGGAGTTGGGCCCGATGTCTGTGTTGCACGCAATCAAAAGCTTGTGTTTGGACGAATGACCGGTTGGGGTCAAGAGGGACCATACGCGTCATCTGCCGGACACGACATCAATTACATCTCGCTTGCGGGTGCTCTCGCACATTTTTCTCGCGCAGGTGAGGCGCCAGTGCCGCCATTAAACATGGTTGGCGACTTTGGAGGTGGCGGAATGTTTCTGGCATACGGAGTTGTATGCGCATTGCTCGAAGCTCAAAAGAGCGGCAAAGGTCAGGTGGTCGACAGCGCAATGGTCGATGGGTCGGCCGTGCTGATGAGCATGTTCTGGGCAATGAAAAACATTGGGATGTTTGATGAAAACAGGCCAGGTACGAACTTGCTCGATACTGGAGCACATTTTTATGATGTGTTCGAATGCAGCGATGGCAAATATGTTTCGATTGGCAGTATCGAGCCGCAGTTTTATGCACTGCTGCTTGAAAAAACTGGTCTTACCAACGATTCGGCTTTTGCAAAACAAATGGATGCATCACAGTGGCCCGTTCTCAAGTCCAAACTTGCTGAAGTGATGCGCACAAAGTCCAGGTCGCAGTGGTGCGCAATCATGGAAGGCACCGACGTCTGCTTTGCTCCGGTACTCACGATGAGCGAGGCGGCCAAACATCCACATAACGTTGCTCGCCAAACATTTATTGATATTGAAGGCGTAACACAGCCAGCACCAGCACCACGATTTTCTCGCACTGCGGCGGCGGTGCCGAGTGCGCCTGCACATGCTGGTCAACATTCACGGGCCATACTTGCCGACTGGGGTTTTGACGCAGCCCGCATTGCTGCGTTGATCGACAGTGGCGCAGTAATGGATGGATCAGTAAAGGCAACCAACAAATAATGAGCACCCTCGTTGCTTTTCACGCACATCCAGATGACGAGAGTCTGATCATGGGTGGATCACTTGCTCGTGCATCTCAAGAAGGTCATCGCGTTGTGTTGGTGGTCGCCACAAACGGTGATCATGGTCAAATTCCGGACGACCTTGCTCCAGGAGAGACGCTGATGGATCGCCGTCAGCGCGAAACCCAAGCATCATGTGATGTACTCGGAGTGCACCGACTTGTGTGGCTTGGATATTGCGACTCTGGAATGACGGGATGGGAACAAAACAAATTGCCAGGTGCATTTATTGCAGCCGATGTTGAAGAAGCAGCACAGCGACTTGCCGACGTGCTGATTGAAGAGCATGCAGATGTAGTAACGGTGTATGACTGGCACGGCAATTACGGACACCCCGATCACATTCAGGTGCACAAAGTGGGGCACCGTGCAGCCGCCATCGCTGGCACTAAAAATGTGTTTGAAACGACGATGAACAGGGACCATTTTCGAATGGTCTACGAAATGGCGAAGCAACATGCCGAGCAGATGCCAGAGGGAGCCGCGCCAGAAGACTTCAATCCAGATGGGCCAGCTGACGACGGCAACCCCATGGGTGAGCCAGCGAGTGTGATTTCGCATCGTGTTGATGTGGCCGAATATTGCGACCTCAAGCGCAAAGCAATTGCTTGTCATGCAAGCCAGGTCGGTGACACAAGTTTTTTTGGCAACATGAGCCCAGAAATATTTCAGATGACGTTTGGTCACGAGTGGTTTAAGAAAATGGGCGAGAGTGGCCCACCACGCGACGCCTGGCTCTTTGACTAGCGAATAGCTGATAAATATTTGTGATTCGTTTAAGCCGTATATATATGGTTCGCCATGGTCGTGCATCGGCGGGCTGGGACACAGCACTTGATCCAGGGTTAGACGAACTCGGACAAGCACAAGCGCGTGAAGCAGCAGTTCAATTGCAATCACTGCAACTGGGCAACATCATCACGAGTCCACTTCTGCGCTGTCGACAAACTGCTGAACCATTGGCACAGATGTGGAATGCGGTGCCAAAGGTATGTGCCGAGGTCTCCGAAATTCCTTCACCACAAGGTGTCGAGATGAGTGACCGCATTGTGTGGCTGCGCCAAGCGATGCAAGGAACATGGAGTGAACTCGGATCTAACTATGTTGCGTATCGAGACTGCATCACCGAGTTTGTTCGAGGCATTCAAAATGACGCCGTGATTTTCAGTCACTTCATTGCGATCAATGCTGTGATCGGCGGAGTGCTGGGTGACGATCGGCTCGTGATTCGTAGCCTTGATAATTGTTCGGTCACGATTTTTGAACGCGATACGACCGGCAGACTTTCTCTCACGCAGGGCGGCCACGAGGCCGACACACTGATCCGCTAGATTCAAAGAGTCATGGACGCAACAACACTGCTCAATCTGCACACGAGTTGGGCATGGGTCGTGATTATTGGAAATGCGCTTGCAGGTATTTGGGCTTTGAGTGCACACAAAGTTGTTGCACTTCGCAGTCGTGCCTTGTGGTGGTTTACCGCTTTCACTCAGATCAGCGTTTTTATCCAAGTGATTCTTGGCGTGATTATGGTCAATCGAGACAAGCGTGAGTTTCCGCAGTTTCACGCGTTCTACGGTTTCGTTGCAATTATCGCGATTGCAATTATTTATTCATACCGCGCACAGTTGAAGAGCCGCGTGTACTTGTTGTACGGATTCGGAGGCCTGTTTTTGATGGGCTTGGCTATCCGCGCAATGCTCGTCGGCCAAGCCGCCTAA
>CAZHIN010000096.1:0-4807 GCA_964532575.1 uncultured Acidimicrobium sp.
AACTCGCGACCCTCACCTTGGCAAGGTGATGCTCTACCACTGAGCCACGTCCGCAAAACCGGTAATTGCCTTACTTCACTAGAGAGATGAGTTTAGCAGGGGGTCTGCTGTGGTCAACACGTCGCGATTAATTGATTCTTTCGTGCCATATCGCACTACTCCAGCCAATGACGTAAGCACAACTGCGCCACCGATGAACTGCACCAGGTTAATTTGTTGCTCAAATACAAGCCATGCTCCGATCATCGACAGGACTGGCATCAGTAGTGAAATTAATGACGAAGTTGAGGCCGGTACAAATTTCTGGGCCCACACCATCAAGGTGTGCCCAACCGTGCCGGTAAAACAAGTCATCAATAAAATCAGTCCAATGTCGCGAGCACTCACCCTGCCTAGATCGGTTGATGTAACAATCGCCCATGGAGCCACAACAGCTACTTGAGCCACACTGACTCCAAAAATAAATGCCCAGGCGCCAACCCCATCAGTACGGACCTTTTTTGAAGCCACAAAATAACCAGCCCATAGAACAGCATTGGCGAGTGCAAAAACATCTCCGCGGAGTGTTGCACCACCAGAACCATTTGCTCCAAAAACGATTGCACAAATTCCCATAAAACTCACGACAGCCAATACCACCTGAACAAAACGAATGCGCTCACCCAAAAACTTTGGAGCGACGAACAGCACCAATGCGGTCGAAACATTGCCGATGATTGTTGCATTAGCGACCGACGTGACCTTCATTGCGGTAAAGCCAGCAATTGTTGAGAGCCCAAAAAAAATGCCGGGCCAGAAAGAGATTTTCATTACATGTTTGGTGATTGGCACTCTGCGCGATTTCGCGATGGCAAACAATAATGGTGGCCAGAAAATGACGCGATAAAAAATCGTGGTGTTAATTGAAACTCCGACACTCAGCGTGATGATTGGACCAAAACTCCACACCAGTACTGCCGCAAACACAGCAAGGATTGGCGCTGACTGAACGCGCGTAGTGATGCGGTTCATTAAAAACTAATTACGAGCGAGAATCTGGTGGTCGCAAGTCGATTCGCAGCACCAAAATGCCATCTTCTAGTGATGCCTCGGCATCACCGATCATTGCGAAGTCTTGGAAATCGGACTGTGCCTGTTTCAAGAACATCTGCCGTTCCTCGCCTGCGACTGGTGGCAACGGACGACGTTTCACAGCATCAGCTCGCTCTTTGTAGCGAGCGATCATTTCGGAGGGTTCAAATGCGGCCATGAGTTAAAACTACTTCCTCGCTACTTGAGCAATGGATCAATGACATGTCGTGGACCATTGTCCACTACTACTTCGACTGTTCGCTCGGGACGATTAATGGGTTTGCGTGGAGCAGTTCGTATCGGTTTAGCGACTGGCATCTTGTTTGAACTCATACGCACTGCATCAAGCATTGCAGCGCGCTCGGTTTCATCAGCCTCCTCATAAGCGGCATCGCTCATGATCTCAAGGGGTGCAAGAGCCGGAGACTCTGGTCTTGCCTCATTCCAAAACCACCAAGTCATGCGTGCGAGTGCGCCTCCAACCACAATGCACACCAGTGCGATCAAGGTCGTTAGTCCAAACATGATGTTCCATAACCTACCCCAGCCAGCAATACTGAGAGCATGATTCGGGGGTTGCTCAATGTTGCTAGTAGCGCGCTCTTTATCTCGTTGCTCGGATTTGCGATGTGGTGGTCGCGTCGGGGCGAACGCCAATGGACTTCGACAGATGGCATGCGCTGCATTTGCCAAATGCGTATTTCAGGTGATGGTCTTGAGCACCCGTGGCGCGAAGTTCGTCTTCTCATAATTCCTAGTCTTCGCGCAGTTGCTGTGACCGCCAAAGGTCATCGCGGAAAACCATTTCGAGGAACATGGAACCTACTTGGGATCCCACATGCATCATTGATCAGTGACGTTAGATCCGATCAACAGACTTTTGCTGTACGCAAACAAGGCGACACTGAGCAAACTGCAATTGTGCGAATTCATTCAGCGAGCGCAAGCGCGGCAATTATGCGAAATTGTCTTCCAGAAATCTTTTAATTGGTGGACCAACCTGATCGAGATTGATCAGAAATGCATCGTGTCCGTGAGGAGAATCGATTTCCACATATTTGGAATCAGTACCTTGTGCAACCAAAATATCGCAAATCTGTTTTTGCTGGTACGTGGGATACAGAATGTCTGATGAGATACCAAGCACCAACGTGTTTGCCTTGATGCGGCTCATCGCCTTATCAAGACCCCCGCGACCACGTGCAACATCGTGCAAGTCCATCGCCTTACCAATGATCAAGTAGCTGTTGGTATCAAAACGTCGAATCAATCGGTCGCCGTGGTGATCTAGGTAACTCTCTACTTCAAATCTGTCCCACAGACCCAAACCGTTGTAGTCGGCGTCCATGTCCGCCAGGTCGCGACCAAAGCGATCACTGAACACATTGTCGGATCTAAACGTGACTTGTGAAACCATGCGCGCGATCGACAGACCCTCCCAAGGTCCTTCACCAATCGCGGCGTCGTAGTACTCACCGTTATTCCATTTTGGATCGAGACGATTTGCACGACGACCGATTGCACCCCACGCAATTTGTTGCGCAGTCGAATGCGTACACGTCGCAATTGGAATAATTGTTTTGACACGATCCGGAAAAGTAACTGCCCACTCGAGCACTTGCATACCGCCCATCGAGCCGCCGACAATGCTGTACCACTGCACGATGCCGAGCATGTCGGTAAGTCGCACCTGCGCGCGCACCATGTCACGCACAGTGATAACCGGAAATCGTGAGCCATATGGTTTGCCATCAACCGGATGCGGCGATGCTGGGCCGGTTGAACCCTGACATCCACCGATCACGTTGCTGCACACCACGAACCATTTGTTGGTGTCGATGTATTGGTCAGGACCAATCACTCCCTCCCACCAACCCGGAGCTGGGTGTCCATCTTCGGCTGGACCAGTTGCGTGACTGTCGCCCGTCCATGCGTGACATAACAAAACTGCATTACTGCGATCCGCGTTGAGCGTGCCCCAGGTTTCATACGCAATGGATACCGAATTCAGTTGCGTACCACCGTCAAGTGCGAACGGACGGTCGACAGGAAAATGAGCGAACTGTCGTGACCCAATAGGTTGCGAAGGCTGCCATGCGCCTGTGGGTGGATAATCATGTCGGGTCATAAAATTCCTTCTGGCTCGCCCAACTGAGCCGGCCCGTTGCTTCGTCTGAACGACGAAACCACATCTCCCATCCTTGCGGATGAGATGGCACCGTGGGCGTGACCCCGGTTGCCGGACCAATTGGTCTCTCCTGATGCAACTTGTAGTGCACCACCGGCCCGGTCGAGCAGACCGAGACGATGTTGCCCAAATAACGATACCTGCCGATATGGTGATTGCACCACAGCGGGCGGAGTTGGTGCTGTGTACTCGGGCGGCCATGCAGGTCGCGACCGGAGGGACGACGTGCGCAATTATCTTTCACCTCTCGCAGAAGCTCGCGAAATAGCACCAAAAGGATTTGGCAGTTTTGCCATCGCCCCGATTCCGGCGGGAACCATTGTTGCGACATTTGGCGGGACAATTTTGAACCGGATTAACTTCGAGGATCACCCTGTTGAGCAACGCAGCCGATCAATCCAAATTGACATTGATCAATTTGTGCTCGGCCCGGAATCGCGCGAGCCGGGCGACTCGATCAACCATTCGTGTTCCCCTAACTGCCGATTACGAAATGCAACACAACTCATCGCGATGTACGACATACGGGTTGGAGAAGAACTCACGTACGACTACGCAACAAGTGATACGTCGAACTACGACGAGTTTGAGTGCGCCTGTGGATCGAACAACTGTCGTGGTCATGTAACAGGCAATGACTGGCAGATTCCCGAACTGCAAAGTAGATACCAGAAAAGTTTTTCACCATACATACAGCGCAAGATTAAAGCAGCACAAGGGTCTCGCTTGCTGACTAAACACGATGTAGAAGAATTAATGAACAACTACGACGCCAACCCTCAAGACGCACTCATGCATGCTTTACGTATTGCTACCGGTATGACAAATGCATCGTGGAAATCACTTGTTGCACAAGCCGTACCAGACCTTCAACAGCGGGAACTTTTGAACAACGGCGATCAACTTTGCCTTGATCAATTGGCACAGCAATTAAACGAACGAAGAACTATTTAAATTTTCTTTTCAAAGTCAATTGCGCAGGCGTCCGTACCGCCTGGCATTTTCTGGCGATTGCGCGCCACCCAGCGATACACAACACCGGCAATCGGCGAAACAACTGGCAGCGACATTGCATAGCCTGCTGCGGTGATCAAGCCTCCGGCGTCTTTGCAAACTCGCGCAACCGCTTTATGAGCGCTCAATGTTTGAGTCAAATCTTCACTCACCCACTGAACTGCTGTTTGACACTGCTCAACAGTGAGACCCATTTGTTCAAGATCAGCTAGTTGCCAAGCGACAATTCGAGGAACACTCGTGAAGTGTTTTTGCATCCACTGAACACAGCGGAGACAAAAGGCACAATCACCGTCATAAATCAGCGTGTTCACAAAAGTTTACGCTAGTCGCATCTCGCACTAAGTTGTGTTGCGTGTACAAGTTTTTGTTGCGACCAAAGTGGATGGCTTTTCATCTTTTGATCGTTGCACTTGTCACAATCATGTTGTTGCTAGCCAACTGGCAGTGGCATCGGTATCACCAACGGATTGCATTCAATGCCACACTGATCGAACGAGTTGATGCCCCAACACAACCTCTCGAGCAAGTACT
>CAZHIN010000097.1:0-4764 GCA_964532575.1 uncultured Acidimicrobium sp.
ATCCCTGATAAGGATGAGGTCACAAGTTCGATTCTTGTTAGCCCCACGGAGGTAATCCAGTGAATTTCATCCGTCGCGTCTTCATGGTGCTCGGTATTGCGGGCATTGCCGGTGCGCTGTTGAGAGTGCGTGGCAAGTCGGAGCCGTCGAGCCAACGGGGCGGATGGCGTCCGCTCAACCCACCTACTGACCCGCTCGTTGATCAAACCAAATCTCAGAACTAACTACGCACAATTCATGGTCGGTATTTCGGGTGCTATTGGAGTGATCGGAGCCGGTGTTACTGGTTCGCGAGTTGTTGAACATCTCGTGGCAACGAGCACAACACCGATCATGTTGCATGACCAAGATTTGTATGGTGCGCAACGTCTTGCTGCGGTTCATCGGTCGCACCAGAGTGCGGTCAGTGTGGTCGATTTTGACACTGTTGCAACAGCATCGGTCGTGGTGCTCGCATGCGGGTCACCGCATGCTCCGCTCGCGCAACAAATTGTGGACCGAGGTGCATCGGTGGTTTCGCTGAGCGACGACGTCGCAGACGTAATGAATCTGTTGAAGATGGATGATGCGTTGCGCGCAAAAAACAAAACCCTCGTCATGGGGGCTGCTGCATCACCTGGATTAACAGGCTTGCTGCTCAGTAGTTTGATGTCTCACTTTGACGAAATTGACGAAGCGCATGTTGCACTGCACGGAACAGGTGGACCAAACTGTGCCGTGCAGCATCATCGCGCACTTGCTGGTCAATCAATTGGTTGGCACGACGGTGAGTGGTTGCGCAGACCAGGCGGAAGCGGACGCGAACTGTGCTGGTTTCCCGAACCAGTTGGCGCATACGACTGTTATCGAGCTGAAATGGCAGATCCTGTGTTATTGAAACGGGCACAACCACAATTGCAGCGCATCACGGCGCGAGTGTCGGCAAACAGGCGGGATCGATTTACTGCACGACTACCCATGTTGGTGCCACCGCACGCCGAAGGTGGCATGGGTGCACTACGCATTGAAGTCAGAGGGTTTCGCAACGGGTCTCGAATTGTTGAAATTGCGGGAGTCGCAGAGCGGGTTGCGCAAATTGCCGGCGTTGTAGGTGCTACCACAGCGTTGTTTGTGCATCGAGGTCAGGTGACCACCACTGGCGCATGTGTGTTGGGTCAAGATTCACTACCCAATGCAGAGATTTTGCGTGATGTATTAACGGGCGGAATTCGCTTACATCAATTTGTGGGTACGTGATGTCACGATTAGACCACATCGAGATTCACACAGCAGTTCATGATCTGTTGCACAACGCGGGCCAAAGATATACCGACAAACGCCGAATAATTATTGACATCTTGATTCGGGCGGACAAACCAATGTTGATTACTGACATGTTGGCGAAGGCAAAAAAGATGCCTCAAAGCACGCTGTATCGAAACCTATTGGTGTTGGAAGAGACATCGGCAGTCGTGCGCGTAGTAACCAGCGCAGACAGTGGTTGTTACGAATTAGCCGAAAACCTGATGGGCCACCACCATCACATGGTGTGCTCAAAGTGTGGCGTGGTGCGAGACGTGGTGGTGCCAGAGGGTCTTGAGCACGAGTTGGATAAAGCGTTAGAAAAAGTGGCTCGTCGTGAAGGTTTTAGGATCGACCGACATCAACTGGATCTCATTGGTCGCTGCAAAAACTGCAAATAAACAAATTGAATTGTTTTATTTTGCGTTGTGCTGATTTAACAACTTGATGATTTCTTCAAGTTGATCGCGCAGTTCGTCAACAGTTACCACGTTGGCCAACACAAGTCGCACACTGGCAAGTTCGCGCGCCAAAAATTCGGCGTTGGCTTGTGTGCTTGCGGCCACCGCACGATCGGTTTCGGCCTGGCGACGGTCACGTAATTCTTGGCGATTTTGTGCGAGCAAAATCAATGGCGCGGCATATGCAGCCTGCACCGAAAACATCAAGTTGAGCAAGATAAATGGGTATTTGTCCCACTGCAGCGTAAGAAACAACACGTTGAGTGCAATCCAGATGATCACCAAGATGGTTTGAATAATTAAGAAACGCGCGGTGCCCATGAGGCGAGCAATTGATTCTGAAAACTTGCCGAAGGCGTCGGCGTTGTAGTGCACACCAAGTGGCGCTTGGCGATCGCGTGGGCGTGCAAGGTTGTCGCGCTGTTTCATCACTACATCCCACTCGTTGGGTGTCGTCGCCAGTTGGCAGGCAAAGTGCGATCTAGCACGTCGTCGACAGTGATTGCACCCAGCAAACAATTATTGGTGTCGCAAACAGCAACTGCCAACAAGTTGTAGCTAGCCAAACGCTCGGCTACATCGCGCTCGGGCATCGTTGGAACGATGGTTGGCTCCATCTCAACGCATTGACTCAACGTCATGTGAGGAGACTCGCGCAACAATCGCTGAAAGTGCACGACACCGAGGTAGGTGCCGGTTGGTGGGTAGTGCGGGGCATGTGCGACAAATACTTGCGCGGCAATCGAGACCATGATGTCTGGTTCGCGAATGCGCGCGAGTGCTTCTGCAACAGTTGCGTCTGGTGACATGACAATGATGTCCGGCGTCATCAACGCGCCTGCGGTGCCCTCGGCGTGCGACAACAACTGACGCATTGTTTCGGCGTCTTCGTCGTCCATGGCTTCCAGCACTTTGCTGCGTTGTTCGCCAGGCATTTGCACCAACAAGTCTGCCAAGTCGTCGTATTCCATCTCGTCAAACACGTTGGTAAGGCGTTCCATATCGAGGCCTTCGATCAAACGCAACTGCTCATCTTCTGGCAATTCTTCCAACACGTCGGCCAAGCGCTCGTCGTCCATTGCTTCAGCAACAAGTCGTCGTTGTTCGAGTGGCAATGCACGAATGACTGCAGCCACGTCGGTTGGGTGCATGTCGCGGAGTCGTGCGGCCTCGGCAGCCTGCGCAGTTGACGGAGCAAACAAATTTGCCACAACATCCCAATCCACAAGGCGGTATCCAGGTCGTGGGTTGAGAAGACCGCGTTTCGCAAGACGCACCTTGGACACATGCCAACCTGGTGCACGACCACTCAAAAATTCGAGAGCAACATCGCTCACCGTTTCATCGCCAACTTTTTGGTTGAGTACGTCTTTGCCGAGCAACCGCTCGCCAGCCCGCGGACGAAATGGGTTGAGATCAACGTCCCACGATTTGAGACGAGCGCCGTTGTTGTCAAGCGCGGCAATGCGCGAGGCATTGACGAAAATAAGCCGACGTTGGCTGGATGCGACAAACCCCAACACTCTTGGGGGTTCGGTGGTGCGACCAGGTACTACAACAATGTCGTCAATCTTGCCCAGGGGCGCACCACTGGCGTCCAATAAAGGCAGTCGCATGACGCGAAAGGCGTAGATCAATTCGGCAACCATGACCCGAAGGCTACCCGCATCCATTTATGGCAACCCGCCGCAATATAACCACCGCAGAAAGACCTCTGCATTATGGGACTGAAGACTCTGCCCTGTACCCTTATGAATCGTTATACGGGGACGTAGCTCAGTTGGCTAGAGCACCTGCTTTGCAAGCAGGGGGTCGTGGGTTCGAGTCCCATCGTCTCCACTAGATATCGTTAAAAAACACATCCGTGTATATGAAAGCGAGCAGATCATGACCACAGCAGTGATTGTTGATGCACTTCGAAGCCCAGGTGGCAAGCGAAATGGCAAATTAAAAGATTGGCACCCAGTCGATCTTGCAGCAGAGGTCATGAAGACACTCGTCGAGCGCAATGGCGTCGATCCAGCAACTATTGACGATGTGGTGATGGGTTGTGTGATGCAAGTTGGCGAACAGAGTCTCAATGTGGCTCGCAACGCAGTGTTGGCTGCAGGTTGGCCAGACAGTGTTCCTGGCACAACAGTCGATCGTCAATGTGGTTCGAGCCAACAGGCTGCACACTTTGCGGCACAAGGCGTGATGGCGGGAGCGTACGACATTGTTGTTGCATCTGGTGTCGAAGTGATGTCGCGAGTACCAATGGGTGCGTCGTTGTCCGATCGCACATTCGGTTTTCCATTTGGTCCTCGAGTGCAAGCTCGTTACGAATCGGTTGGTGGCTTGGTTGGTCAAGGCATCTCGGCCGAGATGATTGCAGATAAGTGGAACATCACTCGCGAAGACATGGATGCGTTTGGTGCTCGTTCACAAGAGCTTGCTGCACGCGCTACACGCGAAGGTCGTTTTCAAGGTCAAATTCACCCAGTCATGGGTGCCGATGGCAACATGGTCACACAAGACGAAGGTATCCGCGAAACCACGATCGAAAAATTGGCATCGTTGAAGCCAGCGTTCAAACCTGCCGAAGAGGGTGGCCGTGTTACTGCAGGCAACTCGTCACAGATCACTGATGGCGCTGCCGGATTGTTGATCATGAGCGAAGAGCGAGCCAAGAAGTTGGGCTTGACCCCACGCGCACGCTTCGTCAACTTTGCAATGGCTGCTGAAGACCCTCGTTATATGTTGACTGCACCAATTCCTGCCACCAAAAAAGTGCTTGAGCGCGCTGGTCTGACGATGGACGACATTGACTTGGTTGAAATCAACGAAGCGTTTGCTTCGGTGGTCTTGGCATGGGAAAAAGAATTGCACCCAGACATGAGCAAGGTCAATGTCAACGGTGGAGCAATTGCGCTCGGTCATCCACTCGGCGCATCGGGCGCACGCCTGATGACCACATTGTTAAACGAACTCGAGCGCACCGGTGGTCGCTACGGTTTGCAAACAATGTGTGAAGGTGGCGGCA
>CAZHIN010000098.1:0-4628 GCA_964532575.1 uncultured Acidimicrobium sp.
TCGGCAAGTGCAATCGCTAGGAAGTCGAGCACGTATGCAACAGGTGCACCATGAAAGTTGCCGTTCGAGCTCACTCTGCCGTCGGGCAACACCACAGGGTTATCAATCGTTGATGCAAGCTCACGCGTTGCAACAAGTGTTGCATGAGTAATCGTGTCGCGCACCGCGCCAGTTACTTGCGGCGCACAGCGCAATGAGTACGCATCTTGTACCTGATCGTCATTGTCAAAATGCGATGCGACGATCGGCGAATCTTTGAGTACGTTCAACATGTTTGCGGCACTCAACGCTTGCCCTGGGTGCGGACGTAATGGCTCGTGTAACTCTGGTTTAAACACGGCATCAGTACCGAGTAATGCTTCAACGCTCATTGACGCAATCACATCAATCGAATCGCAGATCACTTCCATGTCGGCAATAGCCATGATCAACATGCCGAGCATGCCGTCGGTGCCATTAATCAGTGCAAGCCCCTCTTTTTCTTGCAACTCAACCGCTGTGATACCTGCTGTCTTGAGCAACTCTGGCACTGGTCGTTGCACGCCATCGGCACCAACCGCCTCACCCTCGCCCATTAATACGAGTGCGCAATGTGCGAGTGGAGCTAAGTCGCCACTGCAACCAAGCGAACCAAACTCGCGCACAATCGGAGTAATGCCAGCATTCAATACTGCGGCCATCGTTTGTGCAATCACTGGCCGCACACCTGTGCGACCCGATGCAAGTGTCTTGAGGCGCAATGTCATCAGCGCACGCACAACCTCGCGTTCAACTGGCTCGCCAACGCCTGCGGCATGCGAACGAATTAACGACCGTTGCAATTGCGCGCGTTGCTCGACCGATACATATTTATTAGCAAGCGCGCCAAAACCCGTCGACACCCCGTACACCGGGGTCGATGATGCAACGAGAGCATCAATATGACTTCGCGATGCAGCCATGGATGCAAGCGCACTATCGCTCAAGCGCACAGTCGCACTATCGCGGGCAATAGCAAGCACATCTGCCATGGTCATGCCGCGCTCGTTGATTACAACTTCAGCCACTTAAGCCTCCTCAGACGCTGTGAAATCTACCGTATTACGAACAATGGTGCGGTCAGAACACTTGGCTACGATTGACACCATGATCGCAGTCGTATGGCACTTTTGGTTGGGCTTGATTCTTTTGATCGCTGGCGTGGGGGCCGTCGTCAACGTGATCGTTGGCTATGTTGCCAAGGTTTCGTCACTCAAATACCCAAACCGTCGCCAACGCAACGCGCAAAAGTAGAGCGGCGGGGCTCATGCCTGCCGCACTCAAAGATTTTCGCACTCATCCGCTCGTCACCGAGTTGTTGTCGAAGTGCACATTTACTCCAAGTAACTCCACCATTCATTGCGCAGTGTCCGGCGGCGCAGACTCGGTAGCACTGCTCGTGTTGGCAGCAGCACATACGACCGATGTAACTGCATGGCATGTCGATCACGGGCTGCGCAATGGTTCATCAACTGAAGCACAGATGGTGCATGACATCGCAACCTCACTTGGGGCCAAGTTTGAGTCACGCACTGTTGTCGTCGAAATGGGAAGCAACTTGGAGGCGCGAGCACGCGAAGCACGCTTTGCGGTGTTGCCAACCGATGTAACGACTGGTCACACCGCAGACGACCAAGCAGAAACCGTACTTGTCAACTTATTGCGCGGTGCAGGCATGCGCGGATTGTCAGGCATGCAAAGCGGGCCAACACATCCGATCTTACAATTGCGTCGCAGCGACACAGTTGCGTTATGTAATGCGCTCGGCATCTCGGTGTTTCACGACCCAAGTAATGACGACGAAAGATTTCAACGCAATCGCATCAGACACGAAGTGTTGCCTCTTCTGCAGTCGATCTCGCAGCGCGACGTGGTGTCGGTAATTGCCCGACAAGCCGAGCTTGTGCGTGATGACGACGCATTATTAGATGAACTCGCGAGTGCAATCGACCCAACCGATGCCAAAGCAATTGCAGCAGCACCCCAAGCACTCGCCCGACGCGCACTGCGAATGTGGCTCGCACACCCGTACCCACCAGACCTGGCCACCGTTGAACGTGTGCTGTGCGTGGCCCGAGGCGAAACGCCAGGCTGCGATATCGGTGGTGGCCGACAGGTAAAACGCAGCCAACAACGCCTCAAAATTATTGCTCTTTTCTAAACATCACCCATTTTCAATGGTGTATCGTCTCGCGGTGATGTTGTATATCGCGCCTATGCGCCAGAGTCGGAGTTAACCAATGCCCCCAAAGTTACGAGGAAAGTGGGCGCTCGGAATCACCCCGCGCAATCTCACATGGATCATTAAAGACAAGCTCGCCATTTGCGAACGCCCCGGTGGATACGGCGTCAATCATCGCCGCGTTCGCCGCCAAGAAGAGATCATTTGGCTACGTGAAAACGATTTTGGTTGCGTCATCTCAATTATCGGCGCACCCCACAACCTGCACAATTACGACGAACTCAACCTCACTTACCGACACAGGCCACTGGTGAATAGTGACGACCTTGACCCATGGTTGCGAGTGTTTTACAACGACATTCACGAACTGATCAATAGCGGTACAAAAATTATGATTCACTGTGAAGAAGTAAGCGACCGTCTTGTTGGTCTCATGGGTGGATACATCAGGTGGTCGGGTCTTGTTGACGACACATCCCAAGCCATCATTCTCACCGAGCGCATTGGCGGTCGACAGTTGGACACCGAATCACGCGAATTGATCTTGCGGGTTCACGAACTTCGCTAAAGACTACGCGTTATTGATATGCGCGTCGTAGTCGTTGGTGCAGGAATTGCCGGTCTTATGGCCGCGCAATCACTTGTGAAGAATGGTCATGATGTGGTCGTTGTCGACAAGGGTCGTTCGCCTGGCGGGCGCTTAGCGACACGTCGTATAGACAATGCAACGCTCGATCACGGCGCGCAATTTTTTACTGTACGAGAATCTTCTTTTGAATCACATGTTGCAGAGTGGCTCGCTGCTGGAGTCGTCACCGAATGGTGTCGTGGTTTTAATCGCGACGCGAACAGTAACGATGGCTACCCGCGATACCGAGGTGTGCACGGCATGACCGACATCGCCAAACACTTGGCGCAAGGCCTTGATGTGCGATGCAACATGCTTGCGTTTTCAATTGTTCGTGGAGCAACGAGCAGGTGGCAACTCAACATTGATGACGGCACGGCTGTCCTTGCTGACGCACTTATCGTTACCTGTCCGTTGCCCCAGACATATGCATTACTCGTCACCGCCGGTATCGAATTGCCCGAGCCAATGCTGCGCACCGAATACGACCGCACTATTTGCCTGCTTGCAGTGCTCGACAAACCGTCTGCACTGTCAAGATCAGGCGCGGCAACTGGTGGCATACAAAACCCCGATGACACATTTTCATTTATTGCCGACAATGCAATCAAAGGTGTCTCTGTGGCGACTGCGCTGACCATGCACGCCAACCCACAATTCAGTCTTAAACACTGGGACGACCAACTAGAGGATGTGCATCAACTGTTGCTTAATCAGGCCAAGCCTTGGATTGGTGATGCAACTGTTGTGACCAGTCAGATAAAAAAATGGCGCTTCGCTACACCACTTACTATCTGGCCCGAGCGTTATTGGGCTAACGAAATGATCGTGTTAGCAGGAGATGCGTTTGGCGGACCAAAGGTTGAAGGTGCCGCACTCTCTGGGCTGGCGGCAGCGAATTATCTGCAACAGAATATTTAGCGAATAATTGATGCCAGCAGTGCAGCCGGTGCTGCGCGCAATGCGTCGGTCACAACACCTTGTGGCATGCGATCACATTCAGTTTCGGCCATGTGCACATAGTTATTTGCACTTTCAATAGCGCTTCGAATTCCTGAGTGCGCACGCACGATTGCAAGAGCACGCTCTCGTTCGGTTTGCGAAAGAGGCTTGCCAAGAAAACCGCGCAGTTCGTCAGCGTCACTCGATTGTTGTGCGAGCGTCAGCAACACGGGCAGTGTGTACACGCCCTCTTCCATATCGTGTCCTGCTCGCTTGCCAAGTTCGGCATCAGTTGCAATCACATCCAAGATGTCGTCAACAATTTGAAACACCATGCCAAACGCGGTTCCATAATTTGTGAGAGCCTCAACAACATCGGCATCATGACCAGCCACAAGTGCACCAATGCGAGCCGATGTTGCAAACAACGATGCTGTTTTGCCTTCGATGCTGACAAGATATGACGGCACGGTGCGTGCAACCGAGTATGTGTGTTGCAGTTCCTCGATCTGACCCTCACACAACTCGGCAATCGTGCGTGCCAACAAGCCAGCAATTTCGTTGCCTAACGACGCAGCAATACCCGATGCGCGTGCCAACAAAAAATCTCCGGCAACAATCGCTTGCAGATTGCCCCACTTAGCGTTCACTGTGTCAACACCTCTGCGCATTGTCGACTCATCCATCACATCGTCGTGATACAACGACCCAAGGTGGACGAGCTCGCACGCGATTGCCCCTTGAATTACATCATCCGACACTTCGGCCTTGCCACCCACTTGCGCCGCTGCAATAGTCATTACAGGTCGCAGCCGTTTTCCACCAGCAACGATGAGGTGCGACGCAAGTTCGGTCAAA
>CAZHIN010000099.1:0-4402 GCA_964532575.1 uncultured Acidimicrobium sp.
TATTTCATTCAACAAAATGTGGGCAAGAAAAATATTTCGCTCGACATGACAAAGCCAGAGGCAGTTGAGCTTCTCAAAAAACTCACGCTTCAGTGCGACATCGTGATTGAAAACTTTCGGCCTGGCGTCATGCTTAAGATGGGTCTTGATTACGAGACTCTCGCACAGATACAACCACGATTGATCTACGCATCAATCACGGGTTACGGAGCAACCGGCCCGTGGACAACACGTCGTGCCTATGCGCCTGTTGTCAATGCCGAAACTGGCATCACCAAACATCAGGGAGATGTGCGGGGTGGACAATATGCAAATGATCCGCATAGTCATGGTGATGTGTACACCGCTCTTGAAGCAGCGAGTGCCGTCTTGGCGGCGCTGTATCAGCGCGAGCAAACTGGCGTTGGTCAATACATTGACGTGTCGATGGCCGAGACCATGTTGTACGTGAATGAACACGCCCACAACCAGATGTGGACAGGTGTAGAGCCCGTTGGTGAGATTCGCTCGTTTCAACCAGCCGACTACCCCGTACTCACAGCGGCCGATGGATCGATGGTTGTTGTCAGTGGTCACCCAGCAGAGCGCGGAACATTTGATTTTTTTGTTGCCGCAATGCAACAACCCGAGTTGTTGAGTGATCCACGATTTAGTGACGTCGCAACACGCCTTGAACATTTTGATGAGTTGATGACAATTATGAAAGCGTGGGCAAAAACTGTTCCCACAAGTGACGAGATCGAAAATCGACTTTCACAACACCAACTTGCCGTCGGAAGATTGCGCAGTGTTGGTGAGTTGGCTGATACACGGTGGGCTCAAGAGCGAGAGGCAATTATTTACGTCAGTGATCGAGGCGATGGAACGGTGCGCATCCCCAACAGCCCGTGGCACTTCTCTGGCTCTGACACCACAACGCAAGGTGATGCCAAATATCGGGGCGAAGATAACCGTGAGATATTTTCAGAAATTACAGGATTGAGTAACGAAGAAATTGTGCAACTCGAAAATGATGGCGTGCTTCTCAACAGAGGCCCAAGCAAGCGT
Organism: uncultured Acidimicrobium sp.; assembly: GCA_964532575.1. Classification (GTDB taxonomy): domain Bacteria; phylum Actinomycetota; class Acidimicrobiia; order Acidimicrobiales; family Ilumatobacteraceae; genus UBA3006. The sequence goes on from CAZHIN010000099.1 coordinate 1,048, forward strand.
TAACTACCGACCAGAGTGGCCAAACCCGCCGCCGCGATCTTCGCCATCAAGATTGTCCACCACATTCCAGTCAATTGTTTCAATGCGTTGAATCAACAATTGCGCAATACGGTCGCCGCGTGTCACCAAGTAGTCCACTGTCGGATCAGTATTGATCATCACCACTTTGAGTTCGCCGCGATAGCCGCTGTCGATAATGCCAGGTGTATTCACCAGCGTGATTCCGTGCTTCAGCGCTAGGCCGCTACGGGGCACGACAAGGCCCGCAAACCCAAGCGGTATTGCAATTGCCAAGCCAGTGGGCATCAGCACTCGCCCACCCTTGGCTGCAATGGTGGCGTTCTCACGTGCATAGAGATCAACGCCTGCATCGCCATTGTGGGCGGTGGCTGGAAGGGGCAGATCGGGGTCGAGGCGCTGAACAGCGACCGAAAGGGTCTGATGAGTCATACAGCGACAATACGCCTAGATTGCATGGCGTGCTGGTGTGGATGGATCTGGAGATGACTGGGCTTGACCCAGAAACCGATGTGATCGTAGAAATAGGCACCCTGATTACCGACGACAATCTGGCGATCATTGCCGAAGGCCCAGACCTCGTGATTCACCAACCCGACTCGGTGCTTGCACTGATGCAACCAATCGTGGTCGAGATGCACACGAAGTCCGGGCTTCTCGACGCCATCAAGGCATCAACCGTGACGTTGGAAGAAGCCGGCAAAGCCACACTCGAATTTATTGCAGTGCACGTGCCCGAAGCCCGATCGGTGCCACTGTGCGGAAACTCGATTGGTACTGACCGACGCTTTCTTGCCAAGTATTTGCCCGAGATCGAAAATTATTTGCACTATCGCAGCGTTGATGTGTCGAGCATTAAAGAACTGTCTAAGCGTTGGTATCCAAAAGTTGGTATTGATCGACCAAACAAAGGCGGATCACACCGCGCAATGGACGACATTAAAGAAAGCGTGCGCGAGTTGCAGTTCTATCGCGACAAATTGTTTGTTACCGAAGTTGGAAACAAAAACAGTCAAGCATGAGCGACAAGGTCTACACCAAACAAGAACAAGTGCCTGCAACCGCGGAAATTACAGAGGTTGCACCAAATATTTTGCGCACTCAACTTCCTATTGACATGCCAGGTCTTGGCCACGTCAATATGTATGTGCTGGAAGACTCGCGTGGTGTCACCGTTGTCGACCCCGGCCTTCCGGGCAAAGCAACGTGGCGAGCAATCAATAACCGACTTGCCGACATCGGAGTGCCACTGAGGCGAGTGCACTCCATCATCGTGACGCATAGTCACCCAGATCACTTTGGTGGTGCTGGCCGACTGCGTGCCGAAACTGGAGCAGACATCATTACGCACGAAAGTTTTCGGATGTTCTTTGATCCGACCGAACCAGACGACGTCGATGTCGAGACAGCCGCTACTCCCCATGTTGCATTTGGTGACACACCGTGGGGAGGGCCAGGGCACTCACTGCCGTGGCGGCGCAAGATGTATTACAAAGGCTCAAGCCGTTTTCCCACATTGTTTCGTGCACCAAAACCCACGATCAGGCTTGCCGAAGGAGAGCACATTTCACTAGCAGGGCGCGAGTGGATGGCCATTCACACACCTGGGCACACCGAAGATCATCTCTGTTTATTTGACCCTGAAGCCGGCGTGATGTTGTGCGGAGATCATGTGTTGCCAACAATTACCCCACACATTTCGGGCATGACCAAAAATGCAGACCCTCTCAAAGGTTTTTTTGATTCGCTCGACAAGGTTGGTGCATTTGGTTCACAAGTCAAGGTGTCGCTGCCCGCACATGGTCTGCCTTTTGCAAATCTGGCACTGCGTTGCGAACAGATCAAAGAACACCACATCGGACGACTTGACAAACTGCGAGTAGTTGCAAGCGACCTTGACAAGCCTCTCACTGTCACTGAATATTCTGGACACTTGTTTTCACCGCGCGCGCAAGGCACGATGGCCGACAGCGAAACATTTGCCCACCTTGAACACCTGCGCATTGCCGGTGAGTTTGACTACACGGTGCGTGAAGGAATACGCGAATACAGTCGCACTAAATAGAACGTGAGTCGTAACGAGTTTCGTTACAGCGCAACAAGTTGCGTTACTGCAGCAACTCGGTTATCGCCCAACACGTGTCGCAACACGACACGATCACCTAAGTCTTGAGTGACGATGCGCACTTCATCACCTGGGTCGACAGCCAAGTGATGCTCGACAGTTGCATGCAGTGGTGCGCGGCGAGCGTTGCTATGAGTAGACAAATACTCTTCGAGAGCAATCCAATACGACGCATTGTTCATGTGGCCCACTGCATCCATGTCGGCAAATCGCACCGACCATGCTTCGCTTGTCGCACCCGGAGCATCAAGTGGTGGCAACGATTTGCCTATTAAGAAACTCGAGCGAATCTTTCGGCCTGCACTTGCTTTGTCAACCATCTGCAAGAAGTCTTCAGGCAACGGTGTTGGTTTCATTGTTTGCATGTCAACGTGCACCCACAATGCTGCCGACTCGATGCGCGCACCGTCATGTGAAGTAATAGTTGTTCGACGCTCCGCCCAGTGTGAGCCATAACCACCACACCATGTCTGCACCGATACATCGGTCATGTACAACGGAAACTGATGCACCCACATTTCGGTGCGACGCACCACCCAACCGTGGATGTCGGAATACGCGCCGTCGACCGCATCATCATTGGCAATGTCTTGCAAATAGCGCGCAGTCGCATCAAGACGCAGTCGGCCCTTGGGGGTTACATCGCCGAGCCGCACCCTGCGTTCAGTGCCAAAAACACGGCCATCGCTGGGCATTTCAACTGGGTTTGCAGGTTGCCACATGACGCTCAAACCCTATAGGGCATTGAGTCTCACGGTCGTTGCATTAAATCGCTTGCAAATGGCCCGAGATGATGGTTTGCTACATATCCCATGTTGCAACACGCCAATACCCGTAGCAATTCGTCAGCAGTGGCTGGCGCGCGCGCGTTTGCAACCGTGGCCGTAGTAGCCGCAATCACCAGCCGTTATTCACGCTGGTTTGATATGCAGGCCGGAGTCGCGAAATATTCGAAAGATTTCACGAAGCGCCCGGTCAAAGGCCTCCTGGGGTTCCAGACGTAACAGATTTCACGTCGGAGAACGCCAAGAGGCCGCTGGGAGAAATCCCGGCGGCTTTTTTATTTCCCCCCGAAATGTGTTCTCCGATGTGAAGCCAATCAATACAACAAACAGCAATGAAAGGAACAGAAAATATGCAAACACTGATAGCACCAGAAGAACAACACGAAACTCTCGTGTTGTCGGCCAAACGATGCAGCGACGGCAACGG
>CAZHIN010000100.1:0-907 GCA_964532575.1 uncultured Acidimicrobium sp.
TGGTCCAATTGAGTTGGAAGAGACAGGATCCAATCACTTTTCGGGGGTAACCGAGTTTGCATATTCGGGTGAGTGGGTAGTCGAGATCCTGGTCAAGGAAACAGCAAGTTCAACAACGCTGTTCAAAATAGCTGTTGAAATCAAAAAATAAATAGTTAGTTGATTTTCAGCATCACGAGATGATGCCCAAGTCCAGTTGCATCGTCAATGAATTGTTCGCCGATAGTTGCAAAACCGTTCCGCTCATAAAAGTACAGAGCATTATCGCGTGCACGTGCCCAAACATATGTTGATCCGAGAGATACCGCTCTGTCGATTCCAGCTTGTAGAAGTACGCGGCCAATTCCGTTACTTTGTACATGCTTGGCTACGGCCATCCCACGCAATTGTGTTGCCGGCGCGTCAATGTCTAGTGGCCAGGGTCGTGGCAACCACGTCGAGCACGCAATCAAGGTGTTGTTGTTTCTGATCCCGAGATTGACCGAACCTTCCGTATCATCCTCTTTGTAGCGCGGGTCTTGAGACGGTGTTCCATCTCTGAGTACTGCCATACGGAGCACGAGTACCTCGGAAGTTGGCACTTCTTCAACAAAATAACTCTCAGCCATTGATGCTCACATCCGTACCGTTTTGGGCAGCAGATTGATACATGGCATCAACGACCATATGTGCTCGCAATGCAACGTTGACGTCTGGATAAGCCTGAGTGTGTGTGGCGACTGCATGCACAAATGCGACATCGGCATTCGTTGCACCAAAGGCGAGTGGTTCAGTGCGCGCGAGTAACTCATCATTCGCGAGAGAACCGGAAGTGCCATCGCTGTCGTGCCACTCGACTGGACCAAACCATTCGTGACCACGCATCGTGATCGTTCGATTTTCGCAAAACACTTCCACACTGCGCTGA
>CAZHIN010000100.1:939-1199 GCA_964532575.1 uncultured Acidimicrobium sp.
CGACGGCTCCGTTTGCAAATTGCACTGTTGCACTTACAGAATCCTCTATGCCGAGATGACCATGAAAGTTGTGTGATCGCATGCTCGTGTTGGTGATGTCGCCAATCAGGAAGTGCAACATATCTACATCATGAATGCTGTGCTCAAGCAGAGTTCCTGCGCCCGCACGGTCCACATCTTTTCGCCAGTCCGATGCGTAGTAGCTCTGAATTGGAATGAACTGATCATCTCTAAACACCACATTCATGACCCGTCCGGCT
>CAZHIN010000100.1:1213-2213 GCA_964532575.1 uncultured Acidimicrobium sp.
CCACAAATAACTCGGTGCATGACGCAGAACTAAACCTGTTTGGTTTATTGCTCCGCTTGCATTTACGTTTTCTACGAGCAATTTGGCTTCAGCAAGGGTTGGCGAAAGGGGCTTTTCACAAAACACTGCTTTGCCAGCAGCAATGACTTTTTCAACAAGCCTGCGATGCTCAGAAGTCCACGTACATACATATACGGCATCAGCCGTTGCAATTACTTTGTCCTCTGAGGCGCACTGCACATGACCACTCGCTGTACAAAAAGACTGCGCACGATTGGTGTCTGGATCGTACGCGCCTGCACGCACAATATTTGCACCACCTCGCTTGAGACTCTTGGAGTGATAAGTGGCAATGAAACCGGTTCCTAAAAACCCAATGCGTACTGGATCGAAAGTCATTGCGTTTTACTGTACTTGCACACCCGACTGACCCAAAGTACGTACGTCGACTACGCGGTCAGACAACCGTGTTGCCTCATTGTGATCATGGGTGACATGCACCACGGTGGTTCTGCGAGCACGCAGTAGAGCGCCCATGTCGTCGAGTAGTCGATCATGAAGTTCAGCGTCGAGACCGGTGAGCGGTTCGTCGAGTAACAAAATAAATGGATCAGCAACGAGCGCGCGTGCGACTGCAATTCGTTTTGCTTCGCCGCCCGAAAGCTGGCCAACGTCACGACGTGCAAGATCTTCCATGCCGATGAGACTCAGCATCTCATTTACTTTCTCAATCTGCAGTGCTTTTGAAACTCGTTTAATTCGCAATGAGTAAGCGATGTTGTCAAAAACGCAAAGGTGTGGAAATAACTGGTTGTCTTGAAACACGAGGCCTACATCACGCTTGTGGGTTGGAATACCAGTCATCAGTTTGTTGTCAATAACCACTGTTCCTCGGCTTGGTAGTTCAAGTCCAGCAATCACCCGTAGCAGTGTTGTTTTGCCTGAACCACTTGGGCCAACGAGTGAGACAATCTCGCCGCGCGCAACGCTGAGGCATGCA
>CAZHIN010000100.1:2226-3925 GCA_964532575.1 uncultured Acidimicrobium sp.
GGCTTTTCTACTTGGTCGGAACATGTCAATCAAAAATATTGCAATCATGCTGATAACGACAATAATGACGCAGAGCGCATAGGCCTGAGTTCGTAACGTGTCACCGGGTCGTGAGAGGAGTCGCGAGATTGTTACTGGCAGAGTTTCACTGCCTCTGCGAGTAAGAAAGCTTGTTGCACCGAACTCACCGATTGAAACAGCAAATGCCAAAGCCGCTGATGCACCTAGTGCACGAGATATCAGAGGGCGATCAACAGTTAGCCAAGTTTGTAGCGGCGTTGCCCCAAGGGTGGACGCGACAGACTGCAGACTTCTTGGAATTTGCTGCACGACTGGAAGCACTATGCGAACCACAAGCGGCAAAGCAATCAAGGAGTGGGCGAGTGGAGTGATGATCCAGGCTGATCGAAAATCGTATGGCGCAGTGTCGTATGTGATCAGAAGGCCAAGTCCAATAGTCACCGCGGAGACGGTGAGTGGCAGTATCGAAATGCGCTCGAGCCACACAAATCTTGATGATCCGTACGCAACGCCTAGAGACACCATGAGTCCGAGGATCGTTGCTATCACCATGGCGCATAACGCAAACTGCGCGCTGGTGGAAATTGCTGAGAATGTTGTTGACGATGCAACGGCTCGCCATCCGCTAAGCGTAAAGCGATTGGTGCCCGGTGCTGAATGGGTAAGTGAGCGCCAGAGAAGCGCGGTTAATGGGGCGATGACAACCGCAGCAGTGGAAAGTGCGATGCCATACACCAGTGCAATTTGGCTGCGAGTACTTGGCGGTCGCATTTCTACAGATATTTGAGGGACTGCAGTTTTACGGCTGTGCAAACTTGCCCACCACCACAACATCGCTGTGAGCACAATCATCTGCAAAACCGAGAGCGCTAGCGCACCCGACATGTCGCCAATCAAAACGCTGCGTGTATAGATCTCAGTTTCGATTGTCGATCTTGCGGGACCTCCAAGTGTGCGCACAATTCCATATGAGGTGAATGCAAATAGTGCAATTACTCCGCTTGCAGTAGCAAGTGCACTGCGTAAAAGTGGCAGCGTTACCGTACGAAAGACGGTTATCGGAGATGCGCCAAGAGTTCTTGCCGCTTGCTCAATGCCTGGATGCAGTTGTTCCCAACTCGCACCAACGATGCGCACCACAACGGTGAGATTGAAATATGCGTGCGCGGCGATCAATGCGATTGCTGTGTAATGCAGTTGAGATGGCAGTACAGCCAAGAATGCAGCGCCAACCACCACTGTTGGCAATAAAAACGGCACGGTGATGAGAGCCTGCAAGGCGCGGTTGCCTGTAAACGAAAATCTAGACAACACAAATGTCGCTGGAAGCGCAACAATCAAGGTCAACATAGTGCTTGCAAGTGCTTGCCAAGCGGTGAACCACAATGCTTGTCTGATTGAGGAATTATTGATGACATCTTTGAAGCCATCGTTGAAACCCTCAATGGTTGCACCGCGCAAAATTATTGCCGTTGTAGGTATCACCAACATCAACACCAAGAACACTGTTGGTGCAATCCAAAGCCAACGAGCACTGCGCCTATAAGGCGACAGCGTGAAGTTGGATTGCACAAGCTGATTCATGGTTGTGTCAAGTAGCTATTTCAGAACGATGGCTGACCACTCGTCAATCCAGGCAGTGCGATTGGTCGCAATCACGTTTGCCTCAAGACGCAGC
>CAZHIN010000100.1:3988-4244 GCA_964532575.1 uncultured Acidimicrobium sp.
GTCAGGCAATATTGCGCCATTTTGTGCGGGAAAAACAAACTGGGTGAGCGGCAGATCATTCTGAAATGTGAGATCAGTCAAGTAATCAATCAGCAATTTGGCTTCAGCTTCGTGCTGAGTACCGCGAAGAATGCCCGCGTACTCAATTTGTTCAAAGCAGGTGAGAGATGCAACTGCAGTTGGTGCAACATCAACGGGTGGGTCAGCGAATATCACTTCCGCTGGTGGGCTCGATGAATAACTGACGACAATTGGC
>CAZHIN010000101.1:0-4201 GCA_964532575.1 uncultured Acidimicrobium sp.
ACCATCGTTGAAGATGTTGACACTTGGTCGAAACGGCTCCCCCTCGACCACCCAGCCTTTGCTCCGATGTATAAACCAATAGCGATTGTCAAGGCCGTTGAAACGCCAACCAGAATCAATGTCGCAGGAAGTCGATCAGATATCTCGCGTAACACTGGTCGGGTCGAATCAAATGATCTACCAAAGTCAAGCCGCAACGTTGACTTGATATAGACAATGAATTGATCCCATTTAGAACCACTTAAGCCCATCCGACGAATCATGGTTTCGCGTTGTTCTACTGTGAGTTTGCTGCGGCCTCGATATTTGGTCAAGGGATCTCGATCAACAATCCGAAACAAGAAGAAGTTAAAGACAACAACTGCAAACAGCGTCAGCAGTGCACCAACAATCTTCTTGAACACATAGCGATTACTCATCTTTTACTGCTCGCGGATGATTGCTATGCGCGATCGTCTGCACTTTTCTTTCGACGACTTCGCACGAGAGTAAATACGACACCGGCGACAACAAGTGCCACGCCAATCACAACAATTGTGTTGGTGCCGCCACCGCCACCGCCACCAGAAACAGGCTCCAAATCGAGATAAGCCGACGAGGTCTGAGTAAACATGATTGGTCCAACTTCGGCTGGTTGGCGCACAAAGTTCTGCCACCTGTCCGACCGAAACGCTTGCAGGTTGTCGTACTTGTAGAGCACCGCATAAGGACCATCGTTGACAAATATTTTATGCATCTGTTGAATCAAATCTGCACGCTTAACTGGATCCAGTTCGACATGTTGCTTCTCGTACAGAGCGTCGTATTCTGCATTGCACCAGTTGCCGTCGTTATATCCACCAACTGCTGGGTCGGTAGGTACTGCAGCAGTGATGAAGTCTGACAACATGTTGTCCGGATCCGCATACGGAGACCAGCCCCATGTATACAAATCAAACTCACTTTTTGACTGAATTGACGCAAGACTGTCTTCATCAAACGTCTTGACATCGGTAGCGATGCCAACATCTTTTAAGAATCCTGTGATGAATGGTGTCGTATCTGATGCACCACCAACCGAGCGATCAAAATAGCGGAGCTTTAATTCAACCCCGTCTTTGTCGCGCACCCCATCCCCATTCGTGTCAATCCATCCTGCTTCATCAAGAAGCGCATTAGCCTTCTCGGGGTTATATGAATACGTGTCCTCTGGTGCAACCTGATAATCAAAAGCGGGGTTCGCAGAAGCCGAAATGCTTACAGCCGGTTTTCCAAAACCATTCAACACCTTGTCAACCAACAACTGACGATCAATCGCCCAGTTTATTGCGCGACGCACATTGGGATCCTTCAGAGCCACATGTCCATCGCCGATACCTGTTGGGCAACTTGAATTCATCGCTAGTTCGCTGAAAGATCCTTGATTACCGGCAACTCCGATGATGTTCGGTACGTCACCTGCAGCAACTGCAGTAAAAATTTTGCCCGGTACGTCGTCAACTGCGTCCAGGTCTCCCGCTTTAAGTGCGTTGTATTGGGCTTCTGCTGTTTCAAAGGTTCGAAAAATCAACTGATCAATTGCTGGTTTTTTGCCAAACCAATTTGGGTTTTGAATGAGTCGAATGAACTCGCCTTCCTTGCGCTCAACAATCTGAAAAGGACCCCCAGAAACATTGTCGTTGGCAAGATAATTTGGCATTTCTTCTGCAGAAATTTTTTCGTAGATGTGTTTCGGCACGATATACACATCAAGTATTGGCAACTTTGGATCGGGTACCGAAGAAACGACAACAAGTGTTTGGGCGTCAGTAGCGGTTGCAGTGAGGTTGGCCGTCACCGTTGTGTGATTCCACCAACCGTCTTGCACCGACCTCGTGATCGTGTACGCCACATCATCGGCGGTCATCGGTACGCCATCACTCCACTTCAAGTCGCTGCGCAACTTATACGTCCATGTCAGGCCATCTTCGCTACTCGACCACGATTCGGCCATGTTCGGCAGAATAGAAAAATCAGATGCAGCCTTGCTCGTCAGCATTGGCAGCGTGAGATTCCAAATCTCATAATCAATTACCAAGAATCCAACCGTCACATTCAGCGAATCAATGTCTTGGGTGATTCCAACAGAAAAAGTTAAATCACCTTCAGCAGAGGCACTTGTGGACATACCAGCAGCGAGTGTCGCGAGTCCAAGTACTGCAGCCGCGATGATTTTGAGAAAATTCTTGTTCATGAGTCCCCCAACTGTGAATTGATTACAGTATGACACACCTCAAGAGAGCACGGCCGTGTCCCAAAATGTAATAACTCAAATAACTCAAGGCGATGTTGAAGACCTTGCTTTTGGATGCGCGCTTCTTGGAACTGGTGGCGGTGGAAGCGTTGGTGGAGCAATTTTGGAAACCAAAAGTGCAATACGGAAGTTTGGACCTGTCACAGTTGTTCAACTCGAAGATGTCGCCGCAGATGGTTTGGTGATGCCCATATGTGGAATTGGAGCACCCACCATCTCGTTTGAGATGTTGAATAACGGCGGAGAAGCACAATTGTTGCGCCAAGAAGTTGAGCGCGTTTTTAACAAACCAGTCGTTGCAATAATGGCGAGTGAAATCGGTGGTTCAAATGGAGTCGAACCAGTGATGTGGGCATCACGATTGGGATTGCCAATTGTCGATGCAGACACCATGGGTCGGGCTTTTCCAGAAGTGCAGATGGGTTCATTTTTTGTTCGTGGTCTGCCTCTGACGCCGATTGTCCTCGTTGACTTTCAAGGCAACTCCATCACCATTACACCCACAAGCGGGGAGTCTGCAGAATCAGAATCACGAGCATTCACCATTGCTGCTGGAGGTGTCGCCTTAATGGCCGACTACATCAACCCCGCAGCAACGATGCTCGGCAATGTTATTAACGGTTCGCTCAGTAATGCGATTGAGATGGGTCGTGCAGTGCGAGGCGCACAAGAACCGATAGAAAGACTCAAATCATTACTCGGTGCACAAGTCTTGATCACTGGCAAGATTTCCGAAATCGAACGGCATACTCATGGCGGTTTCGTGCGCGGCAGTGTCACGATTAGCGGAACCGGAATAGACAGTGGACGCCAAGTGCGCATTGACATCCAGAACGAAAACCTTGTCGCACAAGAAAACGGTCGCATTCTGGCGAGTGTCCCCGACCTCATTTCTGTGCTTGACACACAAACCGGTACTGCGATTGCAACTGAAGAAATGAAGTACGCCATGCGAGTTACCGCGATGGCATGGCCCTGCGATCCGCTATGGCGAACCGAACGAGCACTGCAAACCGTTGGTCCTCGAGCATTCGGATACGACATTAACTATGTGCCGATTGAGGAATCACAGCGATGAGACTCGATCTGCGCGTTGGTATCGATGTCGGTGGCACTAACACCGATGCAGTTGTACTTGACGAAAATAACCACATACTTGCTCGCACCAAGCAAGCGACAACTTCTGATGTGCGGTCGGGCATGCAAAATGCGCTCACTTATGTAATTGATGCGCTTGGCACAGATGCGCAACGAATCGGTCGCGTCATGCTTGGCACTACTCATGCAACAAATGCAATTTTAGAGCGGCGAGCCTTGGGCCGAGTAGCGGCTATTCGACTTGGTGCACCGGCGTCACTCTCACTTGAGCCCATGGAGTCATGGCCAGATGACTTGCGAGAAGCGGTGTGCGTTGGCGCTTGCATTCTCGAAGGTGGGCACTACGTAGATGGTCGACGAATTTCCCCACTCGACGAAGATGGAGTCAGAAAGTTTTTATCGAGCGTTGCAAACACGGTTGATGCAATCGCCATTACCAGCATTTTTAGCCCAACCTCCCCGCAAGACGAAGAGCGCGCACGCGAAATCGTGAGTGAAGTATTGGGCAACAACATGGCAGTGACGCTCAGTCATGAAATCGGAAGCTTGGGCCTGCTCGAGCGCGAGAACGCCACGATTCTCAATGCTGCACTCTTCGGCGTCATAGGACAGGTGATTACAGCAACTCAAGACGTAATCAACAGTGCAGGACTGGCTGTTGAAATGTTGTTGGCGCAAAACGATGGCACGCTCATGGCGCTTGATTTTGCTCGGCGATTCCCAATCTTGACGATTGGCTCTGGCCCTGCAAACTCGCTTCGAGGTGCAGCATTCCTTACCGGATTAACCAACTCAATCGTGGTCGATGTCGGTGGAACATCTACCGACTTT
>CAZHIN010000102.1:0-4198 GCA_964532575.1 uncultured Acidimicrobium sp.
AGAGAGAATGATGACCTGTGTGCGCTCGCGCAGCGCATCCAAAAATTCGACGGCACCTGGCATAGGGGACAAACCGGCGATCACTTGCTCGATGCGGCTCATGGTGAGGCCATGTTGGTCGAGAATTTGAATACGCGATTTCATGAGCACGTCATAGTTGGGCTCGTCGCGAGTAGTGCGCTGCAACTCTGGAATACCAGTGCTTTTTGCAACGGCAATCCAAATCTCGGGCACCAACACGCCTTCAAGATCGAGCGTGACGATTCCTTGATGTGGATGAGATGCAACAGCCATAGTTCTAGTCTTGCTCGCGGCAGTCTTCACACGAAATTGTGGGTGATGCGGCTTCGCACGCACTGCAAACCAATGTCAACTTGTGGCAAGCGAGGTTAGAACAGTTATGAAACTGTGCAGTGGGTGCTGAGCACAAGTCGCACGTTCCCAACACTTTGGCTTGATCGCTAAATTCCATCTTGAGACGACGATCAAAAACGTATAGTGAGCCTTCCCACAGGCCTTTGTCGCGAAACTCTTCGCCATAGCGAACTATGCCGCCATCGATTTGATACACCTCTTTGAATCCGCGATTTTTCATGATCACTGACAACACCTCACAGCGGATGCCGCCGGTGCAATACGAAACAATCGGCTTGTCCTTGAGGTGGTCGTACTTGCCACTCTCTATTTCGGCAACAAAGTCTGGAGTCGTTTCGACATCTGGGATCACTGCGTTTTTGAATCTGCCGATGCGCGCCTCGTATGCGCTTCTGCCGTCAAAAAAAACGACATCGTCGCCTCGTTCGGCAACGAGTTGGTTTACTTCGGTTGGCTTGAGGTGCACACCGCCACCGATGATTCCATTTTCGTCAACCTTGATTTCGTCGGGAACACCAAACGTAACAATCTCGTCGCGCACGCGTATCTCGATGCGTGGAAAATCATTGCCGATGCCATCAGACCACTTGAAGTCAATGGTTTTAAACGCAGGAAACTCTTTGGTCACGCGCACGTATTTTTTGATCGATGCCAACGAACCCCCAACGGTGCCATTGATGCCATCTTTCGAAATGATGATTCGGCCATTGAGATCAAGGCGTTCGCAAAGTGCGCGCTGCCACAGGCGTATTGCTTCTGGGTCGGCAAGCGGTGTGAACTTGTAGAAGAGGACGATTTTGGTGGGTTCGATGTCTCTAAATTTAGCGCTGCAACGATAAATAAGGCGTGGCTGACAAGCGCCTCGGCGTAGCCTTGACAGTCATGGAAATTCTGCAGTCGCACAAGTTGGCCAATGTCTTGTATGACATTCGTGGGCCTGTGCTTGAAGAAGCCAAGCGACTTGAGGCTGCAGGACACCGAATTATCAAACTGAATATTGGAAACCCTCAACCGTTTGGTTTTGAGACTCCGCCAGAAGTGTTGGTGGAAGTTGTGCGCAATTTGCCAACATCACAGGGCTATTCAGATTCACAAGGCATCTTGTCTGCGCGCACTGCAGTCGTGCAGCACTATCAAGAGCGCGGCATCGATATCACCGATGTAGATGACGTGTGGTTGGGCAATGGAGTGAGCGAACTTATTCAGGTCGCACTCAACGCATTGCTGAATGAAGGCGATGAAGTTTTGATTCCGGCCCCCGATTATCCGCTGTGGACTGCATCGACAAGTTTGTCGGGTGGCACACCGGTGCATTATTTGTGCGATGAATCAAACGGCTGGATGCCCGACATGAACGACATCAGGGCAAAAGTGAGCGATCACACAAAAGCGATCGTGATCATCAACCCAAATAATCCAACTGGCGCTGTGTACAGCCCACAGATCTTGCGCGAGATTGCCGACTTTGCAGCTGAGCGAAATCTCATTGTGATGGCCGACGAAATCTACGACAAGATTTTGTACGACGACGCAGTGCACACGACGTTTGCAAGTATTGCGCCAGATGTATTTACTCTCACGTTCAATGGCCTTTCGAAGGCGTACCGTCTCGCTGGTTTTCGTGCAGCGTGGATGGTGATGACCGGCCCGCGAAAACACGCGAGCAGTTACATCGAAGGCATCACAATGCTCACCAACATGCGACTGTGTGCCAACGTGCCTGCTCAGCACGCAATTCAGACTGCGCTCGGGGGGCGACAGAGTATTAAGGATTTGGTGTTGCCGGGCGGGCGATTGCTCGAGCAACGCAACGCCGCAATTACCGCATTGCGCAAAATCCCTGGTGTTTCATGCGTCGAACCAAAGGGTGCGTTATACGTTTTTCCAAAACTTGATCCCAATATGTATCCAATTGCTGATGATCGCAAGTTTGTGCTCGACTTGTTGCGAGCCGAGCATGTATTAGTAGTCCAAGGAACTGGTTTCAATTGGCCAACACCAGATCACTTGCGCATCGTGACATTGCCATGGGCGACAGATCTCACTGAGGCGATTGGTCGCATCGGAAACTTCTTGTCGACGTACTCGCCACAGTAGGTAGCGCACTCAAATGCCAGCAGTAACCGCAGACACTCTTACGCTTCCACGAATAAGCGCAGCGATGTCGAAGCGCGCGCGCTCAGTCCGTTCAATCACTACTGCACCAAGTGGTTTTGAGGGTGAAGGTTTTCCGGTTCGCCGCGCTTTTGCAGGCGTTTCCACAGTCGATCTCGATCCGTTCATCATGATGGATCAAATGGGAGAAATTCATTACGCACCGCTTGAACCACGCGGTACTGATTGGCACCCGCATCGTGGCTTCGAAACAGTTACGTATTTAATGGATGGCACATTTGTGCATCAAGACAGTCATGGTGGCGGCGGCATCATTGCCAACGGCGGCACGCAATGGATGACAGCCGGAAGCGGAATCTTGCATATCGAAACTCCACCCGAAGATTTGGTGATTAGGGGCGGTTTGTTTCACGGAATTCAGTTGTGGGTCAACTTGCCTTCAAAATTGAAAATGATTTCGCCTGCATACCAAAACTTGGAAGGCGATCAGGTGGTGTTGTTGTCGTCTGAGGATGGCGGTGCGCTTGTGCGTTTAATTGCCGGAGATCTTGGAGGTCATCATGGCCCCGGGTCAACACAAACACCAATTGTGGTCGCACACGCAACGCTCAGTGCCGGAGCACAGATGACATTGCCGTGGGACGCTTCGTATAACGCACTTGCTTATGTGTTGTCGGGAAGTGGAACCGTTGGAGATGACGCACACCAAATCAATCTTGGTCAGCTAGCGGTGTTCGTTGATGGCGACTCAATCACTCTGCGTGCCTCCGCACACGAAGCGCTAGACGTGATGTTGCTCGGTGGTCAGCCAATACGTGAACCAGTTGCTCAATATGGTCCGTTTGTGATGAACACCAGAGACGAACTACAACAAGCTTTTGATGATTTTCAGAATGGACTTCTTGGAACAGTTCCCGCCAATGGGCTGCGTCCGTTTAGGCGATCTTAAATTCCTTGCCAATTTTGATCAAATAAGTAGCAGTTCGCAGGTATTTGTTCTTTTCGTCTTAGAGAATAGAACCATGCCACAGCGAACACTGCGCCGACCAATACAAAATTTGCGTTCACCAGGAGCGAGCCTGATTCGCGACACCGATGTTGGGGCTGTCATCGGTTTCTTCACACTCGTTGTCGTGGGCATGTGGTGGCATCACGGCGGAATGATCGGGTTCGGTAATTCGATCGTCACCAAAATGACTGCACTCGATCAGATCACCGGTTTGTTGTGCAGCGAAGCGGGGTTACTCGGACTCATTTTGGTGACCCGTACACCACTGCTTGAGCGCAAGTATGGCCTCGATCGATTGCTTAACTGGCACCGCTTGCTCGGTGTGGCAATGTCGCTGCTCTTGATTTTGCACATCGTGTTCAGTGTGTGGGCATGGTCGACACCAGGTGGAGTATTTAATGCGGTGAAGTCGCTCACAGGTGGCGAGTCGTACATGGCGCTTACTGCAGTCGGAACACTCATTATCTTGCTTGTGACCTTAAGTTCGCTCAAGTGGTTTCGTAATCAGCTGTCCTACGAGATGTGGTATTTCGTGCACCTCACGGTGTATGTAGGTCTTGCCATGTCGTTTTCGCACCAGATTGTGTTGGGCAGTGACTTTGCAACCGACAAACTCGCGCGATGGTTCTGGGTCGGATTACACGTTGTCATTATTTTGTGGATCATTTGGAGTCGTTGGGGTTCGTTGGCGCGAGCAAG
>CAZHIN010000103.1:0-1383 GCA_964532575.1 uncultured Acidimicrobium sp.
CTGAGCGCAATGGCGGCGTTGCAAGAATCATCAATGATCACGGTTGCCATTGATTCCGATGAGACACTTCGTGCAGCCGCAACTGCTGGAATCAACAACGTGCTGATCGACGTCAACGTTGGACTTCCCCGCTGTGGTTGTGCACCAACCGATGCGGGTCGACTTGCTGATAACGCGCGCAAACTTGGTATTGATGTGCGTGGCGTGATGGGTTACGAAGGCCACCTGATGATGGTGCTTGACAAAAGTGAACGCCTCGCCAAAGTTGCAGAGTCGATGCAACTCTTGGCCAGTGCTGCACAAGATGTTGGTGGACCAATTATTTCTGCTGGCGGCACCGGCACTTATGACCTGCACACCGATACCGCAGTTACCGAAATACAGGCCGGTTCATATTCGTTGATGGATACGCAATACGCCCAACACGGTTTCCCGTTTCGTCAGGCGGCGTGGATTATCGGCACCGTGATTTCATCCAACAGCTCGTGGTCTGTCGTTGATGTTGGCTTGAAGTCATTGGGAATGGATCATGGCAACCCAACTATTGACGGCCACTCGGTGTGGTTCTGCTCTGATGAGCACACAACTTTTTCAACACCTGATGGACCACCACCAACCGTTGGATCTCACATTCGTGTCACACCAGCACACATTGATCCGACCATTGCGATGCATGAGAGCGCATGGGTGATCAGCGACAATGCGGTCGTCGACCAATGGGCTATTGACCTTCGCGGTTGGTGAGCAAACTGAGCATTTCTGCAAGTGCTCGAAAAGCGCGACCCCTGTGTGATAACTCGTGCTTTTCTTCAATCGTCATTTGGGCAAATGTGCGGCCATCACCATCACTGGGAATAAATAGCGAGTCGTAACCGAAACCACGATCGCCAATCTCGTGTGGCGCAATTGAGCCTTCGCACACACCATGAGCAACAACCTCGCGACCATCGGCAAATCGCAGCAGCGCAACAGTTCGAAACCGCGCAGATCGTTGTACTGCATTTTTTCCGTTCAACTCTGCCAACATCTTTTGTCGATTCTGTGCATCTGTTGCACCTACACCTGCGAAACGCGCAGTGATCACGCCTGGTGCACCATCCAGTGCATCAACTTCTAAACCTGTGTCATCAGCAAGCGCAGGCAATCCGGTTGCAACGCACACTGCAACTGCCTTGAGGCGCGCATTGCCAACAAGCGTGTCGGCGTCCTCAACCACATCGGCCAAATCTGTTGGTCGAGGCACCAGATCAACCACCCCGCCCATCAAGCCAATAATCTCTGCAACTTTGTGTGGGTTTGCCGACGCGCACGCAACGCGCAGCACAATTATCTCCCCAGTGCGCGCCTGCTTGGCGCAATAGCGATTACTTCGCGCTGCATGTT
>CAZHIN010000103.1:1483-4098 GCA_964532575.1 uncultured Acidimicrobium sp.
ATCTCCCCAGTGCGCGCCTGCTTGGCGCAATAGCGATTACTTCGCGCTGCATGTTAAAAATTTGGCCAATTCCATCAGAGGCAAGACCTAACAGCACATCCAGTTCGCTGCGACTGAAGGCTTTGCCTTCGGCTGTGCCTTGCACTTCTACGAAGGTTGCTTCACCACCACCAATTGGCTGCAGCATCACAACGTTCATGTCAACTTCTGCAGTGGAGTCTTCCTCGTATGGAAGGTCAATGATTGGTGTGCCGTTATGAATACCAACGCTGATTGCGGCACACAACGAGTGCAACGGGTTGGCTGCAAGACCGCCGTTTTGCTGCACGCGAGCGATTGCATCATGCAAGGCCAAAAATGCGCCGCAAATACTTGCAGTGCGGGTGCCGCCATCGGCTTGCAACACGTCGCAGTCAATCAAAATTTGTCGCTCACCCAACACTTTCATGTCGCATGAAGAACGCAACGCACGACCAATCAATCGTTGAATCTCGACTGTGCGACCAGACTGCTTGCCTTTGGCTGCCTCGCGGTCAACTCGCTCGGGTGAAGAACCTGGCAACATCGAATATTCGGCAGTAACCCAACCCTTGCCACTGCCCTTCATCCAACGTGGCACATCTTCATCCACCGACGCTGTGCACAACACACGCGTTTTACCAAACGACACCAATACTGATCCTGCCGACATTTCGGTGAAGTCGCGCTGAAAACTCATCGGTCGCAATTCGTTAGGTTGTCTGCCATCAAAGCGTGTCATGTCATGCTTCTTTCTGTTTTTGTGTCGTGCTAATTAACATTAGATTTACGAACTTAATTCTTCCACTGCGTTGCCGTCTCGAGTTCTGGTCCAAGTAGTCGCCTGCCCAGTTGTGCGAACCATGCGATGTCCCCAGATGACAAAAACTGATGCTCGCCCAGTGAGTCATCTGTGCTTTGACGCACCAAATGCGTAGTCTCCAACTCTTGTTTGACCACAAATGCAGTTTCGTCGGCGCTCGACACCAGCACGACACCTGGTCCCATCACATCACTAATCACACGCGATAGATATGGATAGTGCGTGCACCCAAGCAATAACGCATCAACCCCTGCATCACGTACGGGAGCAAGCAACCTCTCGGCTAGCACCATCACTTCATCACCAGCTGTTTGATCGCGCTCTACAAACTCGACAAAGCCCGGACACGCCGCACTCGTCAGAGCAACCGACGCACCAGTTTGGCGCACTGCCTGAACATAGGCGCCCGACGAAATTGTGCCAACAGTTCCGATGACGCCAACTTTGTTGTTGTGCGTTACTCGCACAAGCGCTCGCGCACCAGGGTCGATTACACCAATTACGGGAACGGGCAATTCATCGACAAGTTCGTCTAGGGCCACTGATGCAGCAGTGTTGCACGCAACGACAATCATCTTGGCGCCGTACTCGCGCACCAAACTCCACGCCAACTCTTTTGCGAACCCACGCACTTCATCGGCAGGTTTATTGCCATACGGATACCGACCTGTGTCACCGATGTACACCAGATTTTCGTGTGGCATCAAGTCGATGAGGGCGCGCGCGACGGTGAGCCCACCAAAACCCGAATCGAACATGCCAATTGGGCTGTCACTCGAAACTTTTTGAGACAGTGGCATCGCAATGCAGTTTACGCCATTGCAATAGCCTGCAAAGGTGCTTCTCGCAACGGTCCTCGCGCTCACTGCAGCAGTGCTTCATGCATCGTGGAATATCTCGGTCAAGCAAAGTGGGGATAAACGACTTGCACTGTGGGGTCAGTTTGCAATTGGCGGCGCACTTTCTGGGGTCGTGATTGTGGTGTGGACCCTGATCGCGGGAGCGCCACCGATCGCATGGAGTTGGGCTGCAGTAAGCGGTGCAACACATGTGCCGTACATTCTGTTGCTTTCACGCGCATATGACCGTGGAGACTTTTCGATGTCGTACCCAATCGTGCGCGGTGGTGGTGCACTCGCTGCCGCACTTGGTGGCGTTTTGATTTTGCACGACACAATTTCTTTTGTATCTGCATTCGGAATCTTGTTGGTCGTTGCCGGACTTCTCGTACTTGCGACCAGTGGTTCATGGCATGTTGTAGGTGCAGCACTTTCTGTTGCTTCAACAATCGCAATTTATTCAGTAGTAGACGGTCACGGAACGCGACAATCCAACGCAATCGGATATGCGCTAGCGCTCAACGTGTGTGCCGCAGCCATCACATCGTTGTGGGTTGCTTCAACACGACGAACCGAGATGGTTCCAGCAATCAGAAATAACTGGAAACGATTTGGCCTTGCCGGCATCGCATCCACTGCCGGGTATGCATTGATCATGGTTGCTTATCAACATGCGCCAGTTGGTTATGTGGCAGCACTGCGCGAGTCAAGCGTTGTACTTGCAGCGTTTGCGGGCTGGAAGATGCTCGATGAAGGCGATCATCGCAGACGAATTACTTCTGCCGCAATTGTGCTTGTAGGTCTCGTCGTTCTCGTTGCCGGTGGTTAGAACCAAAAAGCCAACGGCTAGAAATAGATAATTTTTTCGGCTGCGGCTTCTGCTGCATCCAAGTCAGCGGTGTAGGCGCCGGTCGACAAATATTTCCAACCACCGT
>CAZHIN010000104.1:0-4030 GCA_964532575.1 uncultured Acidimicrobium sp.
AGGCCTTCGGCAGTTGTTCCATCTCGCGGGCCATCGTCTTTGCTCACAACAGTGCCGTTTGGCAATGTGAGCGGTGTAATTTCGCGTTCGAAGAAACCATTGTTTTGGTTTTTTACAGCAAGCTGCTGCGAGCGAGCACCAAATGCGTCCATCTCTTCACGAGTGACACCTTCGATTTCGCGTACGTTTTCAGCAGTCTGACCCATCGAGATGTAAGCGTCTGCCAAACCTTGTGCAGGTGTCCATGTTGGTTGACCACCGGCACTGCGCAACTTGGTGCGCTCGCCTGGGCCTTTAAAGATTGGGTTTGGTGCCATGTCGCTTGCACCCTGTGAGTAACGGCTTACCGTTTCTACACCCGCTGCGATGAAGCAATCTCCTTCGCCAGCCATGATCGCGTGTGCGGCCATGCGGATAGTTTGCAAACTTGACGAGCAATAACGATTGACCGTCACGCCAGGAACATCGTCGAGGCCAGCAAGAATCGCAACCATGCGACCGATGTTGAATCCGCCTTCACCCGCAGGTTGACCAATACCGAGCATGAGATCTTCGACCTCTGTTGATTTCACTTGTGGAACTTTGGCCATCAGTGCGCGCACGATTTGTGCGGTCATTTCGTCTGGACGCAAATCAACAAGGGTTCCTTTATTGGCACGGCCGATTGGGCTACGGGCGGTTGCAACGATTACTGCTTGTGTCATGGGGTGTCTTTCGTTCGGATTGAGATAAATAGTTACGCAACGGTACCATTTCGTCATGCCTTCGAGCCCAGTCCAACTGACCCGTATTGACCCCGCCCAAATCAACTTGTCAGACCCCGAGTTTTGGAAGGCTTCACGGGATCACCGCGAATCGGTGTTTGCCACGTTGCGCAAAGAAGCCCCCGTCAAGTTTTTTCCCGAAATTGAGTTGATGAACTTTCCGGTGGGACCAGGATATTGGGCACTCACGAAGCACGAAGACATCTGGCACGCCAGCCGTAATCCTGATCTATTTCAAAGCGGCAAGGGCACAAACATCCCCGACCTGACCATCGAACTCAATGAATTTTTTGGGTCCATGATCAGCATGGATGATCCAAAACATGTGCGTCTGCGCACCATCGTGTCAAAAGGTTTTACACCTAAAGAGATTGCGCGCATCGAAGAGTACGTCAAGGTCAAGGCACGCACCATTGTTGACACTGTGATCGACAAATTTGGCGACAACGAATTTGATTTTGTCGAAAATATTGCCGCACCGTTTCCACTCCAAATCATTTGCGAAATGATGGGCATTCCACAAAGTGATGAAAAACAAATCCTTGATTGGACAAACGTCATTCTTGGCGCTGGTGACCCAGACTTTGGTGGCACTCTTGAAAACCTCATCAACGTTGCGCTCGAAATATTTGCCTATGCCCAAGCACTCGGCGAAGATCGCTTAAAGACGCCTCAAGATGACCTCACGAGCATCATGATGCACGCCGAAGTTGACGGAGAACGCATGTCACCGCAAGAGTTCGGCAGTTTTTTTATTCTTCTTGTTGTTGCTGGCAATGAGACCACACGTAATGCCATTAGCCACGGAATGCTCGAGCTCACTCGTCTGCCAGATGAGCGTGCCAAATGGTTTGGCAACTTCGAGGCCAACACCAAAACCGCGGTTGAAGAAATCGTTCGTTGGTCGTCACCAGTTATTCATTTCCGTCGCACCGCCACTCGTGACACCGAAATTCGCGGCGTCAAGATCAAGCAAGGCGAAAAAATCGTGATGTGGTACAACTCGGCAAACCGCGACGAAGAGGTCTACGACAATCCATACGTCTTCGATGTCACTCGTACTGCTCAACCCGGTCAGGTGGGCTTCGGCGCTGGCGGGCCTCACTTTTGCCTAGGTGCCAACTTGGCTCGCCGCGAAATGGGCGTGATGTTTGAAGAGATCTATAGGCGTATGCCAAACCTACAAATCACGGGCGAACCCGCCTATTTGCAGAGCAACTTCATCAACGGCATCAAGCGCATGCCGTGCCGCATTAACCCTTAAGAACTCGGTTGACGAGCGACCAAAAAGCGTCGCAGCCCATCTCGAGATGTTCGACTGGCGTGTCTTCTTCTTTTGTGTGCGATAGACCGTTTGTCGACGACGTAAATATCATTGCTGTCGGAATACTTCGTGCCATTTCTGATGCATCGTGAAGTGCTCCACTCGGGATTTCAACAACTGTGTCATGAACTTCACCAATTGACTGGCGCGTCATCTCAATGAGTTTTGGGTCAAAGATCATTGGATCAATTGCAAAAATATGTTCTATCTTGACTTGACAACCTTCGTGCTCGGCCCACTTGGTTGCCGATGCCAACGACTCGTTCAGCATGTTGTTCAAACTTGTTGCATCAATATGCCGCATGTCGAGGGTGACCATGGTTTCACCTGGCACAGCAGTAACAACGCCAGGCTTGCAACTGATTGAACCAACCGTTGTCACGCCATTGTGTAAGACGCCGATGTCTGCAACTTCCAATATAAATCTGCTGGCAGCGCGCAATGAATCTTTACGCATCACCATCGGCATAGTGCCCGCGTGTGCTGCCTGGCCATTGAAGATGAATCGTTTCCGTTCGATGCCCACTGTGCCGGTCACTACCGCAATTGGTTGCCCCATCTGTTCGAGCACTGGGCCTTGCTCAATGTGCAGTTCAAGATACGCAGCGATGGTGTCACGGCGCTTTTCGCACTGCTCCAACGCATTCAGATGCACGCCGTGCTCAGCCAGAGTCTCGACCAGGCCTGTGTTGTTTTTATCTTTCAAACCTGCAAGCACTTCTAAATCGAGACTGCCCGCAACTGCAGCAGAGCCAAACAGACTGCGACCAAACCTTGCGCCTTCTTCATCTGCCCAGTCGACGAGTGCAATGGTGCGAGCTGGCTTTGGACCAGCACACAGTGCTCTCATCACTTCAAGGCCGGCCATCACGCCAAGCGCGCCATCGAGCCAACCCCCACTCGGCACCGAGTCGAGATGCGAACCAATCACGATTGTCTCTTTGGACTCACCACGCAAGTAAGCCCACAAATTGCCAGCCTCGTCTTGCTCTACCTCGAGTGGCAGAGTGGATAGTTGCTCGCGCAATAGCGCGCGAGCCTCTAACCATTCTGAAGTCCAGCACAAGCGCCGTGCACCATTTGGTCCACCGGTGCGTTGAGCAAGAACGCGTAAGTTTTCTACGACTCGTTTCGAACTGAAGCTATTCGACATGCAGTCCTGAACTAATAGATCAGGAACAGCCGGACGACGAACCGCAGTCACCGCACACGTAACACGCACCAGCGCGTTGCATGTTGGCAGAGCCACATGATGAGCAGATAGCGCCAGTTTTTGCTGGTGTTGCCTGCGCATGTGGCTGTTGTGCTGCGAAGTCCATCTGTGCAACAAGTTCTTGCACAGTTGGCACTGTCTTCGGATCGCTGATTACGTCGACGCCTTGAGCGGTATTGGTTACCGATTCCTCCACACCAGGCAGTGTTGGCTGCAAACGCTCTTCGCGAGTGTAGATACCCAACTCTGCACGCTCATCGACTGATAGATACTCGACAGCCAAGCGGCGGAAGAGGTAGTCGATGATGGACGATGCCATACGAATGTCGGAATCATCTGTCATGCCTGCTGGCTCGAAGCGTGTGTTGATGAATGCCTCGATGAATGCGCGCAACGGAACGCCGTACTGCAAACCGTACGAGACGCTCTTTGCAAACGAGTCCATGATGCCAGCCAATGTGCTTCCCTGCTTTGACACAGTGAGGAACACTTCGCCTGGACGACCGTCGACGTATTCGCCGATGGTTGCAAAGCCCTTGCAATCAGCAACGCGGAACTCGAAGGTGCGACCACGACGTGAGCGTGGCAACTTTTGACGCACTGGCTGGTGCACGATCTTTTCGACAATGCGCTCAACCGTGTTGGTCATCTGGCCTGCGGCTGCAGCGTCGGCTGTTCCCTTTTCTCCGTCTTTCTTGGCGGTGGAAAGTGGCTGACCAACTTTGCAGT
>CAZHIN010000105.1:0-1614 GCA_964532575.1 uncultured Acidimicrobium sp.
CAAACTCGAGAACACCACACTTGATTTGTTGGGCCGCGCAAAGAAGATCGTTGTTACTAAAGACGAAACAACAATCATCGAGGGTGCTGGTTCAGATGCCGACATCAAGGGCCGCATCTCACAGATCAAAGCCGAGATCGAAAACACCGATAGCGACTACGACCGCGAGAAGTTGCAAGAGCGCCTCGCCAAGTTGTCGGGTGGAGTAGCAGTGCTCAAAGTTGGTGCTGCAACTGAAGTCGAACTCAAAGAGAAGAAGCACCGCATTGAAGACGCAGTGAGCACCACCAAAGCCGCTATCGAAGAGGGCGTTGTGCCTGGCGGCGGCGTTGCGTTGTTGCGTTCACAAGCTGCAGTGCTCAAGGTGGCCGACTCGCTCAAGGGCGACGAAGCAACTGGCGCACGATTGGTAGCCAAGTCACTCGAAGCACCTCTCAAGCAGATTGCTGAAAACGCAGGCATGGAAGGCGGCGTTGTCGTCGACAAAGTGCGCAACATGAAGGGCAACGAAGGCCTCAATGCTGCAACAGGCGAGTACGAAGACTTGGTCAAGTTGGGCGTCATCGACGCAGCCAAAGTGACACGCTCTGCATTGCAAAACGCAGCATCGATTGCGGCATTGTTCCTTACAACCGAGGTTGTCATTGCCGACAAGCCAGAAGATGCTGCACCAATGCCAGGTGGAGGCATGGAGGACTACTAGTCCCCACGTAATCGGCGCTGCGCACATTAGGTAATTCATGATTGCGCTCGTCACCACCCAAGCCGCGCGCGGCCATGATCACGACCTCGATATTTTGACTGCGGCGCTCGACGTTGCAGATCAAAAATGGCAGATTGTTAATTGGGACGAGGCATTACTTGACTGGTCGCAGTTTTCAATTGCAGTGTTGCGTAGCACTTGGGATTACTACGCACGGCTAGATGAATTTGTTGCCTGGGTTGATCGGGTCAGTGCACAAACAACGTTGTGTAACCCAGCAGAAATTGTGCGATGGAATGTAGACAAGCGCTATTTGCAAGAGATGAATGCACATGGAATTCCTGTTATGGCGACCACATTTATTTCGCAGACGAGCGACATCACGTCAGAGTTGATCGCACAAGATGTCATCATTAAGCCCGTAGTCAGTGCCGGCTCAAACAACACGGCTCGCCATCGTAATGATGCAGTTGCTGCTCGCGCGCAACTCGATCACATTTTGTCTCACGGTGGGGTAGCGATGGTGCAGCCATATTCGCCAACGATCGACGCGATCGGTGAAACAGGACTGGTTTATTTGGGCGGCAAGTTCAGCCATGCGTTTGGAAAAGATGCGGTTTTTGGCGAAGCTGAGCAGGTGCACAACGGTGTACATGTGCAAGAAGTGATTACTGCGCGCATGGCAAATGCCGACGAACGGGCGCTAGGGGATGCCGTGATGAAGTATTTGTCGAACAAATTTGAGGTCGCACCGCTCTATGCGCGGATCGATATGGTCACCAATGTTGATGGTGTGCCAGAGATCATGGAAGTTGAACTCACCGAACCGAGCCTGTATTTGCACCTCGACGCTGGCTCACCCGAGCGCGCTGCAACCGCATTTGCCAATGCCGCAATTGCGGCCCGCAGGT
>CAZHIN010000105.1:1624-4027 GCA_964532575.1 uncultured Acidimicrobium sp.
CCATCGGTCGGTATGGCCGGTATCCATGTGTTTGGCCACCCAGCAGCAGACTTTGATGGCGAAGCAGTGGTCTCTGCAGTGAAGACTGCTCAGAGTCAAGGCGTGCAAGTTGTTTCGGTCTCGATGCTTGGTCACAAAAGTGACTTGGCATTTATGGCCGTTTCATCCGACATGCGCGAGCTTCGCTCTTTTCAGACTGCGTTGCAACATGCAGGTGTTTTCATCGGTGACAGTTATGTGTCGCTCACCGAAGTGAGCGAGTACGCAGCCAATGTCCCTGAAGAGATGCGCAACGCGCGCCTTTATCCGCAGCTTCCACCTGCTGGCAAGAACGCTTGGTGCTTCTACCCAATGTCAAAAAAGCGTGACCCAGAATGCAACTGGTTTACGTTGCCATTCGAGAAGCGCAGCGAATTGATGATGGAGCACGGCAAGAGTGGTCGCACGTTTGCGGGTCGCATCTTGCAGCTAGTTACTGCATCTGCTGGCTTCGACGACTTCGAGTGTGGTGTCACGTTGTTTGGTGTGCACGCCGACGACCTAAAAGACGTGGTGTACACAATGCGCTTTGATGAAGCATCGGCAAAGTACGCCGACTTCGGTTCGTTCTATGTAGGGGTTGTTACGCCAGTAGAAGAACTTGTCGAACTTGTCTAGATAGTTCTCGCGTGAGAGAAATCTATTTTCCTTCTCCCTGATCGCGAAGGAACTGCTCAACTTCGTCCATCAGAGTTGCAGCATCTGCTGCATCGTCGCCGGTGTCGTGGGCGAAATCAAATTGCAATTGACCGTCGTCAACTTCGTCGTCCAAACTCATGCCGTTGTCGGTCATGGTCTCGAGACGCTCAACATATGCAGCCAAGTCTTCGTCGTCGTTCACTAGCGAGTTGATTTGCTCTTCGTAATTCTCGATCAGATTCATGATTGATGCAACAGGTGCAGGAGTGCCGATGATCTCGCACGAACGACGCATCAACGAGAGCGACGCTTTTGGTGATGGAACTTGTGAGGCGTATGCCGGCACTGCAGCCCACAGCGCTGCCGACGGAAGAGCGAGCGTGTTGCACACATCGTGCAGCACGCCGATGATGCCTGTTGGCCCTTCGTAGCGTGAGCGTTGCAAATCAAATCGTTCAATCAAGTCATTGTCGTTAGCCGTGCCGATGATCTGCACCGGGCGACTATGCGGAACGTCGGCTAAGAGGGCACCGAGTGTCAGCATCATTGATGCACCGAAGTGATCGGCCACACCAAGAATCTGTTCCGAAAACGAACGCCATTTCATGCTTGGTTCTGGACCCAACACCAAGATCACGTCGCCACCCGCGCCGGCCATGTGCCACATGCCGACCGTTGGCCACACGATGTTGCGAGCACCACTCTCTTTGAGGCGCACGTGCGGGCGAATGGTTGCAAAGTCTGTGTATTCTTCTGGATCGATCTCGGCGAGTGGTTGTGCCTTCCAGCCTTCGATGAGGTTGCGCACTGCATTCGAGGCAGCATCGGCAGCATCGTTCCATCCTGTAAATGCGGTGACGATGACGGGTCGCTTGAGTGTCGGCTTGGACAACCAGCGAACGTGATCCATCGTCGACATCTTGTGCGAAACGCTATCTGCGAATCTTCATAACTTTGGAATCGAAAAGGCGAATTCCAAACTTGAGCCAAGACCAAATAATGACCATGCCAAGGGTGCCAAAGCCGATTAATTTTGACTTTCGCAGAGTCAAAAATCCGCCAATTTCGGAGAGCTCCATCTTGAGCAGTTTTCCGCTTTGGCCAGACCCGCCGTAGCCAGGGTTTGAGCAATGTGCGAGTTGCGCCTCAAGCCGCAGAGCCGGACCATGGCTTGCGGTGATCTGCATCCACAACAAATAGTCCTCAGCAAAACGCTTGTCTGAATCAAATCGCTCGGGGATCGTTCGCTTGAGCATCACCGTTGGAGTTGCACAGCGATTGCGAATCAAGAATTGGCGAAACGAAATTGGGGTTGCATTCGCATCTGCTGCTGTGATTTGCGCCCATGTTGTGCTGGAAGAAAAGTGGTGACCGTGACAGCTCATCGTGACTTTGGGTTGACTCTGCATCACTGGGTATTGCAACTCGATTTTGCGTGGGTGCCACTGATCATCGGCGTCCAAAAATGCGATGTAGTCGCTAGTTGCGGCATCCCAACCAGTGTTGCGAGCGGCGCTCGGGCCACCGTTTATTGGTTGTGTAATCACACGAAGTGGGATCAACGAGGTTGAGGCAAAGTTTGCAGCAAGTTCTCGAGTGTTATCGGTACTTGCATCGTCAACAACAATGATCTCTTTCGGAGCGCGGGTTTGTGCAGTAACGCTCTGTAGCGCGCGAGTGATTGTGCTTGCAGAGTTTTATGCAGGAATTATGACCGAAACACTT
>CAZHIN010000106.1:0-3984 GCA_964532575.1 uncultured Acidimicrobium sp.
CTCATGGGCAGCAAGGGTGCCTGCGAGCAGGGAGAATGCGGAAGTTGCACCGTGTTGATGGACGGCGACGCAGTGTGTGCATGTTTGGTAATGGCTGCAACAGCAGTCGACGCCGAGATTGTCACGGTTGAAGGTTTGATCGAGCAAAATCCACACTTCGCCAGCACCGCGCAAGCAATCACCGGCCAAACAACCGACGTTCAACAAGCATTTATTACGGAAGGTGGCGTTCAGTGTGGTTTTTGCACTCCCGGTCTCATCGTTGCGGTGCATCATTTGCTTGACAACAATCCAAATCCAACCGAACTTGAAGTGAAGGAATCTATCTCTGGCAACATTTGTCGCTGCACCGGCTACGGGCGCATCTTTGCTGCTGTCGAATCAGTTGTACAAGTTCGCAAGGCAATCACATGAGCGCCATCAAACAAGACACCCGTGTTCGCGACACGCTTGGAAACAGTGCACTTCGCCCCGATGGCTTTGCCAAAGTAACAGGCTCGTTTTCTTTTTCATCAGACATGTGGGCCGAAAACATGCTGTGGGGCGCAACATTGAGGTCACCTCACCCGTACGCGCGCATCATCTCAATAGATACAACACAAGCTCTACTGATAAGCGGTGTATCTGCTGTGATCACCTCTAAGGACGTTCCCGGTAAAGCGACGTATGGATTGATTTCTGCCGACCAGCCAGTTTTTGCAGCCGACTTCGTTCGCTACATGGGAGAACCAGTTGCAGCGGTGGCAGCCGATCATCCAGAAACCTGTCGACGTGCTCTTGCAGCCATCGTTGTCAACTACGAAGTCCTCACACCAGTTGTCGACCCAGAATTGGCCATGCTCGCCACAACCGAACAAATTCATCCCGATGGCAACCTCATCCGCCATCAACGCATTGTGCATGGAAATTCTGACGTGCAAGGAGATGTCAGCGTTGAAGGAAATTACACCATAGGCATGCAAGACCAGGCGTTTTTAGGCCTCGAGGCCGCCATGGCATTCCCCGATTCGGGCGGCAACGGAGTTGAACTACACATCGCCACACAATGGCTTCATGAAGACCGCGGCCAAATTGCAGCATGCCTGCAATTGCCAGAAGAAAATGTACGTCTCGTGCTCGGTGGCGTTGGCGGTGCATTTGGCGCACGAGAAGACATCAGTCTGCAGGTGCATTGTTGCTTACTTGCACTGCGCACGGGCAAGCCGATCAAGATGCAGTACAGCCGCGAGGAAAGTTTTTTTGGTCATGTGCACCGCCACCCCGCAAAGATATGGATGAAGCATCACGCCACCAAAGAAGGCGTGATTGTCAAGGTTGAGTCGCGAATGGTTTTTGACGGTGGTGCATACACCAGCACGTCGCCCGCCGTTCTCATCAATGGCATCACACATACGCAAGGTCCATACCGCTGCGACAATGCGGTTGTTGATGGATATGCCGTTCGCACCAATAATCCTCCATGCGGTGCAATGCGCGGCTTTGGTGTTGTGCAGGCTTGTTTCGCTCACGAAAGCCAAATGGATTTGCTGGCTGAAGCGTGCGGGCTTTCTGCCGTCGAAATCCGACTCAAGAATGCAATGCGCACTGGCGACAAATTGATCACTGGTCAAGTCGTCGAAAGCGTTGCTCCGGTCGAACGCTGCATCAGAGAGACAGACGCAATACCACTACCCGAGCCACTCGCGCTTCATGCAAATGTGCTCGAGTTTCCTGGTGGTAGTGGTCGTACAGCCGACAGACACAACATCGTTCGTGGAATTGGCTGGGGCGTTTCAATAAAGAACCTCATGTATTCAGAAGGTTTTGACGATTATGCAACTGCTAGATGCACGCTCAAGGATGGTGTTGCTTCGCTCAAGTTCGCAACCTCCGAAGTTGGACAGGGATTCGTTACTCTTGCACCACAAATTGCGCGCAGTGTGCTCGGTGTTGATGATGTTGTTCTAGAAACATCTGACACACAGATTGGATCTGCAGGGTCTACATCGGCTTCGCGTCAAACATGGATGAGCGGTGGTGCTGTCGACGGAGCATGTCGTCTCGTACGCGAACGACTGTTTGAACATGTAGGCAAACTGCACGACATTGACCCCATTCGATTGATGGTCGACAACACAGAGATCATTGACACAGTCGGAACATTTCGCATCAGTGTTGCAGATGCAACACAAGGCGTCACACTCTCCGAGACTTTCGAACACCATCACCGTAAAACCGAAGACTTAGATGAAAACGGTCAAGGTAACTGTCACGTGGCATTTGCTTTTGTCGCCCACAGAGCCGTTGTTGACGTTGATATTGAACTCGGACTTGTCAAAGTTGTGCAAATCGCTACTGCCCAAGACGTTGGTCGAGTACTCAATCCTCTATCAGCAATTGGACAGATTGAAGGCGGTATCGCTCAGGGACTTGGGCTTGCGGTCATGGAAGAGATCATCATGGATAACGGTCGAGTAAAGAATCCAAGTTTTACCGACTATTTGTTGCCAACTGCACTTGATGCGCCAAATGTTGTCGCGGTCATGATCGAAGAACCCGAACCTCAGGCACCACTCGGCGCCAAAGGTATTGGCGAACCACCGTGCATCTCAGTTACACCTGCAATCGTTGCGGCAATTCGCGCTGCCACGGGCAAAGCGCTGTGGCGAGTACCAGTACGGCCACAAGATATTTGCTTGTGACCTACTCGGGCTGAGGCCCCGCACCAATAAGAGCAAGGGTACGAACGGTACCGATTGAGCCCGGTCGTGGAGATTGCGCTGGCATTGAGGTGTCCACAAACTGCGGATCAACAAAGACCACGTCGAACGGCATATTTTTGGTGAGCTGCATGGTTGAACGACGAATGGATTTGTCGACAAATGAAATAACCACACCCTTCTCGCCTGCTCGGCCTGTACGACCCGAGCGATGGATGTAATCCTTTGGATCTTCCGGCAAGTCAAAGTGAACCACCACCGGCACAGCATCGATGTGAATACCGCGAGCGGCAACATCGGTTGCAACCATCACTGTTGCTTTGCCGCGTCGAAACTGCTCTAGTGCTCGTTCGCGCTGGGCTTGACTGCGATTGCCATGAATGACACAGGTCTCAACGCCGAGAGACTCAAGATTGCCAGCCAAACGGTCGGAACCATGTTTGGTGCGACAGAAGACGATGGCGCGCTCGTAATGATTGGCAATTTCAGCAACCATTCGTGTGCGTTCGTCGCGGTTGACATTCCAGAACAAGTGCTCGATCTCGCCACCATTTTCGGCAGCCGCCACTTGATGCTTTTTCGGATCGCGCTGAAATTCGCGAATCAAGTTGTCAACATCGCCATCCAAAGTTGCCGAAAACAATAGTGTTTGTCGCCCGCCAGGAATAGTGCGCATGATGCGTTTGACAGCGGGCATAAAGCCCATGTCGGCCATGCGGTCTGCTTCGTCAATCACAACGAGTGCAACTGCACCCAAATCGAGATCGCGGCGCTTCATCAAGTCTTCCAAACGTCCAGGCGTTGCAACCACAATGCTTGCAGCTCGTGCAGCTTTTACTTGTGGGCCATAACCAGCGCCACCATAAACGGCTGCGACCGTGATGCCGCCACCGGCACACAGCATCGCCACTTCTTTTGCCACCTGAGCAGCAAGCTCACGCGTCGGTACAAGCACTAATCCATGTGGTCGACCAGGCTTTGACTTCACAACTTTTACCGCAAGAGCAATACCAAACGCAAGCGTCTTGCCAGACCCAGTTGGTGCCTTGCCACAAATGTCTAGGCCCATCAATGATTCTGGGATTGTTGCAGCCTGCACAGGAAATGGCTCTGCTATACCACGTTTTAATAGTCCTGCAACGATTCTCTCGGGCACGCCGAGCGCGGTCCAGCTCTTAGTCATGAAATTCTCCTCAAATACCTAGGGGGTTTAATTACGGTTGAGGCGAACTAGCGACCCAACACACGACGCAAATAGTCGTTTGTGAACACACCCTCGGGATCG
>CAZHIN010000107.1:0-3948 GCA_964532575.1 uncultured Acidimicrobium sp.
GGTGGACGAAACGACGCACGAAGAACTCACCGCGTCCGGGGACGGACACCAATTCAGCCGGTGGTAACCATGGCAACTCGTGGTGCGAATGGCGTCGTTTCATGAGCACTTCCTGCATAGTCCGATGACGTCCAGTTGGTGATGTCCAAACACGAAACCTTCATTCTGTGCAATCTTGGACAACTGTCGATCGAGCCCACTCTCGATGGACCTAGGTAAAACAATGTCTCGGACTGTCCCACATTGTGTACAAGTGATGTGATGATGATGGGAGCCGGAAACCATCTCCGAAACTTCAAAACGAGCAATATCCGAAGTCGTAATCACCCTTGTAAGCAGACCCCAGGCCACCATTGACTCAATATTGCGATATAGGGAACTTTGTGGGACATTGCGTAATGACTCTTGGATCTCTCTAACTGATTTTGGGTTAGAGGAATACCAAAGGAACTTCACGATCCTACGCCTTGTTGGTGTATAGCGACTTGTGTTCTGGTTGGCTAATTGAAGTGCGGCATTATGCACTTGATGTTCTAGGCCTGTTTTAGTAGTCACATTCTCCAACCTTGAAGAAGTCTGTGGTATCGGCCTTGAGATTCGAATCAATGCACTTCTGAATTTCTTCACTAATCCGCCCAGAAACAGATCCTGGTTCGGATAAATCAACCAGGTAACCTCTTGGATCTCGTGAAATCGCCTCCCACTGATCTGCCTCAAGTTGCAACAGCCATTCCAGACGACTTGAGAATTCTTCATAACTTGGTTTTTGAAGAGACCATGGCCCATCAACTGGAAAGTTGTAAGTTTCGTTGTCAGTTGGGTTAACTGACAGAATTTTGTTTCCGCGTGCGAATGACTCCCACAAGACCGTGCTTGACATCCCAATAGTCACCTCGGAACAATCACTAAGGAAATACGTCGCATAACGTTCTTTTGTATACCGTGGGGCTCGGGCGGGGAAACCTAGCGGTCCACCGGATCCAAACAGTGAGCGTGGTTCACTGAATTGAATATCGCCGCCAAATCGCTTTGTGAACCACTCCCGCTCAAGTTGAGCTTCGTTAACAGTTGGATCATGGTCTCTATCGATTGTCAATGCAACAATAGGACGTATGTTCTGCGTTGCACAGTATCTCTTGATGTAGTCGATCAATGTTCCATAGCCGTATTGTCGCTCTCCGCCGCCATCACCCCACCAAGTTTCATCTTTCACAGTTGAAATGATCAGAAGTTGATTCTGCTTAGATACTGTTGGCCTGACTCGTAGATACTGATCATTAACAAGTGCACCTACAGTCACATACTTTGCTTCCTTCCGTCCGAATCTCGGAAAGTTGTCCCGTACCCAGTCTCCCCAACAAAGCAATGTCACGTCCTTGGTTGAGCTTGTCGGAATAAGTCGTCGCAATTCCTGTCCGTGCTGGATTGACAGTAAGTGAATCCCCTCGCAAACAGTGCTGATTTCCTCAAGAAGTGTGGCACACCCGCCATGATGATTGTTGGTGTCAAAGTTGTCCATGGTGAGGATGACATGAGACCCGGAAGCTTGTGTAACAGCAATAATCCACGCGGCAAGCCTGCTCACCTTCCTGTTGGCGCGAACCAGTGCAGACAAGAACCGCAAGTCAAAATAGATGATTGGGTTCTTTAGATCAAGTGAAAGATAGTTGAACCCATGAACACAGTCCTCAACAAATGGACTTAGATGCAAATTGAGAACCACGATGTCCGCTCGCGGAACTTTCCGTGGACTGATTTGTTTAAGACGAATCATGACATCCGCTGCTTTTTGTTGAGACACCTTCGAACTTATGACCAATAACTGGGTGTATTCCGCATATTCACGAAGGCTTAACTGGCTCTAATCTTGATTATCTTAGATTTATGGTTCATCTCTTAGGCTGAACTGGTATTCACAAATGTGGTTCCATGTGAACATCAATTGATTTCGGGTTTTGAGTACTAAAGACGCCAAGTAACTGCTTTTCGGATTGGGTTTCGTAAGCCCAGTGGAATAAATGGTCGGAAGAATTCAATGATAGCCAGAACTCTCCTGGTTCTGAAGATGTGTTGCAGGGCCTCAACCGCTGCCGTATTTGGTGGACAAGTCAGATCCTCAATGGCCGACCTTGATTGACTCACCCTGCACACCATTCTGATCTGTTTGGTAGCAACTACTACTTCTAGTCCAACTGTTTCTACAAGATAACGCAAAGATTCTTCGGTGAAATGAACAACATGAGCAACCTGCAAGTATCGCAGAAGGTCGTTCTGATACCCGAGGCTTTTGAGTGACTGCAATCCGGGGACCTGTATAAAACAAATACCATTAGGACTAAGGCACTTCCGAACCCGGTCTAGGACTACATGTAGATTTTCCAAGTGTTCAAGCACATCCTTCAGGATTAGAACATCAACATTGCCTAGCTGTTCCAAAGAATCTGCTCCACCGGCAATCATTTCAATTCCCATCTTGCGACCGAGTGCGAGATATCGCGCGTCGTAGTCAATTCCTATAGTCCTTGCGCCACGTCGTCGAAATGGTTCTAAGAGCCCTCCGGCACCCGCACCTACCTCAACAATCAGTGAACCGTCAAGCGAGTGTTCCAAAAGTCCCTGCTCTGTAAGCCACTCAAGGATTGGTTCACCTATCTTGGACTGTTGCCAAAACCAATCCTGCTCAGGGTTCTCAATACCTCCATACATTGCGCGGTAGAAGTCTGAGTAGAAGACACTGAGCGAATGGCTCTCAAGTCGCAATCGTGAGTACATCGTTGGGCAACGACCACAAAGAACGGTATCCACCTTGAGTCCCACGCGGTCTCGTGTCGCAATCAATTCGTAGTTTGAGCAGTTACAAACAGGGCAATTCACCTCAACTTGAGTCAGTCTTCCACTACTTAGCGCATCATGAAATCGTTGAAGGGCGCCGCTTTGGGCTCCATGGCGTGGGCGATACGTCTTGTGCACCCACGTTGAATTTATGAGCCGGCGTCGCTCCAGAAAAGGGATATGAAGAGGTGGCATTTTTTGCAATTTTAGTATTTCGATACAGCCTTAGCACACAAAAGCTAGCTTCAGGATGTCTAATGTGTTTAACCGTGATTTCGACTTGAGATTTCGAGATCAGCGAGTTCCGACAAACTGGTGAACTCGGATCCCTGATTGTCGAACTAGAGAAAGAATCCTGTCATTCGAAATGGTAGGCGATCCCAATACAGTTACTCCACTTTCGTGAGCGCTCGCAACCGCCAGTTGATGGGCAACCGAACTTGCAACACATCCTGCGATTTGCGCAATTTGTTCAGTTACGCCATAGATCTGTGTTGTCCGAGACTTTTCGTGCCACCCGCGCACCTCAACTCGAACACTGCCCATCCCACCTTCGGCGTGCGGCGGAGCCATCATCGGAAGGCGGGAAGTAAATCGATCACGACGAGTTGCTGACATCCGCGCCGTGATTCTCTGCAACTCGGGCATCGCATACTTCAACAACACGGGATCCGACATCTCTGCGCGATAGCAGTCATATGCACCAACAGGTTCTGGAAACCAACATAACTCGCGACCACTTCCTGCAGGGCGGCGGAGCCAATCATCGTCGTGCCAACCGATCGACTGTCCCGCAAGTGCATCGTGGTGTTGATGGGCACAGTTCGGTCCGCCAGTTCCGTGCAGCGCCACGTGCACCTCATCAATCGCATCGAAGTGTGACCGTGCATGATGAACAAGCAACGCACTCATTCCCGGAGATGCAGCTGCACCAACCACGAGAGTTGCTTCTCGAGAGACGGCAAGATCGTGAAGATCAAGGAGCTTCATTGTGTCACTGAGATCGTCCGAGAGTGACACGACGCTCACACCCACTTGAATGAGCGACGAGACGACAGAAACATGCGGCTTCGCACATGCCAAGACAACGACGTTGCTCTGCGACAGTTCCGAAAG
>CAZHIN010000108.1:0-3907 GCA_964532575.1 uncultured Acidimicrobium sp.
GCTCATTGATACACCAGGCTTGCGAGCAGTGAGTTTGTGGATGAGTAATCACGGAATCGAGCTGGCGTTCAGTGATATTTTTGCGCTCACCGAATCGTGCAGGTTTCGCGACTGCAAGCATGAAGACGAACCTAATTGTGCGGTGCAAGCAGCAGTTGAGCGTGGCGATGTATCGGTTGAACGCTTAGCCAACATGAAGATGCTTGTGGCAGAAGAGCTTGAACTTGAAGAACAACAAGCGGTACACGAGCGTGCGTATGACCGCAAGGGTGCGCGCAAGAAAACTAAAAATTAAGCAATTAGCAGTGTTGCAGTGGCGTCGCCACCTCGCGTATTAGAGACCGAAACGAGCGCGCATGTGTGGATCGTCAATGACGAGCGCAAGATGCGATCCTGCGGTCCGCGCACGAGCAACTGCTCCGAGGATTACGCCCACACCAGTGTCGTCGAGAGCAGTTACTTGACGCATATCGACTGCGATTTCGGATCCTGCGTGATCGTCCACAAATTTCGTGAGCATGTCAGAGCATTCTGGCACTGTTGCCAAGTCGATTTCACCAGCGAAGACAAGTATTGATTGTGAGCCATCACGAATAATCGATGAAGACAGCTGCATGTGGATAACGCTACCCAACATCTTGCACGTGCATAGTGACAGTGGCAGACAGAATAAGTGGTGGTGCGATGCCGCCGATAAGCCACAAACCAAAACTTCGGGGGTATTTTGCTTCGACGGTAACAAGATCGCCGTCACGAACGATGTGTAGATGAAGAGGGCTTAGTTGCACCTCTGCTTCAACTGCTTGTTGCACCACATCGGGTGAGTCTGGCGAAATTGAAGCAGCACGCGCACCAGCACTTGCCGCGTGCCACACCGCGAGCTGATCGCGCACAACTAGACCAACGTTGAGAATGATGAGCAATAGTCCGATGATCAGTGGCATGACAAGCGCAAGTTCGACCGTTGCTTGACCCGAGTCGGGTTTGCTCCGGCAGGCGCACACGTTAGTGATTACGGCTGAACTGCGTCGGCTCGGCCCAAAATATTGCCAATCACACTGTCGAAGAGTTCACCGATACGCCCGGCACCACCACCGTCAGTAGCCCATGCCACGACTAAAAGCGCAATGATTGCTGCGCCGAGAAGCACAAGTGCGTATTCAGTTGTTGCTTGACCAGCGTCATGTAACTCATTTTGTTTTGTGTACACCGAGCGAACACGATGCAGCACATGCATGAAATAGACGTAGATGTGATTCATAATCTCTCTTTCATTGATGGTTGAGGTGAACAAGTGCAGTTGCGATCATCGGCACAATGCCGAGCATCACAAACGAGGGAAGGATGCAACACACGAGTGGAACGTTGAGTCGCACAGGAAGCCTGCGGATATCGGCATCGAGTTGGCGCCGACGTTGCGAGCGCGATTCATTGGACAAACGGTCTAGGACACTGGCTATCGACTGACCATCTCGGTCTGCTGACAACAACGCTTCGACTAATGGGAAAACAGGAGGACCGATTGAATCGCGCAACTCTGCAACACAATCACTAAAACGGTTACCACGAGAGAGTTGTTGGGCAACCTCGGTAACAATGGGCTGCAAAGGTGGCTCGAGCCATGTTGGTGCAGCAATGAGTGCTTGGGCTGGTGTGCTGCCGGAAAATAGAAGCAAGACAATGGCATCAATAAATTCGGGAAGTTGACGGGCAAGTTGAGCAGGGACAAGGTTGCGATTGCGCCGCTTGAACATTGCATATGCAACACCTGCAACAACGATGACTGTGAGTGTCATACCGAAATATCACCAACTACACGAGACATCCATTGGCGGCCGCAAACATTGAGCGTGATGCCTGTCGCAACACAACCCATGCCGGCTGGTGTGGTGAGCAAAAAAAGTCGTGCGATCGGATCAGTTACACAAATCCATGCAAACACTGCGATGGGCAACCATGTAAGAACTTTGGTTGACAACCGCGCCTGGGCCGACTGCACATCGCGGTCAAGAGCAAGACCATGCTGTTCGCGCAGCACTGATGCACTGTGCTCGAGAGCAGGGGCAACGCCAGAGCCGCCCGCACTTGCTATTGCCAGGGTGCGACTAGCGAAACGAATTTCTGGTGTCCAGGTGGGCAGCGCACACTCAGTAAGCGCATCGCCCAGCGACGCACCGCGCAAACAACGCTGCGCAACTGGATCGCTCCAATGATCCTCACCCAGTTGCCGATCACTGCACTGCACAAATGATGCAGCGAGTGAAAATCCAGAACGCACATCGCGCGCGACAGCATCAAGAAAATCGGTAATGGGAAGTGGAGTGGGTGCAACAGGTTGCAGAATCTGGTTTTCAATTTGGTTTGTTTGAGTTGTGAGTCGCGCACGCAACCAGCGCCGTGTCCAATATTGAGTCAAGACAGGAGCAATGATCAGCGCAAATGCTGCGGCGAATGAAAGTGTGCCGACGATCAACACCGCAGCATGAAGAATGGTGGTGAAAGCAGTGCAGATCATGAGCGTCCGCGAGTAAGTTGGCTGATGCGAAGCTCGCTGCGTACCCCGCTGCACGTATCTTGACGCAACAGTGGGCGACACGGAACTCCGGGAGTTGTCGCAACCTCGCTGATCTGCACCACAGAGCGCGAGCCGTCTGCATGGCGACCAACGAAAACCACAACGTCAATCGCCGCGCAAATGTGTTGTGCAATAGCCTCGCGCGGCCATTGTCCGCAGTGTTGCAACATCAGTGACTCGAGTCGCAATAGTGCATCGTCGGCCGAGTTGGCGTGGCAGGTGGCAAATGATCCGTTGTGGCCAGTGTTCATGGCCGCCAACATGTCGACAACTTCGCTGCCGCGCACTTCTCCAACCACAAATCGGTCGGGACGCATGCGTAATGCAGTGCGCAACAACTCGGAAATAGTAATGCCAGCAACACCGTTGGTGGTAGCGGGCCTGGCCTCGAGGCGCACCACATGACTTGCTTGCAATTGCAATTCGGCTGTGTCTTCCACGGTGATGACACGCTCATGTGCAGGAATATGAGCGCACAATGCATTGAGCAATGTGGTCTTGCCTGTTGATGCAGCACCGGTGACGAGCACATTGCAGTGGCGTTGCACAAGTTGGGTAAGCAATGCAACAGTTGCATCGCCACCAAAATCTTCAAGCGTGATCGGCCGCACATGAAAGCGTCGGATAGAAAGACACGACCCATCGACAGCAATTGGCGCGATGACTGCACACACTCGAGAGCCATCGGCAAGCCGAGCGTCGACGATGGGCGACGACCTGTCAAGCCGTTTGCCAAGTGGCAGCAAAATGCGTTCGATGATGGCGTCAACCTCGCCAACAGGAAGTGTGTCAACCATGTGCACGCCCGTTGCATCCTCGACATAAACATCGGTACCCGCATTGACCATCACTTCGCGCACGTCGGTGCGAGCCAAATACTGATCAAGTGCGCCAAGACCCGCCACGCCAGAAACTGCGCGCGATGCAATGGCGTGTTGAAGTGGATACGACATGAGCGGAGCGATGCTGCGCAAGTGAACATGGGCTGCTGTAAGCAAGTCGCCACGCTCGTTGCGCAAGTGTTGTTGCAACGTATCTACGAGTGCTCGTGTGTGAGTGTCGATAGGTAATTGAAATGCAGTGTTCATGGTCGCGCAATGTTCAACGGTCAGCACACATCTGAAAGATGCTTGGCAAGCAAAGTTGGCACTCGGCCCGCGAGCAGTCCTGCGTCAACCGCACGAGCAATTGCTGGATCAAATGGAATTTCAGCGAGCACCGGCGCACCAACAACTGATTCAACATCGTGCACACCAAGCGCACGTCCAGGCTCAGTAATCACAATGACGCCATGTGGTTTGGTGGTGAGCAGTGATGACCGGCGCAAAGCCA
>CAZHIN010000109.1:0-3107 GCA_964532575.1 uncultured Acidimicrobium sp.
GCTGGTGACTATTGTTTACCTGTTCGTTAGGGGAATTTCATGAACACCACTCCAGCACCAGATCTCACACGTGCGTACAAAGTTCTGGCTCTCACAGCCGTGGCTACTTTCTTAGTATCGCTCGATACCAGCATCGTTGTTGTTGCGCAGCGAACCATTGAGGCAGACCTCGGTCACCCCACATTGCTTACCTGGGTCTTCTCGGCTTACAGCATTGCGTACGCTGCTGGCTTGTTAACTGCTGGCCGTTTCGCCGACGTCAATGGTCGCAAGCGCTCGTTCTTGCGCGGTCTTGCACTATTCAGTATTGGTTCCGTGTTGTGTGGACTTGCACCCAATGCGTTGCTCCTTGTTCTTGCTCGTATTGTGCAAGCACTGGGTGGCGCTCAACTCACGCCAGCATCTCTTGCATTGGTACTTCCTGAGTTCCCCGTTGAAAAGCGCACCGTTGCAATTGGTATTTGGGGTGCTGTTGGGGGCCTTGCCGCTGCAGTAGGGCCTTCTGCTGGTGGCGTCTTGGTGGGTTGGCTGAACTGGCGTGCGCTGTTTTTCATCAACGTTCCATTTTGTATTTTCACGCTCATCGTTGGCTCAAAGATTCTGCATGAAAGCAAAGACCTCAATGCAACGAAGCACGTTGACCTCATTGGAACTGCACTTGGATTTCCCGGCGTTGCACTCGTGACATTGGCTATTACGCAAAGTAGTGATTGGGGCTGGGGAGATAATCGCACTCTCGGAGCACTCATCATCGGTTTCATTTTGCTTGCACTCTTTGTGCAGCGATGCAACACAGTGGCGGACCCCCTTCTCGATCTTTCGCTTTTGAAGATGCCATTCGTGGTTGCAGCAAACCTGTCTGGATTGTTCTTCTCTATTGGCTTCCTTGGTATGTGGTTGCTCAACACTCAATGGTTGCAAGCAGTGTGGAACTACAGCCCAGCAATGTCTGGCCTTGCAATTGCGCCGGGGCCAATCTCCGCTGCAATTGCTGCAGCTCCTATGGGTCGTCTTGCAGTTCAATGGGGTCACGCCAGGGTTCTTCTCTTGGGCGCTCTGTGCCTTTCGTTTGGCACAGCCATGTTCAGTTACACCATCAGCACCACTCCCAATTACGTGAGCGGCTTGTTGCCGTGGATGATTCTTACGGGGTTTGGTGTTGGTTGCAGCATGTCCACATTGTCTAGTGCTGCTAGCGCATTCTTGCCACCAGCACGTTTCGCTATGGGCTCTGCACTGAATACAACAATGCGTCAAATTGGTTCAGCTTTAGGTGCAGCTCTTGCCACCTCACTTGCGGCACCGGCAATGAAGAACTTGTTTGTCGCGATGACAAACAAAGAACCAGTCACTCGCACAATGGTGTCTTCATATTTCACAGCGTGGCGTGTAATGGCGGCAATCTATTTGTTCGCAGGCATCGTCATGATCGTTCTTTATAAGAAGCCCACAGATCAACAAATGACCGATGCTGGTCAAGTTGAGTTTGTTGACTAAACGACGCCTATTGGGCAACTAACACCAGTGCCACCAATACCGCAATAACCGTTGGGGTTCTTGCCAAGGTATTGCTGGTGGTACGGCTCTGCAAAGTAATAGTGCGCGAGTGGTGCAATCTCAGTTGTAATCGTGCCGTATCCGGCTGCAGTGAGTTTTGGTTGGAATGCATCTCGAGTTGCTTCAGCAGCTTCACGTTGTGTTTCGCTTGTGTAATAAATTGCGCTGCGATACTGCGTACCCATGTCGTTGCCTTGTCGCATACCTTGCGTGGGGTCATGGTTTTCCCAAAACACTCGCAACATGTCTTCAAGTGAAGTAACAGTTGTGTCAAACACTGCCATCAGTACTTCGGTGTGGCCGGTAAAACCAGAGCACACTTCTTCATAACTTGGGTTTGGTGTGTAACCACCTGCATAACCAACTGAAGTGGAATGCACTCCAGGTGTTTGCCAAAAGATGCGCTCTGCACCCCAGAAGCAACCCATGCCCACAACAAGAGTGTCCATGTGTTCTGGCCACGGACCAGTAAGCGAAGCGCCATTCACATAGTGCGCTTCAGGCACGGGCATGGTTTGGTCGGTACGGCCAACTAATGCCTGCTCTGGTGAAATCATCTCTGGTGCTTTGCGTCCGAACATAATGCGATGGTATCGGTTACAGGTCCCAAATAATTAGAGCGAAATGTCACCCACAACGTATTGGCCATTGGCAAAGCTCAAGCCATTGAACATCACCTTATTAGTGGTAGCCACATAACCCAGGTTGTAAATCTCAATTTCATTGGATGAATCTAACAAAATCGTTTCTTGTCCTGTTGAAGGGTCATACAAGCTCAGAATGTTTTTGTCATCCTTGTTTGTACCGGCAAGCAAAAGTTTTGTACCGAACTGTTGCCATACCGTGATATTCGTAAGAACCGTGTTCGTACGTTCCACAGTGGGGTAATACTGCATGAGGTCGGTGCCACTTGACCCGTACGTCTGACCCACAAGCGCCAAAGTTCGTTCAGTTCCTATGTTGAAGATGTCCTTCACCATCGTTCCACTAACGGAACAAAAAATAGATGCTCTAACACCAGGTGAATAGGCACAAAGACCAGTTGTGTCATTTTGAGATGTGCCCTGGCTTCCGCTTTGAGTAATCCACGGAAGCTCATCGGCCTGACCCTGATCCACCGAGTACCTATATACACCACCAGAGGAATTTATTGTTGCAGACACTCCGTAATAAACATTTCTATCTACAAACTTGCGTAAAAAGGTTGCTGCCACCCCATTAATAAGAGTTGTGATAGCACCAGTATCAGTGCTCACTTTGCGAATCCAAGAGACTCGGGTACTCACTGTTTGCCCGGCCATAATCACAGAACCGTCG
This sequence comes from uncultured Acidimicrobium sp., assembly GCA_964532575.1. Classification (GTDB taxonomy): domain Bacteria; phylum Actinomycetota; class Acidimicrobiia; order Acidimicrobiales; family Ilumatobacteraceae; genus UBA3006. The sequence continues at coordinate 2,875 of CAZHIN010000109.1, forward strand.
CCGAGAACTACATAGTCATTTACTTGCACGTTGTCGCGCACGAGCGGTGTCACTACGCCATTCACATTCTTTCGCAATGTAAATGAATATCCAGCACTTGCCCCTGTGTAATAGATGTTTCCGGCGTCGTCGAATTGAATTGGTGGATTTCCATTTGCTGTTAGACCGAACATTGTGCCCATACCCATTGTTACGGAAGTCAATTCAGTATCCACACATGTGGGTACACCTGT
>CAZHIN010000109.1:3117-3885 GCA_964532575.1 uncultured Acidimicrobium sp.
CCAGAGCGCAATTTGCGCCACCACTGACGAGCGGCGTTGCAGGGTAAAAGACAACATAGAACTTGTTATTCGGTGCAGAGTAAAAATCTCGGACTACAGGAGTAGCGCTACCAGCTGCATATATAGACGACGATGAACCGTTTGTGCCCACTCCGAATGTGCATGTACCTAGTGGAGTTGCACCCACCGCAACAGTGCTGCAGGTCGAACTGCTAGAAGTCTGCGCTAAACCAGCAATGCCGCTCACTTGGAATATGACTGTGCTTTCACCAACAGCTGGAACTTTTGCCTGGTGTAAACCTGCCGCACCCACACCTTTACGTTTGAGTGGCTGAAACTTCGTCCACTTGGTGGAATTGCCCAAAATACGACTCTTATTAGTCATTGAGACAGGTGACGGAAACTTCACGCCTTTAGAGTCGTACCCACTACGAATGTATGTTCCTCGTCCCGAAATAAAAGATAGTGATTTACTCCAGGCGCTATAACCTTTGGAATTCTTCGAGCGTGCAGTCACCCCAAGTTCCCAACCTTTGTCAAAATTCTTGATGGTGCACGATGTCGCTTTTCCACGAATGGTGCACGACTTTGCATAGTTAGCCAAAACAACAACGGTGGACGTTGGTTTGTTCGGTGACTCTGTTGGCGCAACTACAAAAATGAGATTTACTTTGCCCTTAGGGGCTGGTGTAAAACGAATGAGACTGATAACAGGCTTAGGAGGTGTTCCCTTCGCAGCTGCTTCAACGGGAAGAGCCCCGACAAGGC
>CAZHIN010000110.1:0-3857 GCA_964532575.1 uncultured Acidimicrobium sp.
TATGGCCTATGCGCATGAAAGCGCGATCAAAGACTCGAGCCAAATGGCTTCAGACCCAAGTACTGGTGTGCTTGAACGCGAGCTGATGAGACTGCTGGAAGAAGAGCAGTATCCCTACTGCTCGCGATTAGGCGTGTGTGCCACCGGTTTGGGCAAATGTCTTGCAGGTGATCTGCCAACGGCCATCAAGCTTTGCTAGTTGGAAAAAGTCGGTGAACGAAAGTGTTCCCCAGAATCCTTCTTCTTCCACTGTTGCTGTAGCGGCTGTGCCAGCGATTTGAATATCAACAATCTTTGCACTCGAAGGTTTGCCTGGTGTTCCGACCATGTAGGTAACAAAGCCTTCTTTGTCTAGGTCGTAATCAGCACCGTCTACCGTGCCGAACCAACGTGCACTGCTATGAAATGCTTCGTTCATTTGGTCAGCATTTCCGTTGCCTGCACCATCGATGTAGAGATTTACCACTCGGGTGACTTCTGTTTTGTCTTGGCTCATTACATTCTCCAGTTCGCTCAAAGCGATCCACGAAGATGTGAAGGGCTGAACAGAACCTTACAGAGGGATTATTGAATAGTCAAAGAAAATGTTGGGGCAGGAATAGTACAAACCCAACGTTTGATGGCACTCCCCAATCGAAACTGCACCCATCAGGTTCTTTGATGTGGTCAGTTCGGCGCTATGGTGCTGAGCAACATTTCCACCCTCAAAACACCTTCCGTGGCACCGTCGACCGAATTGAGCAGACCAATGCTGTTCTTAAGATCCTTTAGCGCGGCTTGAAGTTTTTTACGTTCTTCATTACTGATCGTGAAGCCAACTGCATCAACGGCGCCCACAAGGCTTGCTAGGACTGCCACGTCAATGAGGTGGCGATCGCGATATGAATCCACTTTGTTGGAATACGCTGCGGACTTCATGACGATCGCCCCCATCAGGCTTGGCCGATTGATGGATGTTGTCCGACCCTGATAGCTGATCTCCACATGTTGCGCTCGATCCAACGCGCACTGCCCACCTGGAGTAGCGATGGTCGTGCCACCAGTAACTCCGGTTCTCGAGTTTGCCCGCTCACCGAGACCACTTGCCACAAGAAGATCAATCTGGGCATCCCCTCGGATCCAACGGTGCTCATGACCCTCTGGGGATTGACCTGCAGAAGTAAACCCAATTTTAACCATAAATTGCGTAACTTTTTTTAACATTGTCGGCGTGGCGCGTATGTCGAGCACTGCATCAACATCATCAGTTGGGCGATGAGACTTTGCATCGTGCTCCCAACAATGAAGATTGACCATTTGTCCACCGATCAAGACCCACCCGTCTGGAAATTGATCAGCAATGTCCATCAATCCATTCCATGCAGCGCTTTGGGCAGGGAGTAAAAATGGAAGCGTTACTACTTTCACAGTTGCCGTAACAATCGTGCAACTTGGGCATCTTCTCGCGGACCATTGTGATCAGCAAGATCTGCCAGCACCAATCCGAGAGGTAGGGGGCGGTCTAGTTTGATGTCGATCACTCGGAGAATCACATTCGGTGCGTCGGAATCAACGAGCAAATATTCTTCTCTGAGTTTTCGCAAATTCTTTTTGTCTATATATCCTTCTGCAAAGTCGCTGGCTGCAATGCCGCTGCGTGGATCGTTTAGTCCAGAGAGAAACACACGCTGATCCGATTTCAGTTTTTTCAGATCAATGGGCTTTGCACTCAATGGAACTACCTCTCCTCGTTTGCGTAACCATGATGAAAGTAACCATGCGGGATGTTGATGTGCTTGAAGCTCTGAGAGATGTTTTTTTAGTCGGTGCAATTGGACAGGATCGAGATCACTTTGCTCAGAACTACCTGAGATCATCAGTATGAACGAACGTGCCATGAATGGACTCATTGGGCGACAAAGATTTGCGCGTTTGTTCAGTTCTTGAGCGTCGATAAACCACCGACCGCCCGATCTGCGCGCGCGTACGTCTCCCTGCTTGATGAGTTGGAGTACCCGTCTTTCTGAAATACCCCGCTGCTGAGCAAACTCGGCCGAGCTGATGTCCATTTCACAAGTATACGGTAAACGGTATATATGTGCAATCGCCCATGCGTCTGCGAACACCCATCAAGTACTTTGATCTGGTGAGTTCACGCGACAGCCTCCATGCCAAGGTGAGGGCAATTCTCGAGAAGGCCAATCATCCCACCACCCCACAGGCCGAGGCAGAAACGGCATTGGCTCTCGCCTTTCGGTTGATGCAGAAATATGACTTGGACGAAGATGCTGTGTCGGGCAGGCAGGCACGTGATGTGTCCAATCATGTAGTGACGAGCAAGGTGTTTGTGATCAAGGGGCCCTATCGAGTACGGCGAGGGACGCTGTTGTGGACGATTGCAAAGACATTGAGTTGTCATTCCTATCGCGACATGATGGAGTCGAACCCAACCGAAGTGACGATGGTTGCGTATGGCACGGCCAATGATTTGTTTTCGCTCGAGACGTTGTTTCAGGCGGCCGAGATGTTGGCGTTGCGCACGATGCCTGCGGGCGATCGTCGGTTTCGCACCTCGTGGTGGATTGGGTATTGCGAGGGCATTGCGCGCAAGTTAGAGCAAGAGAACCGAGTGATCGTGAAAGAAACGCCGGGCGTGGGGTTGGTGTTGGTCGAGCGATCAGAGCGGGCACGCAAACAGATGATTGCCTCTACCCCACACTTGCATGCGGTGTCGAGCAGTTACTCGAGTGACAAAGAGGCCTATGGTGCTGGGCATCGTGCGGGGTCACAGTTTTCGGCTGGGCGCAATGGTGTTGGAGCACAACGACAGATTGGTGCAGGTGGGCGTGGCAAGTAGCGAGGCTTCAGGCACGTATGCGGTTGAAGACGCGTTTGAGTTAGAGATGCCCACACGGGTGTTGGGGCTTGATGAAGCTGGTGAGTGGTTGATGATGATTGCCGACAACGAAGGTGTTGATCACCCCGTGGTGTCGCAGATGGCGATGTCGCGCAGTTTGCAGGGGCTGGCCTTTGTAGATGAATGGTGTATTTCGGTGCGCAAGAAGAAGATGAGCCAGTTGTTGTTGGTGCACGAGATGGCTCATTTGGTGTGCGCCAATGGTGGACACGGGCGTGAGTTTCGAACACAAGTAGTGACGTTTGTGCGGCGCTATGTGTCGCTTGCACATGCGGTGCGATTACACGAGATGTATGTAGCTGCGGGCTTAAGTGTCGAGCCCTTTGCGGCCACTCAATAAATAAAAATAAAAAAGTCTGTTACACCCCTGCGATGTAATTGGAATATGAATTTCGTTACCTACGACTGAGGTGCAAATCGGTGACCATGTTGCAAACTCTGTAACACTCACCCCTATAGTGCTCGACCTGTTAGCCAGATTCAACAGGAGGCACCATGACAGAAGAACAAGTACCGAAGAGAAATGAGAGATGGAAGTGCCCGGCGTGCAAAGCATGCATCACCCTTCATGTACGAGTAAGTGAGCCACCAATGTGTGGAAACAAGGAAGTGCACTCGACCAAGCAGGTTGAGATGGTTCGAATAAAAACGACAGAGATGAATAAGGGAGGCTGACAACATGGAAACTTTTTCCGCTGATGAGATAGCCGAGATCGTGCACGAGCTAGGCCTGCCTGCCCAGGTTGAGACGGATGCAAATCAATACGTCGTCATAGAAGTGAAGTCTGAGGATTTTGAATGGGGAATCCTGCTGGGTGAACGGGGCCCATTCTTCACCTCGGTTGTTCTCACAGCTAAAAAATCAATTGAAGAAGAACCCCTCGGCTTTGCCAACGACTGGAATCTCTCTCATATTGCACCGATTGTTGTATTCGACGATCCGGCAACCGAATCTCCATTC
>CAZHIN010000111.1:0-3708 GCA_964532575.1 uncultured Acidimicrobium sp.
ATGGTTAATGAAGCCCTGTGTTCCGGCGAGCACCATGTAGTCGTAACTCAATACCGCACATCGAGATTTGTCGCTGTCAAAGTGCTTACCGTTGACAGACGCAATGCCACACACCAGTCCATCTGCAGGAGTTTTTGCTATCAAGTCTTCTTCGGTGCGTCGCTCGCGTTGTGCGGCAACAGCAAAACTTCCGTATTCCGAAAACGAATCAGCGTCCACAAGATCGGCAATGTTTTCGCGAGCAGTTCGTTGACCACGAGCATGGCGCTTTGCAACTGCCTCCATGCGACTCTCGTCAAGGGTTTGTGCGCGACGCTTCTTGTATCTGCTCAAGTCGCTGCGCTCACCCATGCTTGCTTGCTTTTTGTTGTTCGTCTGAGCAGCGATTGCATCAACCGTTGCCGTTTCATCAATTCCAAACAGCACTTGCCCCTCGGTCACTGTCTGACCAACAGATATCAATAATTCCCCAACAACTCCAGGTCGATCAGCAACGATCGGATGTTCCATTTTCATCGACTCAATGACGATCAATTCGTCACCTACCGACACTTGTTGTCCGCTAGCGACGCCAATCTTGACGACTGTTCCCACTAGTGGAGAAACGATGTTCATACAAAATTACGAACCACAATCAACCGCGTCGAGCAAACCCGTTGCAACATTGTAAATAGCGCCAACCACCACAAGATCTTTTGGTAACAGTGAAAACGCACGAATACTTGTGACGTCACTAATCAATGCTGAACGCTGGTCGGCAACTGTACGAAACTCAATACCTCGGGTGTCGACACCATGTTGTTCGTTAATCATTGCGTGAATCTCGGCTTCGTTGTTGTTGGCCATTCGGCAATCGGTGTGTGGCATCACCAACACTCGCTTAACACCAAGCAAGTACGTCGCAAGCACAAGTGTGCGCAACACGTCGTCGGTTACTCGCGCTCCGGCATTGCGCAAAATCTTGGCATCACCTGCCTGCATACCCACCACTGCAAGTGGACTAATTCGTGAGTCCATGCATGTCACGATGGCAAGACCCCTACTAGCCGTGCCCGTGAGATGAGAGAACTCAAACGAATTTGCAAAGGCTTGGTTGGCCGCGAAGATGTCGTCAAACTCTGCTGGCTGATTGCTGTTTGGCACCTAGAACTCGCCTTTCAGTCGAAAATTGTCTGTGGGCCAGGTAGGGATCGAACCTACGACCAAGGGATTATGAGTCCCCTGCTCTGACCACTGAGCTACTGGCCCGTTTAACCTTGCGCTCCGAGGGTGGGGATCGAACCCACGACCCACGGATTAACAGTCCGTTGCTCTGCCAGCTGAGCTACCTCGGAAAGGAAGTCGGAGCAATCCTAGCGTTGCGATTTGAGCAATTCGACAATTTGCCAAATGCACTCTGGGTTGGCAATTGCTTCACTATTGCGCACGGGTCGGCCATTGACCGCATCGGCAAGAGCCAGTTCTACAAGTTTGTTGCTGCGTGTGCGCGGCAGATCTTGCACGTGCACCACAAGCGCAGGAACATGTCTCGGAGTGCACGCCACGCGAATTCGTGACTTGATGTCGCCAATAAGTTCGTCAGTCAATGTCACGCCCTCGGCCAATCGCACGAGCAACACAATGCGCACATCATTGTCGATCTCTTGACCGAACACAAGGCTCTCGAGCACATCTGAGTGTTGCTCGACTACACGTGTGATCTCGGCTGTACCAATACGCACACCACCCGGATTCAATGTGGTATCGCTGCGACCGTGAATCACCATTCCGTGATGTTGCGTCCACGATGCGAAATCGCCTTGTGCCCACATTCCAGGAATGCGTTCGAAATACGCACTCAAATACTTTGGTCCTGGTTGGGCTGGGTCTGGTGCGCCGTCTCTACCATCATTCCAAAAACCAAGTGGCGTCGACGGAAATGCTTGACGACACACCAGCTCTCCCGCAATACCTGGCTGATCAATCAAAGAATTTGATTTGTCATCAACTGCATCACTCGCCATGCCGAGCATCGGACCCTGGATCTCTCCTCTATATAGAGGACGCGTCGGGTCTCCCCCCACAAAGCACGCGCACAGATCGGTACCGCCGGAGATACTCGACAAATGCACATCGTGTTTGACCGATGTGTACACCCAATCAAAACCTTCGGGCGAAAGCGGCGAGCCCGTTGAACAGATGGTGTTGAGCGATTGCAGGTTGTGGGAAGCGCGCGGCTCAATACCAGCCTTGCGAACCGAGTCAATGTATTTTGCCGACACACCGAGCAGCGAAATTTTTTCGTGGTCAACAATGTCAAACAGTCGAGCAGTGTTAGGCGCTGTTGGTGCACCATCAAAGAGCACTGCAGTTGCGCCGCTTGCTAGCACCGACACCAACCAATTCCACATCATCCAACCAGTAGTAGTGAAATACATGACGCGGTCATCATCTGCGATGTTGCAATGCAATTGATGTTCTTTCATGTGCTGAATGAGCACACCACCTGTGCGATGCACAATGCACTTGGGCACACCGGTTGTGCCAGATGAGTACAACACGTACCACGGATGATCAAACCCAAACCGTTGCGGTGCAATTGGCGACGACATACCGCTTGACACAAACTCTTCGTAGTCAAGCAATCCGTCACGACTGTGCTCACCCACGCTCACGTTGCTGACGAGAATTGTGGCCACAAGTGTCGGCAAGCCCGCACGAATCTGCACGAGCCGCTCAAGGCAATCGAAATCTTTGCCGTTGTAGCGATAGCCGTCCACCGCAACAAGAACCTTAGGATCAATTTGTCCAAAACGATCGGTTACACCATTTGATCCGAAGTCTGGAGAGGCCGATGAAAAAACTGCACCGATTGATGCAGCACCGAGCATCACTTCAACGGCCTCAAGCGAGTTTGGCAACCATGCAGCCACCCTGTCGCCCGCAACTACACCACAATGTTGTAGCGCAGATGCAATGGCTGCAACACGCAATGCCAACTCATCCCATGTTCGGCCCCGCCTCACGCCATTTTCGTCAATGGCAACTAAAGCCTCGCTTTTTCCGCGTGTAGTGCCACTTCTTCGCAGAAAATTTTCGACCACGCTCAGTTGTGCATTTGGGAAGAACCTGGCGGTAGAAATTGGCGACCCTGGCGCATTTGGAACAAAGGCAACATCACCCTTTTCTCCGAGTACGCCGCATTCATCCCACAGGTGCGACCAAAACTCGCTCGGTTGGGCAATCGACCATCCGTACAGACCAGTGGATTTGTTGACCATCTTTGCAAACTGATTCATTCGCGACTTGGCGATGCGCTCATCTGTTGGCGTCCACAGGGCTTTGGCTAAATCAGGCATCGGCACTAACCTAATAAAGCCGTTGCAAACATTGGCAATTACGTGCAGTTTTTGTCTGACAACCAAATGAATTGAAGGGAAGATTTGTGAACTGGGGATCATTTATCACCTGCGCCGTGACCGGCTCTGGAGAAACCGCGCACAAAAGCGACAAGGTGCCTGTCACCCCAGAACAAATTGCCAACTCGGCAATAGATGCAGCCAAGGCTGGCGCAGCCGTCGTACACATTCACGTTCGCAACCCACAAACTGGGCTTGGTTGTCGCGACACCGAACTGTATGCCGAGGTAGTAGATCGCATCCGCTCATCCGACACCGACGTGGTGATCAACCTGACCACGGGGGGCGCACCGACGATGCAGATCGAGGA
>CAZHIN010000112.1:0-3697 GCA_964532575.1 uncultured Acidimicrobium sp.
CCGATTACTACAACGCGCGCTGATGATTTCATATTCAATTTCCTTTTTGTGTCGAATGAAAATTATGAAAGATGTAAAAAACTAGAAGTCAGTTGCTACGCCACCCTCGGCGAGTCGGCGAGCACGAAATGCATCAAGTTCTTCAACGACTGCTGCATCCATTGCTGGTTTTTCGTAGCCGTCAAGGTAAGCCTGTGCAAGTTGACGAGCCTTTTGGTCGGCGGTTGGCTTGCCGGCCTCTTCCCACGATTCGTAGTTACGCCAGTCGGAAAGAATTGGCTTGTAAAACGCATCGCGGAAACGGTCTTGCGTGTGTTGCACGCCAAAGTAGTGACCGCCTGGGCCAACTTGTCCAATTGCTTCGTGCGCCAACGTGGCTTCGTCAACAACAATTGGATCAAGATAAGCAGCAACCATCGCCAAGAGGTCGGCATCCAGCACAAACTTTTCGAGTGAAGCGTGAAGGCCACCCTCCATCCATCCAGCGCCGTGCATCAACACGTTGACGCCACCCTGAATTGCACCCCACAGTGAAAACACGCTCTCGTACGCGGCCTGCGCGTCAAGCGCGTTTGCGGCACACACATTGCTTGAGCGGTATGGAACGTTGTAGCGACGGGCAAGTTGTCCACCCGCCATTGCGGTGCGCATGTATTCGGGCGTTCCAAATGCAGGAGCACCAGACTGCATGTCGACATTGGAGGTAAATCCGCCGTACGCAACTGGCGCGCCAGGACGAACGAGTTGTGTGAAAACCATGCCAGCAAGTGCCTCGGCATTTTGTTGGGCGAGTGCTCCAGCAAGTGTAATCGGAGCCATTGCACCTGCCAATGTAAATGGCGTGATGATGATGATCTGGTTGCGCGACGAAAACTCCATGATGCCCTGCAGCATTGGTATGTCGAGTCGCAAAGGCGATGACGAGTTGATGATTGAAAACACTGATGGTTCTTTGTCGAGTGTTTCTGGCGATACTTGGCGTGCAATGCGTGACATCTCGAGCACGTCTTGGTTTCGTTGTCGACCCAGGCTGTAACAGTGAATTGCCTTGTCGGTCATGGTGAGCATGTCGTAAGAACATTCAATGTGACGAATTGACGCGTGCAAGTCGACAGGCTCAACTGGGTATCCAGCAGTGAAGTGCACGATGTTGAACATCTGAATTAACTTGAGTAAGTCTTGGAAGTTTTGACGATTGCCCGCGTGGCGCACGCCGTTGAGTTCCATAAAGTTTGGAGGGCTCGCCACCGAACCAAACGCCATCCAGTTGCCACCAATGTTGAGAGTGTGAGCAGGGTTACGTGCATGCAACTTAAACTCACTTGGGCAAGTTTTGATTATTTCAAGCACCATCTCTGGATCAAAACGCACACGATTGTCGGTGATTTTTGCACCAGCCTTGGCAAGCAAGTCGCGTGCTTCTGGCAACAAAAAGTCCATGCCGTAGTCGGACAAAATGCGCAAAGACGCAAGGTGAATGTTTTCGAGTTCGTCATCGCTCACCACTTTGGTGGGCGAGTAGTTCATGCGTGGTTGACGAAACGGTTTCTGCTCGGGAAGCAGTGAGCGAGGTCCTTGAGCATGTCGTTCGCGACTTCGTCGACGTGGAGAACCATCTTCTACTTCGGGCACGGCAACCTCTCAAAACGCACAAATTCCAATAGGACTAGAGAAAATAGGCTACTGCTCAAGGCTGGGCTGGCGATAATTTAGGTTCAAAATTGGTGGTTTGAACCTTTGTGAAGCGAGAACGGAAAAGGCTATTGACCGCGTCGTCGCCGAATTTCGGCCGAAATCGCAGGCACAACCTTGTGCAAGTCGCCGATCACGGCGTACCCAGCCTTGGTGACGATGTTTGCTTCGCGGTCAATGTTGATGGCCAGAATATTTTTGGATGCCATTGCTCCAACCCAGTGCTGAATTGCGCCCGAGATTCCACAGGCGATGTAGATGTCTGGGGCGATGCGAGTGCCGGTTTGACCAACTTGATCGGTGTGATTGCGCCAACCATTATTCGTCACGGCGCGCGAGCAGCCGACGATTCCGCCAAGCAGACCAGCCAATTCTTCGAGCGGACCAAATGCTTCTGCCGACCCAACGCCACGACCACCACTTACAACAACTGGTGCTGTGGCAAGTGTGACACCAGCAACGCGCTCGACTCTGTCACGTACAAATGAATGCAACACCGAAGCATCTAGCTCGACATCAACAACTGAGACAGTCGTCGATGTGGGTGACTCAACTGGTTCGACAGTGTGGTTGGCAAGCGTGACAAGTTTGATTGGCGCGTCAACTTGCGCGTTCTCGAGCAGTGATCCACCCCAGCGTGCACGTGTAACACGCAGTGGTTGAGCACCGTCAAATGCAGCATCAAACTCTGTGCAGTTCATTGACGCTGGAAGATCAAGTCGAGCGGCAACTTGTGCAATCACTTCGTGACCACGTTCGGTTCCACATCCAATAACAACTTGTGGTGAAGTCTTGCGCGCAACTTGGGCCACAGACTCACCCCATGCTTCGGGGCCAAAGTCAACAAGTGCGGCGTGGTGCGCTTGATGCACGGTCGTTGCGCCGTACGCTGCGATTACATCGCTCAGTGCATCGGCATTTGCTCCAACAGTAACTGCTTCCAGCGTTGTGTTGATTTGTGTCGCAAGATTGCGACCAGCAGTAAGCGCGCCGAGTGATGCCGGTGTCATCGTGCCACGGTCGTGTTCAACAACAACGAGCACGCTCATTTGAACACTCCGAGTTCAATCAGCAAATCGACAACTGCCGATGCAGCCTCTGGGCCAGTACCAAGAATTTGTGTGTTGCTCACACGCTCTGGTGGTCGCTGCAGTTGAATCATTTTGAGTCCGCCGGCTTCTGCCGAAATCTCGGTGCGCTGAATCTCGACTTTTTTGGAAGCAAGGCGACCCTTCATGGTTGGGTAGCGGGGAAGGTTGATGCCTTCGCGCACACCGATACACGCAGGAAGTGGCAGGTTGTAGATCTCGATACCGGCATCGGATTCGCGACGAACTGTGGCAACGCCATCTGTTACTTCAATGCCTTTTGCACCGTTGACCATAGGTCGACCAAGTTTGACCGCAGCGCGAATACCAACTTGATACCCACACGAATCGGCCGACTCGTTGCCGAACAAGACCAAATCAAATTTGCCGTTGGCGGTTTCAAGCGCAGTAATAGCCGAGCTGATTGCGCTTGCGGTTCGCTGCGCGTCCCAATCCATGCCTTCGATTGGTACCAGAACTGCCTTGACTGCACCGACGCTCGCAGCGGTGCGCAACTGTTCTTCGGCCAAGACTTCACCAAGTGTGAGCACAGTGACTTCTCCGCCATGCTTTTCTACGAGTTGAACTGCTGCTTCGACCGCACATTCTTCGTGCGGACTCACAGTGAAACCAAGAAACGCAGTGTCTACTTGTTGGCCGTCTTCGGTGATGTTGATGCGCGCACCAGGGGCTGGCACACGTTTGACGCAGACGAGAATATTCATGACAAGTGAGAAGTTTCTAGCTCTTCATTCGTGCATCGGTTGGGTCAAACAACGGCTGGCTACCAACACGCGCAACGCGCACTGGAAACAGTTCGTTCATGTACATCACGCGCAGTTCGTTGCCTTCAACGGCATGTTCTGGTGTGAGGTACGCCAGCAACAAGTACTTACCAAGTGATGGTGCTGCACCAG
>CAZHIN010000113.1:0-1097 GCA_964532575.1 uncultured Acidimicrobium sp.
AGTTACTACTACTGGTGGAGTGAAATGTTGGGGCCGTGGAGATTCAGGGCAACTCGGTAACAGCAGCATGGGAACGAGTGCAACTCCGGTGGATGTGACTGGAATGACCTCTGGGGTAACGAGTGTGACTTCGGGGTATGCGCATTCATGTGGATTGTTGAGTTCAGGGAGTGTCAAATGTTGGGGATACAACTACTACGGCCAATTAGGTGACGGCCTTACAACGAACCAACAAACACCAGTTGAGGTATCTGGCCTTTCAGGAGTACAGGCCATTTCAGCTGGGGCTTACCACACCTGTGCATTGCTGACGAGTGGAGCAGTCAAATGTTGGGGTAGTAACAGCGCGGGAACACTCGGAGATGGAACGAAGGCACAACGGCTCACTCCCGTTGATGTGCTGTCTTCTGGAACTGCTGCTTCAAGCCCAGTCGTCCTGACGGGAGTTGTGGCAATCAGTTCAGGCCAACGACATACCTGTGCACTAATGACAACAAATGGAGTCAAGTGTTGGGGTCAGAATACGAATGCAAATCCTTCAACCGTTGGCATATTGAGTGATGGAACAACAACTGAACGACTAAACCCCGTAGACGTCCTTGCAAGTGGAACGGCAGCGAGTAATCCCGTTGCGCTATCGAATGTTGTGGCGGTTTCAGCAGGAGGAAATTCAACGCCATCTGGCCACACATGTGTGCTTTTGGGTTCTGGCGGTGTGAGCTGCTGGGGAAGAGACAACCTAGGTCAGTTAGGAAATGATGAGTCACTAGTCGATAGCGCATACCCGGTTTCAGTTTCAGGTTTTAGTAGTTCGGGAGCAAGTGCGATCTCGTCTGGAAATGCTCATAGCTGTTTAATTACTTCCTCTGGTGCAGCGAGGTGTTGGGGAAGTGGTGGTGTTGGACAATTGGGAAACGGGTCACAGGCTGATGCGCGCACACCTGTCACCGTTCGCACGAGCCCTACAGATTCCAGCCCGTTAAGTGGTGTTTCAGCAATTACTACTGGTGGAGAGCACTCGTGTGCATTGCTTTCTTCAGGGAAAATACATTGCTGGGGACGCAATGCTTCGTATCAGATTGGACGTACTACTGGTG
>CAZHIN010000113.1:1107-3691 GCA_964532575.1 uncultured Acidimicrobium sp.
AACAACAGCGATTGGATCGGATTTTTCGGTGCTAGTTGGAGGAGTCGCCAGATCGGTAAGTGGCCTGTCGGTTTCAGGTTCAACGGTGGTTCTCTCGTTATCAACCCTCGTTACCGCAGGTGAATCAGTAACCGTTTCCTATACACAGCCAGCTGGATCAAATGCGGTGCAAGACTCCTCGGGGAACAAAGCAAGTTCGCTTTCGGCGACTTCGGTGACGAATAATTCGACGGTTGATCAGACGGTTCCAACGTTTGTGTCTGCTTCGACGAATTCTGATGGAACCACTATTACGTTGACGTATTCGGAGGCATTGTCGGCAACGACTGCGAGTGCTTCGGCGTTTTCGGTGGTGGTGGGTGGTGCTGCTCGTAGTGTTTCGAGTGCGGTGGTGTCGGGTTCGACGGTGGTGTTAACGCTGTCTTCTGCTGTTGGGGCTGGTCAGGCGGTGACAGTTGCATATAGCGATCCTTCGGGAAGCAATGATGCGAATGCGGTGCAGGACTCTGCTGGAAATGATGCCGCGACGCTTTCTGCGACTTCGGTGACGAACAATGTTCCACAGCCAAGTTCGGGAGGCTCTGCGCCAACGAATGTAACGACTACATCTACGTCTTCAACTTCGACAACGACCACGATTGCTATAGGGCCGGTAGCAGGTACAACGACGTCAATGGCACCTCGTAGACCGCGTTCAACCACAACTACTGCGGTCAATAGAACGACAACGAGCGTCCGCGCTACAACGACAACGACCGTCCGCGCTACAACGACAACGACCGTCCGCGCTACAACTACTACACCGACGATATCTCTGCCTGCAATAACAACTTCATCTACAACCACAACGTCATCTTCATCTACGACTACAACATCAATTGCGCAAACTGCAATCAATGCTGTTGCCCCAAGTGCGATTCAGACACTGCAACAAGCCGAAGAAAAACTCAAAACTGTAGAGGCACAGACAACTGCAGCAACTAAAGACCTGCGAGCTGCACAAATTCAGGTTGGGGAGTCTCGTGTTGCGGTGTTAGATCCGAAGTCAGCGTTAGTGGTAGCAGTAAATAGCGCAGAAGCAAAGGTTGCAAGTCTGAGCGCTGCAAAAGCGTCAACTGCAGAAATTGCTGCAGCGGTAACACAACTCGAAGATCTTAAAATTGCGATTGCGAAAAGCGTAACTATTTCAATTGAAAAAATTGCTGCTGCTCAAGCAAATTTGGCGTCCGTTCTCTCAGATCCTTCGGCATCGGCCAAACAAGTAGCAGAAGCAAAAGCCGAACTGGTGAGCGCACGAGTTCCAACAGTGGAAGTTGTCGCTGCAATATTGAATTCTCTCACTACGGATGCGCACTTGGCTCCAGTGGTCATTCCCGGCATTGTCGATAATGCAGGTAGCGGTCAGATCGTGTTACTTGACGGTTCATTAGAAAAAAACATTGAAATTGTTCGCATCAATGGCAATGTAATTCAAATGACTTCAACAGATGGGTTTAGGTTAAACATCTCAACTCGTGACAAAGATGGACAGCCATTGCAATTCAATTCACGTGGTGGCATTGTTGTAAAACATGGGAACTTCATCTCCATATCTGGAGAAGGGTTTGCTCCTGGCACATTGGCAAAGACGTGGTTGTTTTCATCACCTCGTGAGCTGGGCAATTTGAATGTGGGCACCGATGGCTCGTTTGCTGCAGATTTGCCAATTACCGACGACATTCCAGTTGGCTTTCACGTGGCGCAGGTTGACGGCCTCAGCCCAGACGGTGAAGTGAGATCTCTCTCGCTAGACGTCGAGATTTTGCCTAGTGAAGGTCCAGCAGAGTACGACCCAATTGCCAAGCGTCTTGCAGTTGCCGCGCTCATAGCCCAAGCAATGGCGCTAATGGCACTGAGCAAGAGACGAGAAGATGGTGAAGGCGACGACGATCGCGAGCAAGCCGACGTATCTGAAGTGAGTGTCGATCAAGTTGTTGGAGTTGACGGCACAAAGCGTGATTTGTATGCGCCACCGGTCATCCGATCAATTGATGGATTATTGCAACAGATTCCCTCACGGATTGCTTCCACTCAGCAATTGCTTGCTCGAATTATTCGCGACGGTGTGTATCTGCGCGCGTTGACAGGAGTGGGTGGCGTGGCATTTGCTTTCAGTGGAATCATGGTTGGCTTTTTTGCCGCCAACAGCGTGGGCTTTGAAGCCATGTCGCCAAGCTTTGGCTGGTTGCTTGCACTTGTCATAGTTGGGTCAATTGATGCTCTTGCAGGCGGTATGGCTGCGCTCACGATAATTGCGGTCACCG
This sequence comes from uncultured Acidimicrobium sp., assembly GCA_964532575.1. Classification (GTDB taxonomy): domain Bacteria; phylum Actinomycetota; class Acidimicrobiia; order Acidimicrobiales; family Ilumatobacteraceae; genus UBA3006. Next base: position 3,411 of record CAZHIN010000113.1, read on the forward strand.
CAATTTCTGGTGGTATTGATTCCACCGATGCAATACGCGGCTTGCTTGGTTTAGCAGTGCTGAGTTTTGCAATTCCACTTGTCGCTTCAACTACTCGTCCATTCCGTCGGAGCTCTGCCAATTCCGAAAACTGGTTGTGGACTCGCATAAGCGATGTTGTGTTGCTCTCGCTCTTTGGTGCTTGGGCGGCTGGCGCAATGTATGACGCACTACCAGGTTTGTACGGATTCACTTCATCGGCTGCTGGGCGAACCACAACAGTTCAAGTGGTGGTGCTTGCA
>CAZHIN010000114.1:0-3669 GCA_964532575.1 uncultured Acidimicrobium sp.
CGACAGCCGATGAGCGCAATAAACCAATTTGCTTTACTGCAATCGCGATTTCATCGCAGTTTTCACCACACAAAAGAAGCATGGTCGACTCAACCAAATCGCACCAATCCGTAACGGTGTGCTGTTCACTAGTTTGATCTGACAAGGCCAAAATCGCATTAAATATTTGAATAAGTGCGGCAATTTCGTCAACGTCAGACATGTCCACATCGTCAAGGGCGTCAACACCGAAGGCTTCGAATGAACCAGTGCCATCGGGCAATAGCGCCCCCAGCAACATCTGCTCCAAAGCATTTCGCCAAGAGTGCGCGCTTAACTCCGGTGCATGTAATCCATTGCGTTTCCGATGCTCTTCAGTAAGCCCCCATCGCACATTCGCTTTTTCCGCATAGCGATACCAGTGTTCGACTCCCTCTGAATTGATACCCAGGTTTTTAAGAATCAGATCTGAAGTAGCGAGAGAGAGTACTCCGTCGAGCGAGCATCGCGATTGCACAAGGTCCAATAGGGCTGCGAGCAATGCGGCACCCTCATCTACTTGGCGGATACCTCGATCTGCCACGACCAAGGGAAGCTTGATATTGCGACCGTCAATCTTTAGTGCTCGAGCAAAAGTGGATTCCATATATGGCGCCGCAGCTTCAATGTTTGGACAGAGAACCACAACCTCATGAGGTTGCAGGTCTGGCATGTCGGTAAATGCGTGCAGCAATGCGTCATGTAGTACCTCAACCTGCCTACTCAGATTGTGACATCGGTGAATGGCGACTGATCGGTCTGTGCTCTGAACTAGTTTCTCGGTTGCGACCAATTGCTGAGTGACTGTTCGCTGTAAACGACCGAGTAAATCTTGAGAAGCAAAGTCGGAATACGAGGTGTGAAGAGCCTCAATTTGTTGCGAGGCGAGTAAATACTCAAGCTCCTTCGAACCAAGCAACCAAGAGTTAACCAATGAGTCGACATCAGCCAGCAACGATGGGGTTGGATTGCGTTCGGGGATAAGTCCAATTGTGGGTTCGACTGCTACTCCCCACTTTTTGGAGATGGCATGAGACGGATGGACCAATACGACACGTAACTCAACATGTTCCTTGAGTTGCAGCAAAGCATCAATCTGACCTGGGCTAAGTGTCTGAAAGCCGATCACGAGTAATCTTCGTGGCGTCTGAGAAGACAACTCTGGTTCGCGGGCAGCAGGACTTGGATGCCCAATTCGCTTGCGTACTGCACTCCAGAGTTCAAACTGCCACATGTCTGTGGTGTTGAGCTGTTTTGCATTGGGGTTATGGGCAGTGGGACTAACTGTGGCCTTGCCTTGTTCCCAAAGGCGGATCATGGCAGGACGACGAACGTGATAGCGATCAAATCTGTCTGCGATTGCGCGGGCAGCAATAAGCGGGCCACCCGATTGTTTGATTACGGCTTCGTAGCGGCCGTCGGCGGAAATGACATCAAGAACATGGAAAGTGAGGTTCTCAATAAGCCAAGGATCGCGCTCACCCATAACTTGTGGCTTCATAAACTTCGTGAGCGAGCCGGGAAAGTCGACTTCGACGTTGGCAATGACCCCGTCAGATGTGGTTGGGCTACTTGTGCCCAATTTTTTCGCTATTTCCGGCATAAGCCAGGCTTTGACACCTGCTGTCGGCACCACAATGTGCTGCTTCTCAAAGAGATCTGCTGGTTCACGCAAAAACTCGATCGCAGGCGTGATGATGTCGCTCAAGCGACTAACAAACTCAACACGAAGGGTCATAGATCTCCAATAGTCGATATTACGGCATCAAATACCAAATTTCTAATGCCCACTGAAACTACGCATCGGGTGCCACAAGGTGTGACCCAATCTGCGAGATATTCGAAATGTCAATGTCACACATCTGGGGCGCTCATGCGTGTACACATCACACCCATAAGACCACGGAGGTTCCCAATGTCAGTCACCATTCTCGAGCAAGCAGCAATTGGCCGCCCAATTACCCGACTCGGCGCGTCCATCTACCCCATTTACATGCCAGCACAGGGGCTCCACTTTCATTTTGCAACAGGTGCCGCCACAGGTTTGAAGGTCAGCGAAAAGACCGATGCTGAAGTGCCCACTCTTCAGGTGACGAACCCAAACCAACACCCAGTCCTTATCCCGGAAGGTCAGGTTCTCGATGGTGGCCATCAAACCCGCACCGTCAATGTGAGCATCCTCGTGCCAGCTGGCGCCACAATCGACATCCCAGTTACGTGCGTCGAAGCCGGTCGTTGGGGCGGAACACAATCGTTCACCAACTCTGATCGCTTCGCCAACCGTCGCATACGCAGAGCAAAAACTGAAGGTGTAATCAACGGATTGCAATATGACGAACACCGCCGTTCCGACCAGAGCGCCGTATGGGGTGCAGTCAATTACGAACTACACAGAAAAGGTGTGGAAAGCAATTCCGCAAACTTCCGTGACATTGAAGACTTTGCCCGTCGCGATGCAGCAACTGCTGAAGCGATTGAAGATCTGGTGCGTCGAGGACCTCTTCCTGGTCAGCTAGGAGTTGCAATCGCGCATGGACGGCGCGTTGTGAATGCAGAAATATTTGCATCGCACGAAGCGCTTCTTGCCAACTGGGAAGCACTGGTTCGCGGAATCATGCTCGACGCACCAGGCAATCTCAATGTCCGTCCATCAGCGACATCAGTTCTAAAGTTCCTCCGACGTTTGGCACAAGCTCAGATCGTTTCTCGGCCTGGTGTCGGTCTTGGCACCGAAGAACATGTCCGCTCGAGTCGTTTGGTGGGCCACAGTCTTTCCTTCCATGGCACCCTCGTTCACGCAAGCGCATTCGCACTCGCAGCCTGATTGCTGCACCCCTTTAGCAATATTCAACCCCCTACTTTCAAGGAGCAACAATGATCCAACATTCACAGATTCGTGGCAGAAGATTCGGCAGGCTATTGGCGGCATTCACCGCGATGGCACTCGTCGGTTATCTCTGGATTTCGACTAACGCCAACAACGATGTCTCGGCACAAGACATCGCCCAACAGCTGCAAGAAGTCGGAGTCAATTGCACCCCCGGCGAATTGCTGAAGTCTGATGCGGGGTCGGCTATCCGCGAAGGACTCCCCTGCTTTGATGGTGACGTGATGTATGAAATCACAACCTATCCAAACCAGCAGGCGACAGATGAAGTGACTCGATTTGTGACAGATAATGTCGGCTGCCAACTTGCAGTCAGTAGATCATCTACCGAATTCACTCTTCTTATCGGTGCAAAGTTCTCCATCTACGTAGCGGCCGCAATGCCAACGGGTATAGACAGCGCAACAAAAACTGTCCTGGTGTACAAAGACAACTGCAAAAAGGCAGCAATTTAGAGCGATGGGGCTACTGACCAATTACGTCATCTATCGGGCAATTCGCAATCGAAGGAAAAGAAAAGCACAACGCTTCAACAACGACTCGGCGGATTGTCCAAATTGTCTTGAGGCCGATACTTGCAATGATTGCGAACTGTGTGAGTACTGCTGCGAATGCTCTTAACCCGACTTCGCCTCATTCAGATTTTGCCTACGTATAACTACCGCTGTCGCCAGTACCGCAATAGCAACGATCAATAGTTGTCCAAGCATGGCAACCACCCCGTCCAACGCACCCGGTTTGCTTACGCCCAATCGAGTAGCGAG
>CAZHIN010000115.1:0-3607 GCA_964532575.1 uncultured Acidimicrobium sp.
TAGGCGCTGACTTGGTGGGCAAAGTTGAAGCAGGAATTCCAGAAGACGACCCACGCAACCCAGCAACAATCGCCGACAACGTTGGTGACAACGTTGGTGACTGTGCAGGCATGGCAGCCGACTTGTTTGAAAGCTACGAAGTAACTCTCGTTGCCTCAATCATCTTGGGTGTCGCTGCTTTCAACGCAGTTGGTCTCAACCCAGCACTTGGTTTGGTATTCCCACTCGCAGCACGCGCCATTGGCGTCATCGCTTCGATTGCTGGTGTGTTCTCAGTACGCGCGAAAGAGGGCGAAACGAATGCGCTCAAGCCAATCAACCGTGGCTTCCTCACAGCAGGAATCATCACCGTTATTGGTACCTTCTTCCTCTCGTTCTATTACGTCGGAAACCCTGACAAGGGTTCAGTGCAGTTCGGCGAAAACCAAGTCACCATGTCAAACATCGGAATGCGTTTGTTTGGTGCAGTTGTTGTTGGTTTGATCCTTGCTCAAGTGTTGAGCCGTCTCACCGAGTACTTCACTGGAACTGAATATGGTCCGGTGAAAGAAATTGCAGAATCAACCGAGACTGGCCCAGCAACAGTTGTGCTTGCAGGTACCGCATCTGGTCTTGAGTCATCGGTGTACGCAATCTTGTGCATCGCAATCGCTCTTGGTGCAACCATCTGGATGGGTGGCGGAAGCATTCAGTTCTCGCTCTATCTCGTTGCACTTTGTGGAATGGGAATGCTTGCAACAACCGGCGTCATCGTTTCGGAAGACACGTTTGGTCCTGTATCTGACAACGCCGCTGGCATTGCAGAAATGGCTGGCGAGTTGCACGGCGAAACCGGCAAAATCTTGGTCAGCCTTGACGCAGTGGGCAACACCACAAAGGCTGTTACTAAGGGCTTCGCAATTGGTTCGGCAGTAATTGCCGCAGTTGCGTTGTTTGCCTCATACATCGAGACAATTGCTGGCGAACTCAAGCTTGGTCTTGTGGGCGACGCAATCTTTAAGGCAGCAGAAACACAGATCAACGTTTCGGACGTGAAGACATTCATTGGTCTGCTCATTGGTGGATCAATTGCGTTCATGTTCTCGGCACTCGCAATTCGTGCGGTTGGTCGCACAGCGGGTGTTGTAGTGCAAGAAGTGCGCAGCCAGTTTGCTGATGGCGGCATCATGGCCGGCACAAAGCAACCTGACTACGGCCCAGTCATCGACATCTGCACCGCAGCGTCGTTGCGTGAGCTCACTACCCCAGCACTGCTCGCAGTACTCACACCGGTCATCGTTGGTTTCGGTATCGGTTATGCAGCACTCGGCGCTTTCTTGGCTGGCGTTATTCTCACCGGTCAATTGATGGCTAACTACTTGAGCAACGCTGGTGGAGCATGGGACAACGCCAAGAAGTACATCGAAGACGGTCACCACGGTGGCAAGGGTTCAGCAGCACACAAGGCTGCGGTTATCGGTGACACTGTTGGCGATCCATTCAAGGACACCGCTGGTCCTGCACTCAACCCGTTGATCAAGGTGATGAACCTTGTTGCGTTGTTGACATTGCCTGCAATCATCAAATACCACAACAATGACGGTGTACGCCTTTCAATCGCTGGTGTTGCACTCGTGATCCTGATCATCTCCATCATGTTCTCCCGACGCAAGTCGGTGAGCATGGTTGCCGCCTAACCAAACATTCACACAGTTCGGCTGACACGTGTCGAAGCTTCGATACTTGTCAGCCGAGTGGATGCAGGCGGTGAGTGCTGCTGTTGCATCTGACGCAACGTTGCAACAACTTGCGCATCAACACAGTGTTGGTCTCACCCAAGTCGTAACTGGCACACCTCATGGTGATGTTGTGTACCACTTGCAAGTGGGCAGTGGTGTTGCCACACTCACAATCGGAGAGGCATCACCCGAAGATGTGCGTTTTACCGAACCATGGGATACTGCTGTTGCGGTTGCAACTGGAGCGCTCAATGCGCAAGAGGCTTTCATCAATGGCCACATCAAGTTTGTGGGCGATCACCAAAAACTGATTGATGCGGAGGACGTATTTGCTGCGCTCAACCCAATCTTTGACAAGATTCGCGAAACTACCGACTACAACTAAAAGTTGGTAAGCAATTGCTTACGAGTAAAAGGGGTTGGCGCCCGTCGAGTGATCGGTAAGGTCGCGTACTTTTGTAATCGCAGGAACTTTCTCTGACACCATTGTGCCCACGCCCTCGAGCATGGTTTGTTTGCTCATTGAGCAACCATGGCAGCCGCCGCCCATCGTGAAATATGCGGTGCCCTCTTTATCGTGACCAGCGAAAGTAACAAAGCCGCCATGCGAGGCAAGCATTGGGTTTACTTCGGCTGTAACAATTGTTTCAATCTCGGCAGAGATGTCATCATCATTAACAAGCCCCTCAATCTTTGCAGACTTTGGTTTGTTTGGATTACGAATCAACAACCCTTGAGTATCGGAGTGATCAATCACTGCATCTTGAAACGAATCGATGTCTTTTGCAGGAATGATGATCTTGAGTCCGTCAATCGTGCGTACCTCGTCAGAAAATGCTGCTTTGGTAAAGAAGTCAAATGACAAGTCGTAGCGAAAGTCTTCGCCCGGCTCGGACAAGATCTCGAGGCGCAAACCCAGTTGCTCGCCTTCTGTCTCGGCATCGCGTAACTCGAGCAACTTGACGTGTGCGATTGGAGTAATCGTGACAATGGTGTTGGTCTTGTCAGTGGTCTCTGATGTCATGCTGGCAAAGGGGCTCACGGCATTAATACTATCGCCGTGTTGTTTATTCAAACCCCACTGTGGCAATGTAGAGCCGTGAACGACGGGAGCAAGCGCGCAATCTATGCAGCATTTGGGGCCAACCTCGGCATTGCCGTATCCAAGTTTGTTGGCGCTGCGATTACTGGATCGGCAGGCTTGTTGGCAGAAGCCGTGCACTCGGCTGCCGACACCGGCAATCAAGCACTGCTCTTAGTAGGCGGCAAGCGCGCAAGTCGAAATCCCAATGCCGAGTTTCAGTTTGGTTTTGGTCGCGAGCGCTATTTTTGGTCGTTCGTTGTTGCGCTCGTGTTGTTCAGCATGGGTGGTTTATTTGCTTTTTATGAGGGTGTACAAAAACTTTTGCATCCACACGAGGCGACAAATCTCGCGCTCGCAGTCGGCATTCTTGTTGTGGCGATCGCTCTCGAAACATTTTCGTTACGCACTGCAATGAACGAAGCAAATCACATCAAGCCGAAGTCGATGACGTGGTGGAAATTTATTAAAACGTCTAAACAGCCTGAGCTTCCAGTGGTGCTGCTTGAAGATGTCGGCGCTGAAGTTGGATTGTTTGTTGCTCTTGGCGGAGTGATCGCGGCCCATTACACACAGGACGCCCGATGGGACGCAGTGGGCTCTCTGACGATTGGTGTTTTGCTGATTGTGATTGCCGCCGTGCTTGCTGTTGAAATGAAAGGCCTGCTGATTGGTGAGGCTGTCCTACCCGAACAACAAGAACTTATTGAGCGAGCGCTACAAGATGATGCTCGTGTGCGTAGCATCGTGCACCTGCGAACGATGCATCTTGGCCCGGACGAAGTTTTGTTGGCGACAAAGATTGAAT
>CAZHIN010000116.1:0-3461 GCA_964532575.1 uncultured Acidimicrobium sp.
GCGCGCTGGCGAGAGTCGTGAAGTGCCGTTTCCAATCGATGTTCCGAATGGCGACCATGTGTCAGTGGTGACGAAATGGGCCTTGAAGAACAAGCAGCCATGGGGTCCCTATGGTCATCTGATGTCGTGGGATCAGGTGTTGCTGTAGGAGTCAATAGATCAGAACCTTCACACCTACACTTACGACGGTGAAAGTTGTACTTCTTGCCGGTGGACTGGGAACACGATTGCGTGAAGAGACCGAGTACCGACCAAAGCCGATGATCGAAGTCGGAGGAAAACCGGTTCTCTGGCACCTCATGAAGAATTTTGCGACTTTTGGTCTTAAGGAATTCATTGTGTGCACTGGCTACCGAGGGGAGGTCATCAAGGACTACTTCCTCAATTACGAGGCACGCATGAACGACTTTACGGCTCACCTTGGGTCAGCCAGTCGAGTTGAGTACCACGGTGGACACGACGAGTCGGAATGGAAGGTGACGGTTGCCGATACGGGTGCCACCACCATGACTGGTGGTCGTGTGAAACGTGTGGGCAAGTACATTGACGGCCGGTTCATGGTCACATATGGTGATGGGCTTGCTGATGTTGATATCACCGCACTGATAAAGTTCCACGAAGCGCACGGAAAACTTGCGACAATAACGACCATTAGACCGCTGTCTCGATTCGGCGTCATGGACTTATCGCAAGACGGCCAAGTAAAGCACTTCCGCGAAAAACCTCAAACTGATGACTTTGTGAATGCAGGATTTTTTGTGTTCGAACCGGAAGTACTGGATTATCTCGATGATGAATGTGTTCTCGAACAAACACCGCTTGAACGTCTCGCACGCGAGGGCCAATTGATGGCTTACAAGCACGAAGGCTACTGGCAACCGATGGACACGTACCGTGAATTCACAATGTTGAACGAGATGTGGGACAGCGGTAGTGCACCCTGGAAGGTTTGGTGAAATAGATGTCCACTTCACCCTCAAGCCAATTCTGGTCAGACAAACGTGTTCTTGTTACTGGTGCTACCGGAATGGTTGGCAGTTGGTTGACTCGGTGGTTGGCCGAATGTGGCGCTTACACGGTCGCATTCGTGGCCGACATGGATCCTCAGAGTGAACTCATAAGAAGTGGTCTGATCAATCGTGTGAATGTCTCCAATGGGCGACTAGAGAACTACGATGATGTCGAACGTGCAATCAATAACCATGAGGTTGACACGATTTTTCATCTTGGTGCACAGCCGATAGTAGGGGCTGCCAACCGCTCGCCACGACACACGTTCGAATCGAACATTCAGGGAACTTGGAATGTGCTTGATGCGGCCAGACTCGTGAGCCCACTTGTGAAACGAATTGTCGTTGCATCGAGCGATAAGGCCTATGGAACTCAAGAGAAGCTTCCATATACCGAGGACATGTCGATGAACGGAGACCACCCATATGAAGTGTCCAAGAGTTGCACTGACCTGATTTCAGTCACCTACGCACGGACATATGGCTCACCTGTCACCATTGCTCGTTGCGGAAACATCTACGGCGGCGGAGATTTGAATTGGAATCGAATTGTGCCTGGAACATTCAGATCAATACTTCGAAACGAGCAGCCAGTCTTGCGGAGTGACGGCACGTTTGTACGCGATTATCTGCATGTAGACGACATTGTTTCTGCGTATCTGTTACTGGGTGAGAACAGCCATAAGCCAGAATTCGCAGGTGAAGGTTTCAACTTCAGCGACGAAACGCCGTTGACCGTCATGAACATCTATGAAGCCATTTGCACAGCAGCAGGGAAACCGGCCCTCTCTCCGATGGTTTTGAACAGTGCAGTTGGTGAGATCAAGGATCAGTACCTCGACTCGACAAAGGCGCACAACGTGCTCGGATGGAAAGCGCAGGTGTCTCTCTCGGAGGGACTTGCAAAGACATTTACGTGGTATCGGAGTCTGTTAGGTGGACAATCGTGAGTGAGAAGAAGCGTGTAGATGAGCTTCGTGCAGAAATACTTCGATTGGCTGATGAGTATTTCAAGGAAGCATTTCCTGACAAGCCTTTTCTTGGTGGAATTTCGACAATCCCAGTATCGGGGAAGGTCTTTGATGATCATGAACTACGGAATCTTATCGATTCGTCTCTCGATTTCTGGTTAACCACGGGGCGCTATGCGGAGCAGTTCGAGAAGCGCTTTGCGAAAGTAATGGGCATGAAACATGCGATGCTCTGCAACTCGGGTTCGTCGGCAAATCTGCTCGCAGTGACAGCATTGACATCACCGCGGCTCGGTAAAAGAGCCCTCAAGGAGGGTGACGAGGTCATCACAGTGGCCGCTGGTTTTCCAACAACCGTTAACCCAATTCTGCAAAACCGACTCGTGCCGGTATTTGTCGATGCGCAATTGGAAACATATGACGCGCCAATCGAAAACATTGAAGCTGCAATTGGGCCAAAGACGAAGGCAATTGTGATGGCTCACACGCTGGGCAACCCGTTCGACCTCGAAGGCGTTATGCGACTTGCCGAAGAACACAAACTCTGGGTCGTAGAAGATACCTGTGATGCTGTAGGAGCAAAGTACAACGGTCAACCTGTCGGTTCGTTTGGAGATCTTTCAACCACGAGCTTTTACCCAGCACACCACATCACAATGGGCGAGGGTGGCTGCGTGTTAGTCAAGAAAGGTTCGATGAAGAAGATCGTCGAGTCGTACCGCGACTGGGGACGTGATTGTTGGTGTCCGCCAGGTCAGGACAACACTTGCAACAGGCGTTTCGATTGGCAACTTGGTGAATTGCCTTATGGGTATGACCACAAGTACGTGTATTCACACATTGGCTACAACTTGAAGATGACAGACATGCAGGCAGCTGTCGGAGTTGCCCAGTTGGACAAGTTGAACACCTTTGTTCTGGCGCGAAATAGAAACTGGAAGCGACTCAAGGCTGGGCTGAAGCCTCTTGAGGAATTCCTCATCCTCCCAAAAGCGACTAAGAACAGCGAACCAAGTTGGTTTGGATTTCCAATCACAGTGAAAGCCGGAGCACCGTTCTCGCGGTTCGAACTTGTGCAACACATTGAGAGCCACCGAATTGGGACTCGGCAATTGTTTGGAGGGAATTTGCTGAGGCAGCCCGCTTATCTTGGACTTCCGATGCGAGTCGTGGGAAATCTGAAGAATGCGGACATCATTACCAACGATACGTTCTGGGTAGGTGTTTTTCCGGGGCTCTCCGACGAGATGATCGACTACATAATTGCAATTATCACCGAGTTCAGTCTGGCTCACTAAGTACAAGATTGAAGTGAGCCTGTGCCTTGGTCCTCAAATGCTCATCTAGTTGGCTCAAGTGTTTTTCGTGCGCCGACGGACAACGACGGTTTGAAGCTGCTCAGCACGCTGCGCAATGAGTGGGGGCTAGGTAGCAAGGCGGAGCAGAAGTGGCGAGAAGCCGGTTTGCACGAACGACCTGC
>CAZHIN010000117.1:0-2173 GCA_964532575.1 uncultured Acidimicrobium sp.
CAAGTCGAAACCAAAGCGACTTCGGTAGACAATTACATAGAACATGATTCCTACGATCACCGCAATCACAAAAAAACCATGCAGACTTGTCGTGTCAGGTAAGTGGATACCAAAAATTTTTAACACCCCATTCAACTTTGGAATACGACTGTTCTGAGGAATAGTCGGTGTATGTGCTGTCAAACGATCGTTCACATCACGAAACCTTGTCCTCAACAAGTAACCAATCAATCCCGCAGCAATGCCATTCATCATGATTGTTCCAACAACAATGTTTACCTTACGAGTAACCATCAACATGCCAGGAATCAATGCCCAAAATGCGCCAACAACAATTGCTACCGTAATAATCAACACTAAATTGATCAGACCAGGTAATCGGAGCCAACCACCGAGGGCACCTGCAAAAAGCGCAGCCACTTGATACTGCCCGTTAGTGCCAATGTTGAACAGATTCATTTTAAAACCGAATGCTACCGCTACACCCATTACGTAGTATCGAGACGCATAATTCATTACAGTCACTAAATTGTCAGCACTACTTAAGTTGTCAAGCATTGCTCTGAAAGCGTTCAAGGGGTTGTTACCTGAAAGCAGTAGCGCAACTGACGCAACTAAGGCAGCAACGCCAACGACGACCATTGGTGTTGAAAGTGATCGCACCAAGTTTTTTGAATTCATATGACCTCTTGCACCTTTACACCTGTCATATACGCTCCAAGCTCGGAGGCGCTAGTTGCTTGAGGGTCGACTTCTGCAACTATCGAGCCGCGAAGCATGACCAGTAAGCGGTCAGACAATCCGATCAGTTCGTCCAAATCTGCTGAGACCAAAAGCAATCCCTTCCCTTGGCGTTTAGCCTCGCGCAGTGACTCCCAAACAGCTGCTTGCGCGCCGACGTCGATTCCCCGCGTTGGGTGTGCGGCGACCAGAACGGTTGGAGAAGAGAGCATCTCTCTCCCTACTATCAATTTCTGTTGGTTACCACCTGATAATGCTTGAGCAGAAACTTCAACGCCAGGAGTACGAACATCAAATTTATCAATTATCTTTCGAGTGTGTGTTCTCAGTGCAGCGCGGTTGATCCACATTCCGTCGCTTGCAGGTTCAAGACGCTGATGCCCAAGAGCAGCATTTTCCCACAACGTTGCCGACAGCATTAAGCCGTCACGGTGCCTATCCGCTGGGATGTAACCAATACCAGCTTCACGCCGATATCGGGTATCCATTTGTTGCAGTGCAATCGAATTAAGCAAAACCCTTCCACTCGTCTGGTCCTGTAAGCCAAGAATGATTTCCAAAATCTCTTCTTGCCCATTTCCTTCGACCCCCGCGATACCAACAATTTCACCAGAATGCACAGAAAAACTTATGTCAGCAAGTAGAGATCGATTATCCCGCACCAGATTTACTTGCTCGACTTCCAACAAAACTTCTTCTGCAATTACGCCCCGTTCAGTGCCAGGATTCGGGAGGATCGATCCAATCATCATGGTTGCAAGATCAGCTGCGGTCACATTCGAAGCATCAGTGACTTCTCCAACGGTTTTCCCCGCTCTAATTACCGTAATTGCATCAGCAACTTTTAAAACTTCATCCAGTTTGTGAGAGATAAAAATGACAGTTACTCCGCCTGCTACCAACTCACGAAGCGATACAAACAATTCATCAACTTCCTGCGGAACCAAAACCGCTGTAGGCTCGTCCAAAATAATTATGGAAGCCCCCCGATAAAGTACTTTCAAGATCTCGACGCGTTGACGCTCTCCAACGCCGAGACTTCCCGTAACCGCTTCTGGATCTACAGCAAGTCCGTATCTAGCGCTCAGTTCACTGATCTGCTTGACAGCTAATTCGGAGGACAACATCAAACCGGAACCAGGTTCGTCTCCAAGAACAATATTTTCCCAAACTAGGAGGTTATCGGCAAGCATAAAGTGTTGAAAAACCATGCCGATCCCGACTTCAATCGCATCTTTTGCAGATTTAAATTTCCGCAACTCACCTTTAATTCGTATTTCACCTTCGTCTGGCTGCTGAGCGCCATACAAAATTTTCATGAGTGTTGATTTTCCCGAACCATTTTCGCCAACAATGGCATGAATTGTTCCTGGCTTTACAACTAGCTTTACGCCGTCATTTGCGATTACACCCGGAAAACGCTTCACGATTC
>CAZHIN010000117.1:2183-3439 GCA_964532575.1 uncultured Acidimicrobium sp.
ATTCCGTGAAGTTCGACAATGTTTAAATTCAAACCGATTCCCCCACCAAAAAAGTATGTGGGGCTAGCGAAATTGCCAGCCCCACATACATTTCATTACTAGTTCAGAATTACGGCTTGTCTGTTACGACTACCGTTCCAGAAATAATGTCAGCTTTTGCGGATTCCAACTTGTCTGTAATATCAGCAATTGCTGAGTTTGAAGTTGAATATCCAACTCCATCTGTTGCAACGTTATATCGAACGGTTCCTGTCAAAGGAGTCCCATTGATGTACGCCTTTATTGCTTCATAAGTTGCAACGTCTACACGCTTGAGCATTGATGTCAAGATGTACTCCTGGCCATTTTCTGCGGCAACCGAGTTGTATTGGTCGCTATCCACACCAATTGCCCAGATTTCACCAGGGGCTTTCCCAGACTCCATCGCTGCTGCAAAGAGACCTGCGCCAGTGCCACCTGCTGCGTGATAAATGACGTCGATACCACTCTTGTACATAGCAGCGGCAATTGTCTTACCCTTTGCTGGATCATTGAAGCCAGAGAAATCTGGTGGTTCTGTCGCATACTTGACTTCAATCGTTGCCGAAGGGTTTGCAGCAAGAGCACCTTGTTTAAAGCCAGCTTCAAACTTGCCAATTCCATCCGTGCGAACTCCGCCAATGAAACCAAGCTTGCCTGTCGTTGACTTAAGTGCAGCTGCGTATCCAACCAAATAGCTGCCTTGTTCTTCAGAGAACAAAAGCGACGCCGCATTCGGTTGGTCAATGACGTCGTCAATTATTGCAAATGAAATTTCTGGATGAGCTATTGCTGCTTCCGTGCAATCTTTCGTCCAAAGAAATCCCACACAAATAATCAATCCATTTCCTGCTTCAATCAATGTCTTCAATCGCTCAGGACGATCTTCGTCTCCAGTTGGAGCCGATTCGGTAAATGTTGCACCCGGAAATTCAGCCAATGCTTTGTCGTATCCTGCAGCAGCAGCATCGTTGAACGACTTGTCGCCACGACCTGTGATGTCATACAGGAGTCCAATTTTCATTCCGGCACCTGGTGCGTCCGCCGCTGTTGTTGTGTCTGTTGAAGAGCTGGAACCGCAAGCGGCCAAACCAACTACTGCAACAACACCAACAGCAAGACCTTTAAGTGTCTGCTTTCTCATTATTTTTTTCTCCCTCTTACGTGCCTCTAGAAACACGTATGTTTGTTGGTGAGGGGATCTTAGTTGATGCAAATTGAGCAGTTTTACCAAGTGT
>CAZHIN010000118.1:0-3075 GCA_964532575.1 uncultured Acidimicrobium sp.
GTGTCGGTAGCCATAGCGGTTTCTGAGGTGCTGCTGGACGATGAGCCACAAGCGGAGAGTGTGAGGGCAACAAGTGATGAGATCATGATGTGTTTACGCATAGCAACATCGTAATCTGATGAGATTGAGTGAAGATGCTCCGTATTTGTGACAGATGGCCAAAAATTGCATGGAACTATTTCAATTCTGTAGGTAAGCCATACGAGTCGTAGTCTTGGCTTATGGGATCACGAGTTGCTGTAATTACAGGTGGTGCGCAAGGCATCGGCAAACAAACGGCACATGTGCTGAATGAGATGGGTTGGTCGTTGGTGCTGCTCGATCTGCAAGCAGTTAACGCGACTGAGTATAAGGATGCCCTATCACTAGTTGGCGACATTACGAGTGAAGTGTTTGTGCAGTCGGCGGTTGACGCAACAATGAAGCGCTTTGGTCGTGTGGATGCGCTCGTGAATAATGCGGGCATTTCGTGCATTAGCGCGGCGCTCGATACACCAGCTGATCTGTATCGCAAAGTGATCGATGTCAATCTTGTTGCACCGTTTTTGCTCGCGAAGGCTTTTGGCAAAGTGATGGTTGATGCGGGTAGCGGTGCAGTAGTCAACGTTGCTTCGGTCGCTGGAATGCAGGGTGTTGCTGATAGGTCTGCATACAACGCAAGCAAACACGGGCTCATTGGTTTGACTCGCACGCTTGCTGTTGAGTGGGGGGCGAAGGGTGTTCGAGTAAATGCCGTGTGCCCAGGATGGGTCAAAACTGAAATGGACCACAAGGATCAAGCAGGCGGAAGTTATTCGGACCAAGACATCACCGATCATGTACCAATGGGTCGCTTTGCTCGGCCCGATGATATTGCTCAAGCCATTGCCTGGTTGTGCGACGAAAGCAAGTCGGGTTTTGTGAATGGCATTTCATTGCCAGTTGACGGTGGCTGGACGGCCGACGGCTCGTGGCAGTCGTTGCGCCTTCGTCACCGTGACGCATAGCAATTAGATTGAGCCAAACAGGGGGATGCGATGAGTGGAAGATTTGAAACTGGTTTTGAGGGGCGAGTCGCAGTAGTTACTGGTGGCGGCACGGGCATGGGTCGTGAGATGGTGTTGCAATTGACTGCAGATGGTTGTGATGTTGCTACGTGCGATATCAGCGAAGAGAATTTGGCCGAGACCGCTGCACTGTGCGTTGCGTCTGGGAACAAAGGCCAACTCATTACACACATCGCCGACGTTTCTGTTGAGTCAGAAGTGTTGGCTTTTCGCGATGTGGTCGCACGCTGGCGCAAGCATGTCAACCTGCTCTTTAATAACGCAGGCATTGCACAGGGTTACAGCTTTGTCACAGGCGAGCGTGCCGATTGGGACAAGACGTTTGCCGTTTGTTGGTTCGGTGTCTATTACAACACACGTGCTTTCCTCGACTTGCTGATCGCAGCTCCTGTCGCGCACATCATCAACACAAGTTCTATTAACGGTTTTTGGGCATCAATTGGGCCTGCGCGTTCGCACACTGCATACAGCGCAGCCAAGTTTGCAGTAAAGGGTTTTACTGAAGCGCTGATGACCGACTTGCGCTTAAATGCTCCTCATGTTCACGCATCAGTTGTCATGCCGGGCCATATTGGAACGTCGATCATTCTGAATGCCAACAAGATCTTTGGTCGTGAACCAAAAGAGATGGACGCGGAGCAGTTGATTCTCGAGCGTGAGCGTTTGACCAAGTTCGGTCTCGACGTCAGTGCAGCCAGTGATGAAGACCTACGTGTTGGATTGCAAGCACTCGCAGAGGGTTTCCGGGATCAAGCTCCAATGACTGCCAAAGACGCAACTGCCGTAATTTTGGAAGCGGTTCGACACGACAAGTGGCGGATCTTGGTAGGCGAGGACGCAAAGATTTTGGATGAAATGGTTCGTCAAGACCCACAAGGTGCGTACTCGATTGAGTTCTTCGACAAGCTCAATGAGCGAGGAATTTTAGGAGGTCTTACCGGCGGTCTTGCTGCTCAACCTCCTGCAACACCATAATCAAGCAAGTCAACCAACACGACTAGTGTTGATCTCAACCACGAAAGAGGAAACCATGGCTAACAAAGAACAGAAGAGCAATTCGAACAACAAAAAAGAAGCAAAGTTGTCGTTGAAAGAAAAGCGCCTCAAGAAGGCTGAAAAAAAGAAGGCCTAATTTTTTAGCGCAGGTGCAATTTGATTGAGAAATGTTTCAGTTGCAGTGCGTGCATGATTATCGCTGGTCGTTGTCTCGGCGAAGCCAACAGCAATTACTTTGGCAATACCTAGATCACCGATTTGTCTCAGCCGTACCACGCAGGTGTCGGCTGTTCCAACAATTGCGTAGTTGTCAAGGAATTCTTGAGTCATTCCTTGTGCTTGGGTGGATGTTGGAGACGCTTGATCGCGAAGATCAAAATCGTTGTAGAGGTGTTCGAGCGACTTGATTGAATCCTCGGTTTGAGGCCCGGTGGGTTTGCCGTGCATGATCGCAAAGCGAGCGAATACCGAAGTCCAGCCCGATGCAAGCTCGCGTGCCGTAGTGATGTCTGGGTGTGCAACAACATTGACCCATGCACCGATGGCGATGCCGTCGGGGTCGAGCCCGGCCTTTGTTCGTGTAGAACGCACCAGTTCAATACCCCAACGCAAGCGGTCGAGGTCTGCTCCGACACTGAGCATGACACCGTCTGCATGAATGGCTGCTTCAGCGATCATGCGTGGGCCGGTAGCCGAAACTTCGACGGGGACTTTGGGCATATTGCCCAACCACTCAAGTTTGCTGTGCGGCGGTGCATGTCCGAGATCGAGTTGAGAAAGGTTTGGCGCGTTGATTGCAAACTCGGCGAGATCGTTGAAGGGCACTGATTCTCCACGCAAATATCGCTGGACAAGTTGTGTGTAACGAGTCAATGCGTCAACGCTTGCAGGTGCGCGACCGATGTGGGCGAGTGACGAATCGCCGCGGCCAATACCGAGCACGGCTCGACCATTACTGATCGCTTGCAATGACGCAATGGCCGATGCAGTGACTGCGGGGTGTCGTGTTACTGGGTTGGTTACACCAGTGCCA
>CAZHIN010000118.1:3085-3396 GCA_964532575.1 uncultured Acidimicrobium sp.
CCATCCGAACTCTGGGCGTCCCACACAACCATGCCTGCGAGTCCGGCTGCTTCGTATTCTTTTGCGCGTTGCACCACGAGTTGTGGCGACGACGGCATGACGGTCCACAATTCCATCGGACTGAAACCCTTCGACTAGCCCTGAAGTCGTGCAGCAAGCATGTCGGCAATCTCTGGCGGCATGAAATTATTTTCGGTAGTCGTATCTGCTTCTACAAGTTCGACCAATCGGTTGCACACATCGGCAGGGTCAAGTTGATCTGTTGTGACCATTGAACCAACAATGCGCATGAGCTCAGCCGCTGGTGCATT
>CAZHIN010000119.1:0-208 GCA_964532575.1 uncultured Acidimicrobium sp.
GCTCAGCAACCAGTGGAGTGGTCAATCGTCGCGCAAAATCTGCCAGAGCATGCGCGTAATCCAATACACACCGATGCTGGGGCACAAGCTGCAGGTTTCCCGCGAGCGCTGGTTGCTGGTGTAACGACGTATGCGTACATGACCCATCCGCTTGTCGTTGCGTGGGGTGAAGATTGGCTTACTCGTGGTGGTGGAGAAATTCGTTTTC
>CAZHIN010000119.1:218-3349 GCA_964532575.1 uncultured Acidimicrobium sp.
GTTCTAGTTGAAGCAATCACGAGTGAACCAGAACAGCCGCGAGCTATCTTTCGTGCAGTGCGAGATGGTGGGGGAGTGAAGCCATTGCGCGATGGCGAGGTTTTGCCGTCGAAAGAATTTCAGTTGATCGATACGTTTAGTAGCGACTATGGCTCTCGCGCTGGTGACGATTTTTCTTTCTACGCCGATCGCGGGCTCGTTCACCCTGCAGTCTGGCCGGCTCTGGCCAACGATGTTGTCTATAACTATGTTGCCCGTGGCAGTTGGGTGCATATGCGCAGCATCATTCGGCATCATGCAGCGGCGAAGGTTGGCACAACGGCGGAGTTGCGCTCTGTCGTAGTGAAGCGCTTTGAGTCGCACGGCGAGCGCGCAGTGCTGGACGTACACATTGTTGTTGGGGGGCAAGTGGTGGCTTCGCTCGAACACGAAGCCATAGTTGTATTGCCCTAACACGCTTAAGTGCTTGTAGGCATTGACATAAATGACCCTAAATGAACGTGTGCGCTAATTGAAGCGTGTATTCACCTATAATTCATAGAGCAAACACAACATTGACTAGTCCATTCTGGAGGCATCAGATGAGCCAAATTCGCAATAATGCTCGCAAGTTCGCAGCAATAATCGGCTTGTGCAGCGTTGCATTTGTAGCGGTCCCATTGGCGGGCACTTCCGTCTCAGCCGAGACAGCCCCAGTTTTTACATTGTCAACCAATATCGAGACGGTGGAACAGTGTGCATCGTTGGTCGGTTACACAATGATCTCGACAGGTGGTGCAGTAAAGAGCTATTCGATCTCTCCAGCGGCACCAAAAGGACTCACATTTAGTTCGACCACAGGTTTGCTTTCCGGCAAGCCAGAAGTTGTTGCAGCATCGTCTGTGTACTCGATTACGGGAACAAACTCTGCTGGTTCACTCACCAAATTCTTTACGCTGACAGTTACTGCACCAACAGCAACCGGAATTTATCCAACATGTCAGAAAGTTACGGGAACAGTCGGAGTCGCCCTCACACCGACAACAAGGTATTCAGACGTTGGAATTAGCAACGAATACAACTTTTCAATTTCCCCAGCGCTTCCAGCCGGTCTCACCATAAATGAGTTCACTGGAGTAATTAGTGGCACTCCAACAAAAGAGACGAATCAAGTCGATGCTGTTTTCACTGTTCGAATGGATGAAGAAGACACCGATTGGACTTCTTTCGTAACTATCACCATGACCATTTACCCTGCAGCTGCTGTGACCACTACAACCGTTGCGCCGACAACAACCACAACTGTTGCACCAACCACAACCACCACGGTTGCTGTTGCCAAAAAGACAACAATTGTCTGCACGAAGGGTTCGACTATCAAGCGTGTAACTGGGCTTAGTCCAAAGTGTCCAGTCGGTTACAAGAAAAAGACTAAGTAGCCATTACCTGACTGATATTTGCGTATCAGTCAGCGCAGATAATGCCATCTTGAAGTACAGGCAAACCACGCGGTTCAATTGATATCGGGTGTGAGCCGGTTGGCTTTCCCTGATTTGCATCGCCTTCCAAAACTGCAGCGTCGCTTTGCGCGTACTGAACGATGTACGCCTTGCGCACGCCATCTGAAGTATTCGGACCAGTGAGGTGTGGGGTGAGCGACGAAAAGAACACGGCGCCACCTGCTTTGACTTCGGCGATAGCCGGCTTTGAGGGTGGCGTTTCAAAGCACTCATAACCAAGTGTTGGCACTATGTAGTGCGTCATTGTGCCTTGCTTGTGTAATCCGGCAACAACTTGTGGGCAACCATTTTCGATGGTCGCTCCGTTCAGTGATATCCAGCAGGTGAGGTAATGCTGGGGTTGAACAAAGAGGTATCCATTGTCTTGATGCCATGGAAATCTGCGGGGTTTTTCGATTTGCTTGTACACCGTCTGGTCGTGATACATGCGCACATTGGGTCCGACGAGATCGCGACATGCCCCCATGATTGTCGGATTCTTGACAAATCTGCGGATCTCCGGGATTTTGCTCGCAAGCTGTCCGGCAAACGTAATTGCACCCTTTTCGGAAATTGCAATGCGCTCGTTCGGTTGCGCTGCAAGCACTGCAACGGCCTCGGCATCTGCAGCGTCAGTGATTGCGACGAGGTCACGTAGTTCGTCCGCCGAAAAAATATCATTGACTACAACATACCCATCGCGATCGAATTGGTCGATTTGGGCTTGTGTTAACACACCGCTGATGGCTTGATGATTTTGCCATTCAAATGATTTGTTCCAAGGATGGTTGTTCATATGTAATATCGTGGCAGATATGAGACACAGTGAGCGCCTCGTAGGGCTCATAGTGATTGTGGCTGCGCTGGTGAGTGCGTTGCCTGCAGACGCAGCGACTGCTGGGGGCAAGTGTTCAAAGGTTGGAGCCACACAAACCACGAAGAGCGTGAAGTACAAGTGCACCAAGTCGAGCAATGTTCTCAAATGGGTCAAGGTTGCACCAACCTCCACAAATGCAAATGCCACAACCGCAAAAGGTGTCAATGGGCCAGTCGGAATTAGTTCCTGGACTACAACTGTCTCGCCAAACCCGGTCAAACCCGGTGCTCAATTTTTGATTACGTCAGTCATCAGTTGTGGCCCGATTATGTCTTTGACTGGTAGTCCGCGCTATCCAGAAATGCGTGCTTGGTTGAATACTCCTGGTTTTGCCGGAGCACAATTTGGGGTTCCAACATTAAGCAACGGTGGGAACACTGCGACCTTCACAGGAACCGCTACCGCACCAACGACGACTGGCGACTTCAAAGTATGGACATATGTTCGAGACTTTGAATCTCCGAATGCATGCACCGGCGATTTAGGTAGTTACAAGAATGCTGATGGGGCCAGTTTTTTGACGCTTACAGTAAGTAATAATGCAGCGAGCAATACCACAGTGGCTGGAGCATTTGCCAAAGACGGTGAAGCATGCACTAACAAGGGCGACAAATCGATATTGAGCAGCGGGTATCTCGAGTGCCGAGCAATCTCTGGCGGCTCGAATAAGTGGTTCAAGTTGTCGTCCAGTCCTGCCGCAGTGACAGTGCCTGCTGGTGGAAGTTCGCTCGATGCATGCAAACTCACTGAAGCCCGCATCAATAAATTTCAACCCT
>CAZHIN010000120.1:0-3276 GCA_964532575.1 uncultured Acidimicrobium sp.
ACTTCGTGTCGGCGAGTAGCAGTCCCGCGCGTTTGGCAAATTCTTGACCTCGTGCAAAGAGCGCAAGAGCGGCTTTTTGCACCGTTGTCCATGTCGCTGCATCAACGAGCCCGCGGCCTACTACTTCGGCATTCGTCAGCGGCTCGTCGTGGGCGCCGGCATCGCCTTTCGTTGTTGGCGTAATGATTGCTTCCGGGAGCAACGTGTTTTTGGTAATTCCATCGGCAAACGAGAATCCGTACATTTCACGTTTCCCTTGCTCGTATTGTTTCCAGATACTGGTGCTGGTTGAGCCGGTCATGACACTGCGCACAATGACTTCTACAGGTAGTGGTATCGCACCTTTGGCAATGGTTGCATTTGGGTCTGGCAGCGAAAGGATGTGGTTGTTAATGATGTCTATTGTTTGTGCGAACCACCATGCTGCTAACTGATTCAGTATCTGGCCTTTATAGGGAACTACGGCAACGATTTGGTCGAAAGCAGACAGGCGATCGGTTGTGATGAACAGGCGCTCGTTATTGGGTAGGGCATAGGCCACTCGCACCTTGCCTACTGTGCGACCGGGAAGCGGCAACGAAACATCTGTACACGGGTCAACTACGAGCAATTGCTACTCCTTGCTCGAAGAGCCCAAGTCCGAGACCATTTAGTTGGCCGCGGTGGTATTGAGGATGTTGTCGGGGAACGATGTGATTTTCGGGATGGGGCATGAGACCAAGCACGAAACCTGTTTCGTCGCAGATGCCGGCGATGTCGTCTCGGCTTCCATTTGGGTTGCGTCCCGAATACGTGAGCGCAATCTGATCGTTATCACGTAGATGTGAAAGTGTTTCATCACTTGCAGTGAACCGACCCTCGCCATGGGCGATAGGACAGTAGATGTCCTCAGTGAGGTTTCGTGTCCACACACTGCGTTTTGATACTGGTTTCATGGAAATCCAACTGCATTGAAAGCCGCCAGCTTCATTGTGCCCAAGTGCGGCGCGATGCTTGCCCGGCAACACGCCCAGTCGCACAAGAGTTTGGAAACCGTTGCAAATACCAATTACAGGTTTACCTGCTTGAGCTGCAACCTGAATTGCGCTTCCAACAATTTCTGAAAGCTCAAGTGCAAATAATCTTCCTGCACCAAGAGCGTCGGCAAATGAAAACCCACCAGCGACCACCACCATTTGCGCATTGTTGATGGCGCTTGGCTGCTCGCGAAGTTGGTGCATGTTGAGTGCTGACGTAGTTGCACCAGCCTGTTGCAAAGCGAACATCACATCCGGGTGGCGATTAGTGCCTGGGGCAGTGAGTACGAGTGCATGTGGTGCGCTCATTGTGGTGCCTGCCATATACTCAACATTGCTTCGATTGACAGTGCGCTGTTGTCTGGAAGCACAAGAAATGGTGTTGTGGTTACAGAGCCGATGATTTGTGCGCCAGGGAGTGCTGCCAACACGTCGCTTACGTGTGCAGCCTCAACTTCAAGAACTAAACGCCCTAGTGATTCGCTGAATAGGTGAGTGTGTACTTCGGAAGTGGCACGCAGAGCGACACCAAGTCGACCTGCCATTGCCATTTCTGCGACCGCTACCCCAAGGCCACCTTCGCTACAGTCATGGCACGCACGAATTTTCTGTTGCAGCATCAGCGCATGCACTATTCGGTAATTTTCAGGCGATCGTTCGTCAAATGACGGAACGCAGGTTGCCTGTGCATTGCACATCATTGCGGCGTGGCTTCCACCAAACTCAGGCAGCGTTCGCCCGACCAAAATGAGTGTGTTTCCTGCGGTTTTTAGGTCGGCGGTAACGGTGAGATCGGCTTTTGGTACGTGAGCGACTGCGGTAATCACCAGTGTGGGAGGAACCGAGTGGCGTTCGCCATCGCTGCCGAGGTATTCGTTATTCAGTGAGTCTTTACCAGACACGAATGGCGCGGCAAATGCGTGCGCGCCAGCAACACAACCATCTACTGCGGCGGCGAGTTCGCCAAGTGTGGTCTCGCGGCGCGGGTCGCCCCACGAAAAGTTGTCGAGCAATACTGCTTTGTCGGGGTCAGCGCCAACGGCTACAACGTTGCGCATTGCTTCGTCGATGCAGGCAAGGGCCATGCGTTCTGCATCGTGAATGCCGAACCAGGGGTTCACGCCAATGCCAATGGAGAAGCCGAAATCATCAAGTGGTTCGGCAATCACTACGCCGTCACCGTGACCATCACCAACTTGGCCAATGAGTGGCCGCACTGCGGTTGCTCCACGAATTTCATGGTCATAGCGATGGATAACAGAAGCCTTGCTTGCAATATTTGGGTGACCGAGCAATGCCATCAATACGTCAGCAGCGTTGTGTTGGGAAAGCCACTTTGGTGCGCTTTGATCTGCTGTTCGGTTTGGTTTTGGCATGACTGCGCGCATGTTTCTCTGCGGTCGGCCGTTGTGTAGAAAATTGGTGTCCAGTTGCAGTACTGGTTCGTCGTTGTAGGTGACAACAAGTTGGTTGTCGCCTGTGAACTCACCCATGTCGGTGTATTCCACACCATGCTGCGCACACAGCGCGCGTAATTCATCGCACTGTTGCGGGTCAACAGCCAGCACCATTCGCTCTTGAGCTTCTGACAACCAGATTTCCCACGGTGCCAGGCCCGGGTATTTCAGTCGAGCATGAGTCAATTCAACGCGTGCACCAACGCCTTCTGCCATTTCGCCAATTGCAGAAGACAATCCACCTGCACCGCAATCGGTAATGGCGCGATACAAATGCTGTGCATCAACAAGAACATCAATCACTAATTTTTCGGTAATTGGGTCGCCAATTTGCACGCTCGCACCAGACACATCACCTGTTGTTGCATCCATGGTCATCGACGAAAACGTTGCACCGCGAAGGCCGTCGCGACCCGTGCGACCACCCAGCACAACAATGCGGTCACGTGGTTGTGGCGCAACTTGGTCGACGAATGAGTTTGATGTGCCGATGCAACCTGCGTACACCAGGGGGTTGGCCGTGTATCCAGGGTCGTACAACACGGCTCCCGCAACTGTGGGAAGACCAATTTTGTTTCCGTAATCGGCAATTCCGTCAATCACTCCATCGCGGGTGCGCCGAGGCGGGAACACGCCTTCGGGCAAAGTGAACGTGTTGGTGTCGGGAGGGCCAAAGCACAAAATATTGGTGCATGCAATGGGCGTGTGTTGTGCACCCATGATGTCGCGGATAACTCCGCCGACTCCAGTATTTGCTCCACCGAATGGTTCAATTGCGCTTGGGTGATTATGCGTTTCACATT
>CAZHIN010000121.1:0-3227 GCA_964532575.1 uncultured Acidimicrobium sp.
CCTGCTGCGCCGTGCGCGACCGAGCTTCGGGTGATGCAATTGACCCAGCATCGAGGGCGCGCTGGAGGCGAAAACCCAAAAATGGTTTTGCATCTTTGATCGCCGCAGTAAGCGCTTCTGGGTTTGTCATTGCGAGTTCGCCTGGATCTTTGCCGTCTGGAAACTTGGCGACGAACACCTGCAGCTTGTACCGACTCTCCCACTCATAAAAACGTTCTGCCGCTCCCTGCCCAGCCGCGTCCGCATCAAATGCCAAGATCACCTTGTTGGCAAAACGCTTAAGCAAGCGCACGTGTTCTTCAGTCAGCGCTGTTCCACAAGTAGCAACCGCACGCGTGATACCCGAGCGATGAAAACCAATCACATCGGTATAACCCTCACACACAATCACTTCATCGGCAGCAACAATGTCTTGCTTTGCCCAATTAAGTCCATACAACGTTTTTGACTTCGCATAAATTGTCGTTTCAGAAGAGTTCTTGTATTTTGCGGGGTCGGTGCTGCCTGGCAAAATTCGACCACCAAACGCAACTGCATCGCCAGCATCAGTGAAGATCGGAAAGAGCACTCGTGCCCGAAACGAATCTTGTGCCTTGCCACGCTTGTTGATAAAAGCAAGACCAACTTCTTTCAGAAGATCAATTGATACCCCGATCTCTTTACTCATGGCATCCCAGTCGTCTGGTGCCCAGCCCATTTTGAACTGTCGTGCTACGTCACCAGACAGTCCACGATCGCGCAAGTAGTCACGCGCAACTCGTGCATCAGGGCTAGTTAACAATCTCTCGTGATACCAGTTCACCGCCTTGTCCATCACCTCAATGAGTTGTTTGCGATGTTGTCGGTCTTTGCTTTGACCACCTGTTGTATAGGTCAAAGTCATACCGACCTTGTTGGCTAAGTGCTCAATTGACCCCACGAAGTCGAGATGCTCGATGTCTTGCACAAACTTAAATACATCGCCTGCAGCACCACACCCAAAACAGCGGTAGCGCTTTGTTTCTTCGCGCACATTGAAAGACCCAGATTTTTCGGCATGAAATGGGCAGAGACCTACCCAGTTGCGCCCGACTCTGCGCAAAGGCAGGTACCCCTGCACAACGTCTACTAGCGAAACGGTTTCGCGTAGCCGCTCTATGTCGTCATCACTAATGGCCACGCCAAGCAGACTAGTGCTTGCGGTCGCTAATCACGGAAGCGACTATGGCAACGGTCAGTGTCACCACAATTACTCCCAGTGAAAGCACCGTGGGCACATGGTGCCAGTACGTGATAATCATCTTGATACCCACATAGACCAAAATGATCGAAATCGCCGTCTTGAGATAGACAAAACGGTCCCTCAAATCGGCGACCAAAAAATAAAGAGCCCGCAATCCCAAAATGGCAAAAGCATTTGAGGCGAAGACGATGAACTGTTCGCGGCTCACGGCCAACACTGCAGGCACTGAGTCAACAGCGAATATCAAATCAGAAATCTCGATCACTACGAGGACTGCCAGTAACGGAGTTGCAATTTTGCGACCATTGACTTTGGTGAAGAGCTTCTGGCCGTCAAGTTCGTCAGAGGTTGGAACAAAGCGATGAAACAACTTCATAATTTTTGTGTCAGATGGATTTGTCTCGTCGTCTCCAGAGCGAAGCACCTTGACACCTGTGTAGATCTCGGAGGTCGCCGTATCATTAAAAAACACATTAAAGCGAGTGATCACCGCCACCCCCAAAAATATGAAAACCACACGCATCACAAGCGCTCCAAAGATTCCCCAAAATAGTGTGCGGTGCTGACTCTCGCGTGGGACTTTGAAGTGAGTAAAGATCATCGCCCAAACAAACACGTTGTCGATAGAAAGACTCTGCTCAATGAGATAACCGCTGATGTACTCAATAGCAGCTGCTCTCTCAAAAGCAATCCACATCACAAACGTGAACGACAATCCAATACCCACCCAAACTGCCGACTCAATCGCTGCCTCTTTGGTGTGGATTACGTGGGCGCGTCTGTGCAACACCAAAATGTCGAACAGCAGCATGGAGACGATCACGACAAGGAGGGCTACCCAACCCCAAGCCGGAACTGAAATATCAACAAACTTGCTTTGGGACTCGCTGGCAATTGACATCATCTATGGATGTGTACTTTCTCTCGACCTCTCGGGTTTTACACCAAAACTATTTAGTTTCGGCTTTACTTCCCCCGATGATCGCTTGCGCTGCCGCAAGTCGGGCTATAGGAATACGATACGGCGAACACGACACATAGTCAAGTCCTGCGCGATAAAACAATCCGATTGACTCTGGATCGCCACCGTGTTCACCACATACACCCAATTTGATTCCCCGTTTTGCCTTGCGACCGCGCTGTGCAGCAATTTTCACAAGTTCACCAACTCCAACCTGATCAATTGTCTCAAACGGATTTCGCTTCAGTAAACCTGCCTCTAAATATGCAGGCATCATGCGACTTTCTACGTCGTCGCGGCTAAAACCAAAAGTCATTTGTGTGAGGTCGTTGGTACCAAAACTAAAGAAGTCACTGATCTCTGCCAATTCACCAGCAACAAGCGCTGCGCGCGGCGTTTCAATCATCGTTCCGATCGTTACTTTTGGCTGCTTCGATTTCTTGATCGAATTTTTAATTGACTTTTTAGCGCCAGACTTTGCCGCCGGCTTGAGTTGCTTCGAGTGCTCCAAAATTTCTTGCTCAACCCAACTACGCGCCAGTGCCAATTCTTCCTTGGTCACCGTAAGCGGGATCATGACTTCAACAATTGGCGAATAGCCCTCGCTGGCAACGATGTCGGCTGCCGCAAGTAGCGCTCGCACCTGCATCGCGTACAAGCCTGGCTTGATTACGCCGAGGCGAACACCACGTGTTCCGAGCATTGGATTGACTTCTGCCCATGAGTGCGCTGCTTCAATCAACTTTGTTTCTTCTGCTGTTAAACCAACAGTTGCTTTTTTGATCTCGAGTTCGTCGACGCGAGGCAAAAATTCGTGCAACGGTGGGTCAAGCAATCGCACCGTGACAGGTAATCCGCTCATTGCCCGCAAGAGCGATGCAAAATCTTCGGTCTGTACTTTGCGCAGTTCGTCCAACGCCGCGGTCTCTTCTGCTGGAGTGCTGGCCAAAATCATCCGTCGCACAACAGGCAACCGGTCTGGCGCCAAAAACATGTGCTCAGTGCGGCACAATCCAATGCCCTCTGCGCCATATTCGCGAGCCT
>CAZHIN010000122.1:0-3195 GCA_964532575.1 uncultured Acidimicrobium sp.
GTAGTCATTCTTGGCGCCGCAACAACGGCGTTTCTCCGCGCCCTCTAATTGGGGGTATCCAATCGGATACACTGCCAATATGGCAGGACAACTGATTGAGCAAGCAAGGGTGGCTTCTGGGCTCACTCAGCAGGCAATGGCAGAGCAGGCGGGTACCTCTCGCACGACGTTGTCGGCCTACGAACACGGACGTAAATCACCCAATCTTGAAACCGTTGAAAGATTGATGGAAGTAGCTGGCTACGAACTCACGTTGCAACACCGCATCACATTTTCAAAAATCAAGTCACCTAGAGGACGATCAATTTTTGTTCCGGATCGGTTGTGGAGACTTGATGTAGGCAAGGTTTTTGAGCCAGTTGTTTTGCCACTTTCGTTGAACTGGTCCCAGCCTGGCCGAGAGTATGAGGTTCGCGATCGACGCCAACGTGCGCGTCTCTATGAAACGGTAATTCGCGAGGGAATGCCTCACGACATGCTGACATATATTGACGGCGCACTTCTCGTTGACTCATGGAATGAATTAGTGCTTCCACGCAATGTGCGCGCACATTGGCAGTCAATAATTGAAACTGCGTCGTAAATGTCTGGACCTTCCGAGTTTCAGATTGAAGTGGCAAAACTATTTTTCTCACTGCCCGCATCTGATGGTTTTTTAATTGCTGGAGGTGGTGCACTACTTGCGACTGGGCTTACTAGTCGACCTACGCGAGACCTGGACTTCTTCGGAGAGATGGGTCTAGTCAACATTAAAGATGCGATGGAGCAGTTTGTCGCAGCAGCGAATAATCGGCGATGGAATTGCATTGTCGTGCAATCAGATGATTCATTTGCCCGACTCCACGTAAAAGGAATCGAAGAAGTACTCGTTGATATTGCGATTGACGTTGGCGCTCGACATCCGTCACAAAATTCAGTGCTTGGTCCAACATTCAACCATGAAGAGCTTGCCGGCCGAAAGATGTTGGCATTATTTGATAGAGCTGAAGCCCGCGATTTTGCCGATGTGTTTGTGCTCGCACGTCACTTCGGTAAAGAGCTTCTGCTTGTTCGAGCTGCCGAAATTGAGGCTTCATTGGACTTTGCTGTGGTAGCCCAAATGATGCGAACAATCGCCAGATTCTCTAACCAGGAAATTCCCATTGACCAAGCTTTGGTACAAGATCTAAGAAACTTCTTTGATGAATGGGCACAAGAGTTGGACTCGACAACCCAGCGATAAAAGAGGTTTTGCTAGGCGGCAGCCTCGGCTACCCCGCTCCTTCGGGCATTGTTTTGGTTCAGTGGGTTGACTTATGACATAATTTAGATTATCTTTGACATTGGAGGTTCTTTAATGTCTCATAATCGGGGTTCTGCAGTATTTCGAGCAATGACGGTGATTGGCATATCTGCGTTTGTGTTGGCCTCGTGCGGCGGGACGGATTCGTCCAGTAATCGCAATGGTCGATTGAACTCGACTCTCTGCTTCGACACACAAGAGCAAAAGGATCAAGCAATTGCTGACGCCCAGAAGAATCTAGATGGCGCAGTTCCGACAACTCTTGAGGGTTCGTTTTCTGACAAACAGGGGACACGAGCGAATCTTGCATTTATTAGACCGCAATTATGGTGGATGCACTACACCGTTGAAGAAACAACCACTACTACATCACCAACTAGTTCTAGTTCTAGTTCTACAACCGTGGCTTCGACAACGGAGTCAACGGCAGTATCAAGTGATTCGACCAGTGTTTCGACCGAAACATCTTTGCCACTTGTTGGAGACATGGAGTTGCAGCGGTTGCAAGATGCGCTCGATGCAGCTACGAATGCACCGCTGTGCGGTGCAACTGATTCGTCTATTGCACAAGCAACATTTCACAAATGTGTTGCGAGTTGGACCTATGGCCAAGTTGATGGGTTGAGCGCGGAGCCAAGCGTTGACGCTGGTGCATCTCAAGATTGCAATGCGACGCTCTCAAGATGCATTCTTTCAGAAAATTCAAATACGTGTTCGGTAACTGCTGAATCGAACGGAGTCCAAGTATTTGCAACGACGCTTGACCTCACCGGAATGCACGGTGGCGAATCGAGAGTGGTGACCTTTGAATGGACAGATGGTGATGTGGTAGCAACAAATGACACAACGGTTGACACAACGGTTGACACAACGGTTGACACAACGGTTGACACAACGGTTGACACGGGATCAACAATCACGTGCACGGCCAACGTCACAAGTAACGGAGCATCGTTTAAATGTGATCGTGAATTACAAGTAAACTTTTTCTACCTTCTTGCAGGGGGCAATGAATCCGGCAGTCAGTGGGGCAATCAGGACACTGTTTTTGGACCAATTGAAAATGTAAGAGATATCTACTTGTGTATAAGTAACGGGTCAGTATTCGTATTTAACCAATTTGCCGCCCCAGGAACCTACGAGTTTCAGGTTCCAGAAGTCGTACCTGTACCTGAACCTGAACCCAACACACAGCAACTGGGTGCTCCATATTTTAATGGTGTATTTACGCCAGCAGCCCTCACTACGACGTTCACCATTTCCGTCCTCGATGGTGCTCCTGTGTATGTTTATCTTTGGGCGCCATGCGAGACGCCAACAATTGAGGCAACAATCTCCATTGATGGTAAATCAATTGATTTTTCAAGAATGCCAAGCTTCATGCTTAATGAGGGGCTATGCGGGGTGTATTTTGAAAGTTACACTGGATTTCCCGCCGGTGACTATGTCGTCTCGGTCGATGTAAGTGCTGAGAGTTGGATTGAGTGGTACGCGGAGGTCGAATCGATCTCGTTATCGAATGATTCTGAAACCAACCAGAAGTCGCCTAGCGACGTAACATACACGCTGACGACGCAGCAGGTCGACGCAGACCAAACGTTTACAATTGACGTACCAGCTGGTGGGCTGTGGTTTACTGCGAGAGGTAATACCAACCAAGCATGCTCAAGCGATTTAAGGATCGATCCGTATTTGATTTTGTTGGATGATCAGAACAGGGTAATTGTTCATGATGACTCTGGAGCCGAAGTGGAAGATAGTAATTGCTACGCATCATTTATTGAGACTCGGTTGGATGAGGGAACTTATTACTTGGTGGCAACAACTTACGACTTGCAGAATCCTGCGGACGCATGGGATGACGCGTTAACACAGTATGAATTGGTGTACGGATTGGAAACCTCTGAAACGAT
>CAZHIN010000123.1:0-3180 GCA_964532575.1 uncultured Acidimicrobium sp.
TCGATGACGAGAGATGAAGGCACGATGGCAACGCCGCGCCGCTCATCAGTCGTTGACTGAGTTTCGGTTGGCGTTCCGGCAGGCACAGCATTTCCAAGACCGAGATGACGAAAGAACGTGTCGAGCGTGGTTCCGTCAGCGGCAATCGTTGCAAGGCCAACGCCCCAAGCATGTTTTGAGTTAGCTGCTGCAGTGGCCACGATTACTTGGCCTCTGGGCGAAGTGTTGGGAACAGGATCACGTCTTTAATTGAACCAGCAGCAGCCAACAACATGACAAGGCGGTCGATGCCAATGCCAAGTCCTGCTGTCGGTGGCATTCCAAACTCGAGTGCGCGCAAATAATCTTCGTCCATGCTGCCGGCTTCGTTGTCACCAGCAACCTTTGCTTTTTGCTCGTCTTCGAAGCGCAACCGTTGCTCAACAGGGTCATTTAATTCGCTGTAACCATTGGCAAGTTCGCGGGCTCCAATAAACAATTCGAATCGCTCGGTGAGATGCGGGTCATTGCGGTCGGCGCGTGCAAGAGGCGAGATCTCGACTGGGTGCCCAGTGACAAAAGTTGGTTCCTGCAAGTCGGCCTCTGCGAGCTCGGCAAAAATTTCTTCGATGATGCGTCCCGAGCCCCAATGAGCGTCGGTCTTAATCTTGTGTTTTGCAGCGATTTTGCGAACAGCATCCACATCCATTGAAGGGTGCAACGTTTCGCCAACTTTTTCGCCAGCCAAGTCAATCATGCGCGCCTTGCGCCATGGTTGAGCAAGATCAAACTCTTGTCCGTTAATGATGACGACAGTGCTTCCGGTGGCTTCACGTGCAGCATTGGTGATGAGTTGTTCGGTAAGGGCCATCACTTCGGTGTAGTCACCAAATGCCTGGTAGCTCTCCATCATTGTGAACTCTGGGTTGTGACGAGTAGAGATGCCTTCGTTGCGAAACACGCGGCCGATTTCAAACACGCGCTCCATACCGCCAACGATCAAGCGTTTGAGGTGCAACTCGAGAGCGATGCGCAAAAACAACTGCATGTCGAGCGTGTTGTGGTGGGTGATAAACGGGCGAGCGTGAGCACCACCGACTTCCATGTGCAGCACTGGAGTCTCTACTTCAATGAATTGATTGTCGTGCAGAGTCTTACGGAAACTCGCAATCGTTGCATGACGTATTTCAAATGTGCGACGCGCTTCTTCGTTGATGATGAGGTCGGCGTAGCGCTGGCGATAGCGAGTGTCGACATCGGTCAGACCGTGCCACTTGTCGGGCATTGGGCGCACAGCCTTGGCCAGCAATTGCGCGTTGTCGACTTTGACCGACAACTCGCCTTTGCGTGTTGTCATCACCAAGCCGCTTACTCCGACCCAGTCACCTAGGTCGAAATTGTTGATTGCATCAAATGCGTCGTCGCCAACAATTGCTTTGGACACAAACAACTGAATGTCGCCAGTGCGATCGCGCAGTGTGCAAAAAATAAGTTTGCCCTGATCGCGCTTGAGCATGATGCGCCCAGCAATGGTGACGTGATCGGTCGTTTCGTTGCCAGCCTCGAGCGCGCCGTGAGCGGTGCGAATTTCGCCGAGCGTGTGGGTGCGATCAAATCGGTATGGGTAGGGGTTGGTGCCCTTCGCTTTGAGTGCCGCAATATTGTCGAGGCGACGAGCCATCTCGGCGGCAAGGCCGCTCGAGGTTTGGGCGAGATCAGGATTGTCGCCGTTTTCGGCTGATTCGGGGCTTGAAGTCACGCTCACAAACTAGTCGCGCGGGCTTGATGTGTCGTTGCTATATCGGTGAGCTGCTTCCGTTACTCGATAATGGCGAGCACGTCGCCGGATCCAACTTTGTCGCCTGCAGTCACATTGACTTTGGTGACTTTTCCAGCCTTTTCGGCGGTGATTTGGTTTTCCATTTTCATTGCCTCAAGCACAACAACTGCGTCGCCAACTTTGATGGTTTGACCAACTTCAACCATGACTTTGACAATCGTGCCCTGCATCGGAGCAGTAACGGCACCGCTTGCTGCGCCACCGCCGGCGCCACCCGAGCCACGAGTTGGCTTCTTGGCCTTTTTGGCAGTGCCGACTGTAAATTCGGGAACCCACATTTTTACATCAAATCGCTTGCCGTTGACCTCGACAGTGGTGGAGCGCTCGACCAAGTCTTGATCGTCAGCGGCTGGTGCTGCACCCGCGTGTGAGACAAGTTGTGAGAGATCGAGTGTCTCTTCAACCCATTTCGTTGAGTGCGTCACTGCAGAGAAATCTGGATGGCGCAAGATCGCTAAGTCGGCAGGAATGGTGGTGTGTACACCAACAATTACCATTTCTTCGAGTGCGCGAATTGTGCGAGCGATTGCGGTGTCGCGATCTTTGCCCCACACGATCAACTTGCCAACAAGATTGTCGTAATACTGACTAACGGTGTCTCCAGCTTCGTAGCCGCCGTCGAAGCGCGTGCCGAAACCATCTGGTGTAGTGAGAGCAGTGATCGTGCCAGGTGAAGGCAAGAATTTTCCGGCCGTCGGATTTTCGGCGTTGATGCGTACTTCGATGCCATGACCATTGCGGCGAGCAGCAACTTGTTTTTGAGTCATCGGCAATTTTTCGCCGGACGCAACACGTATTTGCCACTCCACCAAGTCGATGCCGGTGATCACTTCAGTGACGGGGTGCTCAACTTGTAAACGAGTGTTCATTTCGAGGAAGAAAAAATCGTTGTCTTGGTAGATGAACTCGACAGTGCCAGCGTTGTAGTAGCCAACAGCCTTGGCGGCCTTAACGGCAGCAGCACCCATTGCCTCTTCCATGCCGTCTGGAAGGCCAGGGGCTGGTGCTTCTTCAATCAGTTTTTGGTGGCGACGTTGTGCCGAGCAGTCGCGCGTAGAAACCCACACCACGTTGCCATGTGTGTCGCCAACGAGTTGTACTTCAATGTGGCGCGGCCATGTGAGGTAGCGCTCAACGTAAATTTCGTCACGACCAAAAAACGCTTTTGATTCTCGTTGAGCAGAATCCATCGCTTCTTGAACTTGGTCTGCAGACTGCACAACTTTCATTCCGCGACCGCCACCACCAAACGCAGCTTTGATTGCTACTGGCCAACCAAACTCGTTTCCGAAGTCGGTGATTTCTTTGGCGCTCTTGGTGAACTCTGTGGTGCCAGGCACGATTGGTGCGCCACCGCGAAG
>CAZHIN010000124.1:0-245 GCA_964532575.1 uncultured Acidimicrobium sp.
ACGCGCTTCGGGTTGAGTCGCCAAACAGCAGTGTTGCAAGTGTGAAGAGCACCACTGCGCTGATGCCCAGTGTTGATCCCTTGATTACCGAAATGAGTGTTGTGACATTTTGTGTTCCGATTGTGGGCTGCAGCAACACTGTCCAAATAAAAAACCACGCACCAAGAGCGACGATCAGGCCGTCTGCTAATACCGAAAGTGGATCGCTACCCAAACGACTGCTGACAATAAAGAGCAAACCGCCA
>CAZHIN010000124.1:334-3120 GCA_964532575.1 uncultured Acidimicrobium sp.
TTGAGTAAAGGTGCCGTCAACTACCTGAGCAATCGACGAGCATAAAACGATGATTAGTAAGACTGGCCACACAGCACGAGCGGGCTTGTTGATGCGCGCAGCGACTATTAGCGCCACTGCGAGTTGCACAGTTGCAATGAGGTAGATCTTGTTGCTCAAGGCAACTGAATTGACCAATGAATTGGTGATGGCCAGGACAACGCCGACCCCGATCAGACCCAATGAAATTCGTGCAATTGGCGCGGCTTTCACTGGCAAAACGGTACTACATCCCGATTTTGTGTGTATGGATGGGTTATTGTTGGCACAGGCGGAGTAGTTGAGTTGTCGCTTTGCGGCGCCTCAAAACACCCACGATTGCAATTGCTCTAAAGGACCCGCCTAAATGTTTGTGACTCGTCACTCGCCTGTGACTGACCCAACGCTGAAAGAACAGCTGTGGACTCTGTATTCGCGCGCGTACCTTCGCACGGCGGAAGACTCGGTGACTCACGAGATGCTCGATCGTTTGGAATTCAACGATCAACTCACCGACTCAACGAATCGCGCCTGGGTGGTCTGGGAAGATTCGATGCCAGTTGCCATGACTTTGGTCGCAACAGACGTGAAACGAACTCGCTGGCTCAGTGAGCAGTACTTTAAGCGTAATTTTCCTGAGAAGTTTAAGGCTGGTCTTGTGCACTATGTGGTGTGGGCCGTAGTCGACCCAAGTTATGTGGTGCGCGGTGCAAGTATTTTTATGGCGCGCCAGGCCATGGCTGTAGAAGCACGCGAGGGAGCGTTGCTCGTTTTTGACATGCCAGAAGATAATCAGCCGCATGCCGCGGGAGGAGCAGCCGAACTCATGCGCAGAATGGCACGAATGGTTGGGGAAGCGCAATTGCTGCCTCTGACGGTGCAACGCTATTACGCACTCGATTTCCAGTCGGCTCACAGCCCGGATGTATTGGATGTTTCTGAGCAGGATGAGATCCAGGCAATGGCTGTTCAGCAAAAACGATAATTCGCTTCTTGCGCTAGATTTACAGAGTCATGAATCTGATTTGCAGCTGCTCTGCATGAACCTTCAATGAGCGTGTCCAACCTGTCGTCATCCACAGTTTCTTTTGTGGTGTCTGGCGCACATTTAATGTCTGGTCTGCTTGGCGAGCGCGATGAACACTTGCGCTACATCGAAGATGAGTTTCCGAGTTGTGCAATTCATGTGCGCGGAAATGAAATCTCGATATCAGGTGCTGACGCGTCATTAGTGAGCAAGTTGTTTGAGGAACTCACCGAGTTACTGCAGCGTGGCGAAAACCTCGATCGATCGGTAGTTATCCGTTCAATCGTGATGGTGCGGGCCAATCAAAGCCCAAGTCGTATTTTGACCGAAGAGATTTTGCGTACAAGCGGCGGGCGAGTCATCCGTGCCAAAACAGCCGGGCAACGCAGGTACGTGGAAGCAATACGCGACAATGTGGTGACCTTCGGTGTTGGTCCTGCTGGTACCGGCAAAAGTTGGCTTGCTGTTGCGATGGCAGTAGAGGCGTTGCAAACAAAGCGCGTCCAACGAATTATTTTGACACGACCAGCGGTTGAGGCTGGTGAACGATTGGGTTTCTTGCCAGGAGATCTTGCGGCCAAGATTGATCCATACTTGCGTCCGTTGTATGACGCATTGCACGACATGGTTGGTGCTGAGCAGGCAAAATTATTTCTTGAGCGTCAAGTTGTTGAAGTTGCTCCGCTCGCATTTATGCGTGGACGCACTCTCAACAACAGTTTCGTGATTTTGGACGAAGCGCAAAACACCACGCCAGAGCAGATGAAGATGTTTTTGACGCGAATTGGTTTTGGAACCAAGGTGGTAGTTACGGGTGACACGACGCAGGTGGACGTGCCAGATGGACGCAGTGGGCTTCTTGGCCTCGACCGAGTACTTACCGATATTCCGGATCTGGCATTTGTGTACTTGGATGCAACGGACGTAGTGCGACACCGAATTGTTGCCGACATTGTTGCGGCCTATGAAAGCGTGACGAATGCACGCATCAATTCGGATACAAGTTGGAAAAAGCGTGATGGCTGAAACTCGTCCAGGATTATCTCGGCCACGCCGCACAGGTGGTGACGGCAACCCAGAAGTTTTTTGTGCCGATGAGCAAGTTGGTGTCGATGTTGATCTTGCTAGGTGGCAGACCTTGGCATTAGACGTGCTCGAGGCGGAAGGTGTTCGAGGCGCATCCGAACTCACGGTGGTGTATGTAGACGAAGGAACAATGCAGCAACTCAATGCGCAATACATGGGCAAGAACTCTGCAACCGATGTGTTGGCTTTTCCATTAGACGCAGTCGAGGCAACCCGCACACCAGGTCCAGGCGCGCTCACCAAAGGCCCTGATAAAAACGAATTTGATATTGCCGACTTGCCGTTACTGCTTGGCGATGTCGTGATTTGCCCGGCAGTGGCGATGAAACAGGCGCTGTTGCATGCAGGAACACACGATGACGAGATGGCGTTGCTGTTGGTGCACGGAATTTTGCATGTGCTTGGCAACGATCACGACACGCCTGATGCTGCCAATGCAATGCAGGCGCTAGAACGCAAACATTTGGAAGCATTTCATTGGGGTGGCACAGCGCCGGCCAATTTTCGACATGTGCCAGAGATAACTCAATGAACTCAATAATTGCCAAAGCACCTTCCACGTTAGATATGTGGATGCTGCTCGTGATAGTGGTGCTGCTGTTTGTGATGATCTTTTTGTCGCTTGCAGAGATGAGCATGTCGCAAATGACAAAAC
>CAZHIN010000125.1:0-3088 GCA_964532575.1 uncultured Acidimicrobium sp.
GTTATTCCAGTTAGTGCAGACTGCGGCAGCGTTCGACGATTAAGAAATGTGCTCCACGATGTTTCTTCAATCTCGTCGGGTTGCATGATGTCGTGTTGATGAACAATGTTTGAAACATCCGGTGAGTGCTCAAACTTCTGAAACGACGCTTCAAGATTGAGAATTGCCCCATCGTCTTGACGCGCTACAACTCGCCTGGTACTAAAGCTTTTGCCGTCGCGAATGCGATCGACTTCGTAACGAACTGGCTGAGTGTTTTTGCCGCGGCGAATGAAATAGGCGCGCACTGAGTGCGGCAACATGCCATCTTCGATGGTGAATGCCGCTGCACGCAATGCTTGGGCAACAATGTGCCCGCCATAAAGGCCTCCCCACGGATATTCGAGACCCTGCCCCACATACACATCCCCGTTGTGGGACGTGAGGTCAAAGAGTTCGTGAAGATTCACGACCCGAAGTCGTATCCAAGATCGGTTGCTCGCAACATTGGCTCATATTTGATTCCCGCATCTTGTGCCATCTGCGCACATGTTCCTCCGCGGTCGACAATGACCGTGATGAATTGCGGAATTGCACCGAATGCGCGAACTGCGTCAACTGCTTCAAAAATTGACAACCCTCGTGTCACCGTGTCTTCAACAATTGCGACCTTGTCACCGGGTTGCAGCGCGCCGGCAATTCTTCCGGTTACTCCGTGATCTTTGGCTTCTTTGCGCACACTGAAACTGCGCAACTGACGCCCTCGAGTTGCGGCGATTGCTGCAATGCCGTACGCAACTGGATCGGCGCCCATCGTGAGCCCGCCAATTGCGTTGATATCAGTAGGTAACAAACTCAATGCGACATCGGCAACCAACAAAATGCCATCTGCTCTGCAGGCGGTTTGCTTGGTATCGAGAAACCATTTGCTCGTGCGACCAGATTTGAGGGTGAACTCGCCCGACTTCAGCGAATGCTGCAACACGTGGGCGCGAAGTGCTTCGCGTGCAACACCGATGCTTGGCAACGTGCTCATCGAGCAAGACCGCGTGTTGCATCGATTGCCGAGTGGGCATGACGAACCGCACGGTCGATATCAAAGGCCTGATCGAGTTGTGCCGAACTGATCGTGACACGCTTATCTGCAGTCAACACATCGCGGAATGATTTACGTTCACTCCACGAAATTGCGGCATCTTCTTGCACGATTCGATATGCATCATCTCGTGAAAGACCAGAGTCAACGAGTGCCAACAGCACAGGCTGAGAAAACACAACACCAAAACTACTATCCAGATTTTCTCTCATCCGTTGCGCGTCAACTTCGAGTCCACTGATTAATCGAGTAAGACGTTTGACCATGTAGTACACGAGTATTGACGAATCGGGTAACACAATCCGCTCAGCCGACGAATGCGAAATGTCTCGCTCGTGCCACAACGCAACGTTTTGTAATCCGGATTGCAAGTTGCCCCGCAATACACGAGACAAACCAGTCAGGGTCTCTGCCGAAATTGGATTGCGCTTGTGCGGCATTGCCGAACTGCCCTTTTGACCGGGCTTAAATCCTTCGCGCACCTCGCTCACTTCGGTGCGTTGCAAGTGGCGCAACTCAACCGCAACCGCTTCAATGCTGGTGCCAATTGATGTGCACGCCCACAAATATTCGGCGTGTCTGTCACGCGCAATCACTTGTGTCGCCGGCACGGGCAAAAGCCCAAGCGATTTTCCAACATGCGCTTCAACCGCTGGGTCAATATTTGAATAGGTGCCAACCGCCCCCGACAACTTGCACACAGCAATGGTGTTGCGCGCAGCGATCATTCGCTGACGATCTCGGTCGAGTTGCAGTGCCCACAACGCAACCTTCGCTCCAAATGTTGTTGGTTCGGCGTGAATGCCGTGGGTTCTGCCGATCATTGCAGTGTTGCGATGCGCTTCGGCCAGATTGACCAAAGCAGAGATCAGTTCATTCAGTGCAGAGATGGTGAGATCGCTCGCATCCTTGAGCATCCAACACCACGCGGTGTCTACAACATCAGTCGATGTCAGTCCATGATGAATCCATGCACCAGCAGGCATACCGATGCGTTGTTGCACGACATCAACGAATGCCGCGACATCATGGTCGGTTACTTTTTCACGTTCTGCAACATCGGCGACAAAACTTGCGTCTACTTTGGGTGCACGAGCGCGACATTCCTTTGCCTCCGTACTTGGCACAACATTTAACTTCGCTTGAGCCTCGGTGGCGAGCAACTCAATTTCGAGATAACGAGCAAATCGTGACTCGTCAGTAAAAATATTGGCAATCTCGGGGAGTGAGTAGCGATCAATCATCAGCGAATCACGCAATCGTCACGCTCGGGACCCACACCGATCATGGTGACTGGAACACCTACATGTCGCTCGATGGTCTTTACAAACTTTTGAGCGGCAAGTGGCATTGCCTCAAAGGTACGGCATTCGCGCAGATTTGTTTTCCATCCAGCAAACTCTTCGTACTCTGCTTCAACTCGGCCCAGTAATTCAATGTCGTCTGGGTAGCCGGCAATCTTTTTGCCGTTCAGTGTGTATCCAACACAAAGTTGAATGGTGTCAAACGTGTCAAGCACGTCCAGCTTGGTCAGTGCGATCTCGGTGAGCGAATTGAGACGCACTGCGTGACGCAACATCACCAAGTCGAGCCAGCCTGGTCGGCGACGGCGACCCGTGACAGTTCCAAACTCGTGACCAATATCAACAATGGCATCACCAAGTGGTCCGTGCAATTCTGTTGGGTACGGCCCAGCACCAACTCGAGTTGTGTATGCCTTTGCGATGCCAACAACGCGCGTGATGTAACGCGGCCCAATGCCTGTGCCTGCGCACGCACCACCAGCAGTCGGATTAGATGACGTGACAAATGGATACGTGCCGTGGTCAATATCGAGAAAAGTGGCTTGTGCGCCTTCGAGCAAGACGCTCTTATTTGCCTCGATTGCATCATGCAACATGTCAACAGTGTTGGCAATATACGGAACGAGTCGTTTTCCAAGCACAACAAATCGGGCAACTACTTCTTCAATATCAAATGACTCGCCACCAACAGACTTGAGCATTGCAAGAG
>CAZHIN010000126.1:0-3067 GCA_964532575.1 uncultured Acidimicrobium sp.
TTGTCGGCATTGTTATTTCGATCTCTACCCACGCGCAAGTGGATGCTGGCAACCGCTGCTGCAATCGCCGGAATGT
This sequence comes from uncultured Acidimicrobium sp., assembly GCA_964532575.1. Classification (GTDB taxonomy): domain Bacteria; phylum Actinomycetota; class Acidimicrobiia; order Acidimicrobiales; family Ilumatobacteraceae; genus UBA3006. The sequence goes on from CAZHIN010000126.1 coordinate 77, forward strand.
CGCTCATCGTGCTGTCGGGCGGTGAGACAAACGTTTCAGTAATTGGAATTCTGTACGCACTTGGAGCAGGGTTGGGTTACGCACTCTTCGCACTCGCCAGTAAACGCATTGTCCAGTCAGGCGTCGCGAGTGATGTAGCCATGTCACGCGTGTTCGGCATTGCCGCAGTCATACTTGCTCCAACATTATTTTTTGTCAACACTGATTGGGTGTTTACGCAAGGTGGAATCTCACTCGGGCTGTGGCTTGGAATTGTGACTGTGGCACTGGCGTACTGGGCATATGCAAGCGGACTTGCACACCTAGAACCGCGTGAAACAACGATGATCACCCTTGCCGAACCTGTTGTTGCAACCATGCTTGGCGCATTGGTACTGAACGAACGACCAGCAGCACTTGCATGGATTGGCATTGTTGTTGTCATCATCGCACTCGCTTACGAGTCGCTGAGTACTGCTTCAAATATGAAACACTGAGCACATGCCACGCGCGTTGCTCAGTGTGTACGACAAAACTGGAATAGTTGAATTCGCGCAACAACTGCACGAACTTGGCTGGGAACTTATTTCTAGTGGCGGCACCGCAACAGTCATTTCTGCCGCTGGTATTCCGGTCGTTGATGTCGCTGAAATAACCGGTTATCCCGCCATTCTCGGACATCGCGTTGTCACGCTGCATCCATCTATCCATGGTGCACTTCTTGGAGATGCCAGTGATCCCGCACATGTTGCCGAGATGCAGCGACTGGATATTTCACCCATCTCACTAGCAGTCGTCAACTTGTATCCGTTTTCCAGCAATCCCAGTATTGAACTCATCGATGTTGGCGGCCCTGCCATGGTCCGTGCTGCCGCTAAGAACCATGCCCACGTAGCAGTAGTTACTGATCCTTCCCAATACACCGAGGTGCTTACTGCATTGGCAACGGAGTTGGGCATTGATGCCCCTCTGCGCAAGAGGTTGGCCGCACAGGCATTTGCCGTCACTGCTGAATACGACGCACAAGTAGCGCGGTGGTTTAGCGACGAAACTGCAGCTCTTCCCGAACGAATGAGCATTCACCTAGTACGTGAAGACGTATTACGGTACGGCGAGAACCCACATCAACAAGGCGCTAGATACCGAATTGTTGGTAACACCAGTTGGTGGAGCACCGCAAAAAAATTGGGTGGCAAAGAGATGAGCTACTTAAATGTGCTTGACAGCGAAGCTGCGTGGAATTTGGTGTGCAATTTCGACAGCCCGTGCGTTGCCATCATCAAACATGCAAACCCGTGTGGAATGGCCGTTGCGAAAACCATCGACGTGGCTTACAAGAATGCGTTGGCTTGCGACCCAGTAAGTGCATTTGGAGGAATCGTCGCCCTGAATCGCACGGTGAACGTAGCGGTTGCCGAACAGTTAGTAGACACGTTCACCGAAGTCGTCATTGCTCCAGAATTCACCCCGGACGCTTTGGCACTTCTGGAGTTGAAAAAGAACTTGCGCATCATTGCTGCCGAACAGCCAGTGGGCGGACATGTCCACATGCGTTCTATTGATGGCGGAATGCTTGTACAGGACGTGGATGTGGTGGAAACTCCCACCGAGTCTTGGCGAGTGGTGTCGACCACTACCCCAACTGAGGAACAACTTGCGGATGCTGTGGTTGCATGGGTTGCTTGTGCATCGGTGTCTTCGAATGCCATCACACTGGTTCGCAACGGTCAAACTGTGGGAATAGGTGGAGGCCAACAGAACCGTGTTGATGCAGCACGACTTGCATGCGAACGTGCTGGTGATCGCGCTCAAGGCGCAGTGGCTGCCAGTGATGCATTCTTTCCATTCCGCGACGGACCAGACCTACTTGCTCATCATGGAGTTGCAGTCATCGTGCAGCCTGGCGGAAGTCAGCGCGACGAAGAATCAATCGCCGCCGCCAACGAACATGGCATGGTCATGATCTTCACCGGCACGCGACATTTTCGTCATTGAACATTTTGTAAAGCATGTGACAACCGCTCGTTGACTTTTTGTTCAAACCGAGGCTTGAAAAAAGTTCCGACCACTAATGTCACGCTATGGGAGGCGGTGCGGGCTCAATTTTGACGTCTGAGCACTTGTGTGTCACTTCTCAAAATACCGATCCCCGCGCCATTGCATTACTGCGCTCAGCACATGATTTAGGAATCACATCCCTCACGGAAATCAATGTTTCCGACTTAGTGTTCTTCCGCGGAAAAATTCACGACAACATCAAACATCTGCTTGAGTCTCTATTAGTCGATTCGTTGCTGCAGCAAGGCGTATGGAACGTCAGTAGCACCGCCCATATGCATATTGTTGAAACAGCACTACACCCCGGTGTCACCGACTCCACCACCGATGAGTTGCAGCGCGTCATTCGTCGCATGAGATTACCCATTGATGGCGTCGCTAGTGGCAAGCGCTTTGCACTTCGCGGTTCGCTTTCATCCAATGAATTAGAGCGGCTCATCTCTGCGCTATTGGCAAACCCAATCATTGAACGTTGGAGCGTAGATTCCCCGATAGAACCGCTGTTTGTCGACACGCACGCGATTGCGACAATTGCAGTACATCGCGTACCTATCAATGCCGCAACCACACCAGAACAACTAGCCGTCATCAACAAGGAACGCGGCCTTGCACTAGACCCAGAAGAGTTGATTGCTGTTCGCGATCACTTTTCACAGCGTGGCGTTCACCCCACCGATGTTGAGCTTGAAACTATTGCCCAAACATGGAGCGAGCATTGTGCGCACAAAACATTCCGTGCACACATCACTACCGAAAGCGGCTCTACTCGTCCATCTCTCTTAAACCAATTGCGCGCAAGCACCGACCAAATTAACGCGCCATACGTTGTCAGCTCATTTGTAGGCAATGCGGGAATTGTCAGCTTTACTCCTGGTCGCACACTGGCGCTGAAATGTGAAACGCATAATCACCCAAGCGCAATTGAACCATTCGGAGGAGCAAATACTGGAGTCG
>CAZHIN010000127.1:0-3036 GCA_964532575.1 uncultured Acidimicrobium sp.
CAACAGCGCATCAAGAACGAAGACATGGGTGCACGTTGGCGCGGTGAAGGAACTGTGTCAATGAATGCATCTGCGGAAGCCGAAAGGCGAGGTGAGCCCGTTGTCGTCGCCCGCTGAAACTTCCACAGCACCAGCCATAGAGGCAAAAGTTGATGCCACGCGCGACGCAATGGTTGCTGCAATTCGCACAACACTTGGCTCTGCAGTTGTCGACACACTCGTCAAGCCAGGCGACGATATTTGGGTTCGCGTCACCACCGAGTCGTGGTGCTCAAGTATTCAGGCTCTCAAAGAAGTTCACGCGTTTGATTATTTCTGTTTCCTCTCGGCCATCGACTGGATGCCATCGCCGTACGGTCGTGGCGAAGACGATCCATCAGAGCCAGCACCTGTGCGCGATACGGTGATCCGTCCTGGCTACACGGGTGGCGACACACGAATGCAAATGCTCGTGCGTCTCGTCAACTCTGTGACGCATTTGGGAATCAACATCAAAGCCGATGTTCCGAATGACTCGTTCACCATCGATTCAATTTGCACAGTTTTTGCCGGTGCAAACTGGCACGAGCGTGAAGCTCATGAAATGTTCGGTATTGGTTTTACTGGTCATCCAGACTTGCGCAACATGTATTTGCCAAGTGATTTCGAGGGCTACCCAATGCGCAAAGACTTTCCATTGCTTGCACGCATGGTGAAGCCATGGCCAGGCATTGTTGATGTCGAGCCACTGCCAGGCGGCACTGATGATGATAAAGACGGCGCAAGTGAAGAAGGTGCATCATGACAATTCTCAATGATCTAGTTTCAGCAAAACTCGGCAGTCGCCAACAACTGAGCTATATCGCTTCGCAAGCTGCCGATGCACGACTCAACGTCGAACTCGAAACAGAGGGCATGACCCTCAACATCGGGCCACAACACCCTGCTACTCACGGAACATTACGCATCATTGCGCGCCTCGACGGTGAGCAAGTTGTGTGGGCCGAGCCATCGTGTGGCTATATGCATCGTGGATACGAAAAACTCACAGAAGTTCGCACATTTCCACAAGTCACTTCGCTGATTAACCGAATTGATTGGCTTGGCAGTTTCGCCAACGAAGTTCCATTTATTTTGGCCGCAGAAAAGCTCATGAATGTAGAAGCACCGCCTCGTGCGCAGTGGATCCGTACGATTTTGTTTGAGCTTTCGCGCATTGCCAACGTCTCTTTGTTCCTCGGTGACCTGGGTGTGCAAATGGGCGCAATCACACCGGTGTTCTTGGCATTCCGTGATCGCGAATATGTGCTCAACCTCATCGAGTCCGCAACCGGTGGTCGCTTCCATCCAAACTTCGACCGCATTGGTGGCTTGAAAGATGATCTACCTGCTGGTTGGATTGACGAAACAAAAGTAGTGATGAAGAAGTTGCGCAATTTCTGCGACGAGATCGAGACACTGTTGTTTGGTAACGAAATCTTTCAGTCCCGTACACGTGGCATCGGAGTAATTCCTCGCGACGTAGCACTGCAGTACGGACTTTCGGGAGCAAACCTGCGAGCAAGTGGTGTCGATTGGGACTTGCGTCGTGATCAAACCATTCCACTCGCATACGACAAAGTTGATTTCAAAGTTTGGACACATCCAGACGGTGACAGCTTCGCTCGTTGTTGGGTTCGCTTGCAAGAAACTCGTGAAGCAACGAAGATTGTTGATCAATTGCTCGATGGAATCCCAAGCGGCCCAGTAATGGCCAAGGTTCCAAAGATCATCAAGGTGCCAGAAGGCGAAGCTTGGGTCTCTACCGAAAACCCACTTGGCGAAATGGGTTATTACGTTGTGTCGCGCGGAGACCTCGGCCCATTCCGAGTCAAGATCCGTTCGGCAAGCTTCAACAATATTTCGATTACACCATGGTTATTGCGCGGCGTTTATGTGCCAGACATCATCACGATTCTTGCTTCGCTGTATTTCATTCTTGGAGATATCGACCGCTAATGAATACGTTGCTTGGCGTCGTCATTCCGTATTGGGGTCAATCCCTTTTGCGCGTTCTCGGTGGCCTCGTTGCCGTGCTCCTTCCTGCAGGCACGATTGTGTATGTCTTTTTGTTCAAGATGATGTCGTTTATGCAGAGCCGACTTGGTCCAATGGAAGCTGGCCCATATGGTTCGTTGCAGCTTGTTGCTGAAGTAGGTAAGTGGTTGCAAAAAGAAGACATTCAACCAACCAATGCTGACAAGCCAGTATTCAAGATGGCACCAATCATTGTGTTGATGAGCACATTTCTACTTGTCGTCGTTGTTCCATTTGGCCCAGATGCATGGTTTACCAATCTCGAAACAGGCATCTTTTATGCACTAGCCGTTTCATCTATTTCCGTACTCGGCATCTTGATGGCCGGTTGGTCAAGTGCCAACAAGTACTCGTTGCTCGGCGGTCTGCGTGCAGCAGGTCAGTTGATTGCATACGAGCTTCCGATGGTGCTCGCAGTGATGGGTGTAGTCATTCAGGCTGGCACCATGAACTTGCAGCAAATTGTTGTTGCACAGAATGCCGGCTCAATGTTTGGCATCAACACTTTTGGTAATCCTTATGTGATCACGCAGTTCGTTGGTTTCATCGTGTTCATGATTGCGATTCAGGCCGAGCTCACTCAGGCTCCTTTCGACATGCCGATCGCCGAATCCGAGTTGGTGTCGGGTTACATGACCGAATACTCGGGCTTCCGTTTCCTTATCTTTTTTATTGGTGAGTTTGCAACTGCGGGTGTATTTGCGATGATCGCAAGCACGCTCTTCCTCGGTGGTTGGGGAGTGCCGTTCGCATGGTTCGGTTGGACATCGATGGACAGTGTTTCAAATTGGATGAATATTGTGGGGCCGCTCATCGTGTTCACCAAAATGATGGTGCTCACGTTTTTCATCATGTGGGTTCGTTTTACATATCCTCGTTTTCGTGAAGACCAATTGCAGCGCTTCGCCTGGAAAGTTCTTATCCCTGTATCACTCGTCAACATCATGTTGACGGCTGTATTGAAAGTGATGTTCTAATGGC
>CAZHIN010000128.1:0-3009 GCA_964532575.1 uncultured Acidimicrobium sp.
CAAAGTACCTAAGTTCCACAATGAAAAAAGTGCAACCGCTGTAGTCCAAAATGCAATCTTTTGTAGACGCGGATTCGTTTGCGCCGTCATCATTGCAGTTGTCTCGTCGATAACGAAGTGCGCGGCGAGCAAGCGCTTTCCAAGCGACCCATTGAAATACGGCGAGAGCGCAAGGCCATACACACCGTTGCGACCAGCGAGCAACAACGCACCGCCGAGTGCGCCGCCCACCGAGCCACCAGTGCCAATCACGGTCATTGCCGACATTTGTGATGCACCGGTAAACGTAAAGAAACTCAAAGCACATGCCTGCCACACATTTGCGCCTGCCCCAACTGCAAGCACACCAAATGCAAGTGCAAAAACGCCCACTGCCCCACTTAACGCCAATGCCGATGTAATAACAGGACGAACTTCTGGTTCAAGACGAAACTTCATTGACTCTTAGGCCTTAATGCCTTTCAGCATGTCATCAGCTGCAGTCCATGGGTCAAGTTTGTTTTCAAGAACACGCGCTTGCAGCGAATCCCACTCGCTACCCGAACAGATTTCGCGTGCTCGGTGCTCAAGCCTTCGCTCCACAATCTCGCGCAATTCTTCGCGCAAGCGAAATGACCTACGGCGCTGCAACAAACCAGTAGTAATGCTGTGCTCGCGATGTTGAGCAACCACATTCCACAGCTCTTCCACCCCTTCACCCGACGTTGCAGTGGTTTGCACAATCGGTGGTCGCCACGCATCATGCGCAAGGTCAGAAAGATCAAGCATCTGCTCAAGATCGCGTCGCGTTTCGTCAGCGCCTTTGCGGTCAGCTTTGTTGATCACAAAAATGTCTGCGATCTCCATCAGGCCTGCCTTGTTTGCCTGCACTGCGTCACCCCAACCTGGGTTCACAACAACAATCGTGGTGTCGGCTTTGCCTGCGATCTCTACTTCTACTTGGCCAACGCCAACTGTCTCAACCAAAATCCACGGGCATCCAACTGCGTCCAACAAACGAATCGCTTCTGTTGTTGCAAGTGACAATCCACCAAGATGTCCGCGTGTTGCCATACTGCGAATAAACACACCGGTGTCGGTTGCATGGTCTTGCATGCGCACTCTGTCACCAAGAATTGCACCACCAGTAAATGGTGATGAAGGATCAATTGCAAGCACAGCAACATTGAGATCTTGTGCGCGCAAGTGTCCGATCACTGCGCTTGTGAGTGTGCTCTTACCAGCACCCGGCGCACCAGTAATTCCTACGGTGTATGCATTGCCACTTTTTGGATACGTGAGTCGACCAATTGTGCGCGCATCATCGCCGCCGCGTTCAATCAACGACAATAAACGTGCAAGCGAACCACGATCACCGTTTACCGCGCTCGCAAAAAGCGCAGTTGGATCAGTGACGCGGGATGCCACCAGTTATACCGCCACAACCTCGGTGACGCCGTCAACACGGTCACGCATAATTCGCTCGATGCCGGCTTTCAAAGTTTGGTCCGATGCCGGGCATGTGCCGCAGGCGCCAACCAGAGTTACTTTCACGATTCCCGTTACTTCATCAACTTCTTGCAACACGATGTCGCCGCCGTCGGCCTGGAGCGCTGGCCGAATGACCTCGATTGTTTCCTCTACCTGCGTTCGCATTGTCACTGAAGTTCTCCGATTCGTTTGCTCGCCTCTACGATACGGGGGTGCTTGCTCATCAGGGTGGTTGGGACGAAATCTTGCTGGTTGCGGGGCCGATTGGCGTCATTGTGATGGTGCTATGGCAGGCAACACGCCGAGCCGATCGCCAAGTTGCCGAGCGCAACAACCTGGTTGATTCAACGCCTACGAACGGCGAGTAACGAGGGCGCCAAGAGCAGCCAATTTGCCAACTAGGTCGTCATAGCCACGATCAATGTGATGAATATCGTTGATCACGGTTTCGCCACTCGCAACCAAGCCAGCCACAACTAGCGCGGCACCTGCACGAATGTCTGGTGCATTGACCGACGCTCCGACCAGTTGTTCGACTCCTCTAATTACCGCATGATGTCCATCGATGCGAATGTCGGCGCCGAGTTTTTGTAGTTCATCGACATAACGAAACCGCCCCGGATACAAATTTTCGGTTGCTATCCCAGTACCGCTTGCAATACTCAGCATGCCTACAAGCAATGGCTTGTAGTCGGTAGCAATGCCGGGATAGGGCAACGTTGCAAAATCGATTGAACGCAGCCGCTCGGAAGCAACAACACGCAATCCATTTGATTGAGGCGTGATGCTGACGCCCATTTCCGCATATTTGTTGAGCAGCATTTCCATATGTTCGGCTTGGGCTCCGCGCACCAATACATCACCACCCGCAACTGCAACCGCGGCAACATATGTGGCCGCCTGCACACGATCATTTATCACTTCGTGGGTTACTGCGTGCAATGCTGATGGAGATACACCGGTGATTGTCAACTTGTCGGTGCCGACTCCAAAAATTTGAGCGCCCATGTTGTTGAGCATGTTGCACAGGTCGCCAATCTCTGGTTCGCGCGCAGCATTATCAATCACTGTCACGCCATCGGCAAGCACGGCGGCCATTAATATATTTTCTGTTGCACCAACACTCGGAAACTTGAGTGTGATTTGTGCACCATGTAAATGAGTAGCTGTTGCTTTCACACCATCGCGAGTTAAATCAAAGATCGCACCCATTGCTTCAAGTCCGGCAACATGCAAGTCGATTGGGCGTGAACCAAAATCGTCACCACCTGGCAGTGCGATGTCGACGTGGCCATATTTGCCGAGCAGGGGCCCAAGCAGGTTGATCGATGCACGAATGCGGTCTACTAATTCAAATGGCGCGATTGGAGTGATGTTGCCGCTATTGATGAGCAACAACTCGTGCGCATCAAGTCGTTTCGTCGACATGCCAAGCGCTTCGAGCAACTCACACATCGTCCTTACGTCGGCAATGTCGGGCACGTTGGTGAGCCGGTATTCGCCTTGTGCAAGCAACGTTGCTGCCATCAGTTTGAGCAC
>CAZHIN010000129.1:0-1339 GCA_964532575.1 uncultured Acidimicrobium sp.
TAAACCAGTGACTGTTGCACCATGCACATCTTCACCGTCTTCGTCATGTAGCCAAATGCCGACCTCGCCAGTTGCCACACCACAACGCAATGTTGCTTCGGTTGCACCAGTTACTCGCACATCGCCAATACAGTCGTTGAGCAGTGGGTGTGCGACAAGACAAGTAGGCGTGTCGATCACGTCGTGAGAGCCGCCGCGACGAAAACCCAGTCGACCGTCTGGAGTAACTGCCATGCGCAATGTGGTGCGCGAGGCAGTTGGTGGCACAAAGCCACCCGCAGTAACTTCGAGCGTTTCGATCTTGCCATTGCGGCGCAATGCTTCGCGAACTATCGCAACTTTCGCATCCATATGTTGCGCCACGTCGAGGTGCTGCCACGAGCATCCACCGCATCCGCGGGCCACATGCTCGCATGGTGGCGCAACGCGATGCGCAGATGGCTCAACAATGCTGGCAACCGTGCCCCGAGCAAAATCTTTTTTGGCCTGTGTGATCTGCACATCAACTAATTCGCCCGGCAATGCCCCAGGCACAAACACCACTCGCCCATCTGCCAGGTGCCCAAGCGCATCTCCGCCAGCGACCAACCGCTCAAAACGCACTTGTTCGTTATTCACTGCAACTCATGCTACGACCCAAATGCAATCCAACTAGGCTGAGTGACGTGACGCTGCCAATTCAGATTGCGCCTTCTGTTCTCCCCGTCGATTTCTCAAAGCTCGGAGAAGCAATTGTTGCGCTCGACGAAGCAGGTGTCGATCTCATTCAGTGGGACGTGATGGATGGACAGTTTGTACCGAATCTCACATTTGGTCCCGACATCATCGCCTCAACACGATCACTCACAAAGTTGCCATTTGAGGCTCACCTCATGGTGCTCACACCAGACGTGATGGCCAAGCGATATGTAGAGGCTGGGTGCCAACGCCTCATCGTGCATGCAGAAGCGTGCACCCACCTGCATCGCACGCTTGGCAACATACGCGAACTCGGTGCAACCGCCGCTGTTGCACTCAACCCTGCAACTCCAGCGAGCGCAGTTGCCGATGTGCTCGACCTCGTCGACATGGTGTTGGTCATGACTGTCAACCCAGGTTTCGGCGGCCAAAGTTATATTGCAACGATGGAGCCAAAGATTGCCGAAGTACGCGCGATGATTCGCAAAGCGGGCTTAGACGATGCAGTCAATGTTGAAGTTGATGGCGGCATTGGTCCAAAAACAATTGCGGGAGCCGCAGCCGCAGGCGCCAATGTTTTGATTGCGGGTAGCGCACTGTTTAAGGAGCCCAAGGGTCTCAAGCACGCTGTTACCGAGTTGCGCGCTGCAGCAAATGCTGC
>CAZHIN010000129.1:1439-2961 GCA_964532575.1 uncultured Acidimicrobium sp.
TTTGCGCGCACGGCGCTGGCGCACTCCCCTCGACGCCTGAAGCGAAACTTGACGCGACATCACCAACACAAATAACCCGCCAACAACCACAGCAACGGCAATCAAGATTGACAGCACAATCAGTAATTTGTTGTCAAGCAGCGGTCCAAGCACACCAGTGTCAATGCTCGTGCCGTTCTCGAATAGCGTGCGCACCGGGTCTTCCAGATTTGGACAAACGCCGGTTGCCCCGTTGACACCCACCACTGCGTCTCCACCAAAGAGCGGTGCATTTTCGCGCACCTTCGAAACAAGCAACGGAGAAAATGGATCACTTGCCGCACCAACGATGTAGCGAGTGCCCTTGTCTAAAAACTTCGTGTCTTGTCCGTAACGCACTTCAACGGTGTCGTTGTTGATGTAACCGCTTGCAGTGCCTGCTCGCACCTGAATAACGCTAAATGTGGCAGTCGTGTCATTAATCGCAATCAGTTTTCCCACAAACACCATCTGTGGGGCCATTGGTATTGCGCACCCAGAAGGAATAGTTGTTGCAGCAGACGCATTGATGGGCACTGTGGTCTCAACAACACCTGTGATGACGCCCTGCTCATCTGGCACTGAGTCACCAGGAGCAATCACCACCGGCGCAATGGTGTCGACAGGTGGCGCAGGAGGAACAGTTGCGCCAACCGAAAATGTTGGTGTAAACAAAACGCCGATCAACGCGATGGTTGCCGAAGCCAAAACCATTCGTGTTCGCACGATCACAATTCTACTTGTTCGAATTCTCTTGACGAGCGCCTCGACCTAGCGGCCAGTAAAGCGTGGCTCTCGCTTTTCGATAAACGCAGTCATTGCCTCGACAGTGTCTTTCGTGCCGAAGTTGACTGCCTGTGCAGCACCCTCGTCGTCGAGCGCCTCTTCGAGCGTGACATTGGCTGAGTTATTGAGTAGACGTTTGGTTTGCGCCAGTGCAATCGGCGGACCAGCCGCAAGACGTGTTGCCCAGTCCTGCACAAATGCATCCAGTTGCGCATCAGCAACAACTCGATTGACAAGACCAATGCGCTCGGCTTCGACAGCGCCAATGATGTCAGCGAAAAATGCGAGTTCTTTCGCTCGGTGCAACCCAACCCTGCGCGGCAACACCCATGAGCCACCAAAGTCGAGCGATAAACCGCGCTTGGCAAATATCTCGGAGAAGCGCGCGTTGTCAGATGCAACAACGAGGTCGCACATCAGCGCCATGTTGCACCCTGCACCTACCGCAACGCCGCGAACCTTGGCGATAGTGGGCTGTGGAATGCGCGCCAACGCATTGCACACGTCGCCAATGTGGCGCATGGATGCAAGCCTGCTTTGATTGGCTCGAGGGTCGGGAGTGCCATCAGATTTTCCACCGCCCAAGTCGGCTCCACTGCAAAAAGCCTCGCCAGTGCCTGTGAGCACCATCGCACGATCTTGCTCGTTGGTACCGACCTCACGAAATATCTCGAGCAATTCGGCCCACATGGTTGCATTGGCCGCGTTCTTCTTAGAC
>CAZHIN010000130.1:0-2913 GCA_964532575.1 uncultured Acidimicrobium sp.
GTTTTGGTTGCCCGGTGATCTTTGACGCCACCCATTCGGTGCAGCAACCAGGTGGCCAAGGTGGCACATCGGGTGGCCAACGCGAATACGTTGCTCCGCTTGCGCGCGCCGCGGTGGCAGTGGGTGTAGATGGTTTGTTTATGGAGATCCATCCCAACCCAGACAAAGCATTGAGTGATGGCCCAAACATGCTTCCATTGCACAGACTTGAGCCACTTTTGAAACAACTACTTGCCATCCGTGCACCACTTATTGAGACAGGACCAATGACTTCGTCGATCTGAATAGATAGCCCCCAATGAAAGGACATCAGAACATGATCAAAGTATTTATCGGATACGACGAGAACGAAACAGTGGCCTTTCATGTGTTGGCACACAGCATCATGCGGCATTCGTCGCAGCCCGTCGAGATTGTGCCAGTTGTTAAGAGCCAGATGAGCGGTTTTTACAAGCGTGAACGAACAGTTATCGAGTCAACTGACTTTTCATTTACTCGTTTCCTCACTCCGTACCTTTGCGGATTTGAAGGATGGGCAATCTTTGTTGATTGCGACATGCTCGTGACCTCTGACATCGCAGAGCTATGGGCATTACGTGATGATAAGTATGCGCTGATGTGCGTCAAACACGACTACCAGCCCGTAGGTGAAACAAAGTTTTTGAACCAACCACAGACCAAGTACGAAAAAAAGAATTGGTCAAGTGTGATGATGTTCAATAACAAGAAGTGCACCACACTCACACCAGAAATAGTTTCAACAGAGACAGGTTTGTATCTACATCAATTTAAGTGGCTCGAGAATGATGACTTGATTGGTGGTATTCCAAACGAATGGAACTATTTGGTTGGCGAAGAAAAGCCAGTTGGCAAGACCCCAAAGTTGATTCACTACACATTGGGTGGACCATATTTTGATGCGTATAAAGATTGCCAATATGCAGATATTTGGCGAGACGAATTGAAGCGTCTCAATTACGCAACACAACTGAAGAAGTAAGGCACGCATGCGCAGCACTAAAGCTTTTATCTTTGTGCTGCGTGGGTCTGCCGATATTGATCAGATGACCCCAGTCATTTGGCAGTGCCTCAAGCATGACGAGCATGTTCACGTGGTAGTTGCGAGTGATTTTGATACAACGAGCGACTTTCGGTTGAAGTTTTTGCAGGCATACCCAAACTTCACGCTGCACGTACTCCCCGGAGCACGTTTCGGAACATCTTTCATGCAAAAGCTTCGGCGAGTGTTATGGAATCAGACCAGAGTGCGACGATTGCTGAAAAAATCGAACGCACAAATCTGCGTTTTTGAATGGGGAGATGGAATCTGGGAAGACCAGTCACATCATGGCGTGCTTGCGAAATTTAAGCGCTGGGCGTTTTCTGACTTTGTTCTGCAATCTCAATACGCGTGTGCTGGACTTGCGATTCCGACCGTTAGTCTCCCCCACGGACATTCCACGAAGACGATGTTGATTAAGAGCGATCGAGTTGCTGAAGCATTTGCAGCCAACAACGGCAAGTTGCCATTTGCGAACAGAAACAGTTTTGCAAAGTACGTTTTTTGTTCTGGCTACCACCGCGACGTGATCATGGGAAACTCAACGATGTCTGGCAGCAATGTTGAAGTTTGGGGCACTGCTCGATTTTCACCCGAATGGATTGAACAGCTTTACAAGATTGCGCCGTTGGTGAATCTGCCTTCGTTGAGATCAAACCAGAAGCATCGTGTATTGATGTTTTTGCCGAAGTGGCACAATCTTGTAAACAAAGCAGCAACGTTGAGTTTGCTGACAGCACTTGGAAAACTCGAGAACATCCAACTTGTCATCGCCGGCCATGTTCGTGGAGCAGACACACAATTGACCGCATCAGAAACTGCCGAACTGGCCGCACTGCCCTCTGTGGTGTTTGCGCCACAGGGCTCGGCGTCGGTGTCATTAATCAAAACATCTGACGCGCTGATTGATGTTGATGCAAGCATCGCACTTGATGCGATTCAACTTGGCAAATTGTATGTGCGACCAAAGTATTTGCAAGACGCATCTGTGCAAACCATTTATGACACATTGGGTGGGGCGGTTCAAGCAAGCTCAGAGCAAGAAATGGTTGCGTTACTTTCGGCTGCAGTGTTGCCAACAAACGTTGTATCGCCAACATTTACCGAGGTGGTAATTGGGGACGTTGCGAGCAATATTTCGAAGCAGTATTACCTGAATCTAAAGGCGCTTACGCAGCAATAAGTTCGGGTGCACGATCGGCGATTGTTGAAACCGATGCGTGTTTGCGCCACACAATCATGTTGCGACTGTGGGTCGTGATCCAGATCATGCTCATCACAATGAAGCCAGGTTTGTGAAAGACAATTGCGTAGGCCAGCCACGGAGCCGAGCCAGTGAGCACCATGCCCCAGCCCCACCATTTGCGGGCGCCAACGAGCCACATGCCGGTGATGCCGACAAACTCGAAACCGAGCAGCACCCATGTCCACGTTGCTTCGTTATGCATGGGTTCAGTATCGCGCGTAAATGGCAACCGAAACCGTTGATCTTGTGGCACAATGGGGTATATGGCAACGGAAATCACGGCGATAGACAAGATTGACAGAGAAATCCTCGGTATTCTGCAAACTGACGGCAGAATCTCATGGCAGATGCTCGGTGACAGGGTCCATCTCTCCCCTAACGCAGTGGCCGAACGGGTGCGCCGACTGACCAAAGCCGGTGTGATCAAGGGTTTTAGGGTCGATATCAACCAGGCAGCCCTGGGCCGCACCCTCGAAGCAGTAATCGACGCCCGAATGGCTCACACCCAAGGGTTCGACGACGCCCCGATGAAGCGTGATGACGTGTTGTGGGCGGCCCACGTAACGGGGGAATCCGATGTGACTATGGCTGTGGCCTGCGATGGCAC
>CAZHIN010000131.1:0-2792 GCA_964532575.1 uncultured Acidimicrobium sp.
TCATGAGTGCAACTATCGCTGCTGCGCAATCACCGATTAATGCCGATCACCTGTGTGTGGGTTATGGCAAAAGGCCAGTAATTGAAGGTGTGACACTCGATATGCAACCAGGCGAACTCTTGGTGCTGATCGGCACTAACGGTTCGGGCAAATCAACATTGCTCAAAACACTTGCAGGACTCATTAAGCCAGTGCATGGCGACTTGCATCTGCTTGGAGAACATGCAGGACAGCTGCCAAAGAGAGTTGCATATCTCCCTCAACATCCTGTTTCGTCACACACACTTCCCTTGTGTGTGCGCGACATGGTGGCAATGGGTCGCTATGCGCATCTCGGATTAATGAAACAGACAAGTGCGCAAGACCGAGAAATTGTTGAAGAATCGATGACGCGTGTAGGCATTGAAGCAGAGGCAGATCAACCAATTCGCGATCTGTCTGGCGGGCAGCAGCAACGCACCCACCTAGCACAGGTGCTTGCGCGTCAAGCCGAAGTGCTTTTGCTCGACGAGCCAACCGCAGGTCTTGACATCAATGGCCGCAAGCTCGTTGCAGATCTCGTGTCAGCCGAACGCGCACGAGGAGTCACTGTGGTGATGGCAACACACGAACTAAACGATGCTGAACATGCAACATCGGTGATGTTGCTCGCTCAGCGAGTTGTATCTGTTGGCCCACCTGATGTGGCTTTGCGCGATGAATACCTACGCGAATGCTTCGGTTTTACTCAGCCTCACTAACGCCCTCGAGTGCCAGTAACTGCTTTTTCATTTTGAGTCCGAGTGAGTACCCACCAAGAGAACCGTCGCCTGCCACAACCCGGTGACACGGCACGATGATGGGAATTGGGTTTTTACCGTTGGCTGAGCCAACTGCTCGAAACGCCTTTGGCTTTTTAATGTTTGCTGCTTGTCGACCATACGAAATAGTTTTGCCAAACGGGATGCGGCAGAGTGCACGCCACGCTTGCACTTGAAACTCAGTGCCAACGAGATCGAGGGCAACATCAAATGATTTGCGCTTGCCTGCAAAATATTGCTCGAGTTGCTTCTTGGTTTTTAACAAAATTGCCTGAGCCGAAGAATCATTGGCAGTAACCACTTGCCCGGCGTTATTGCGAACGTCAATTGCAACAAGACCTTTGTCTGATGCCACAAGCCTGAGCTTTCCCACAGGTGAGGCAACGACCAAAACATTTCGCACTGGATTGTTCTGTAACTTTTGCTTGCTCTTCATGCCAGTGAATCTAATACTTCACTCCAACCTGTCAAACTAGAGGCATGACGACAATGATGGATATTGAAAGTCCGGCTACAAAGCGAATAGCACTCGTTGCGCACGACAACATGAAAAATGAAATGTTGGAGTGGGCCGCCCACCACCAGACCGAGTTGAGCCATCACGAACTAGTCGGTACTGGCACAACTGGCCGATTGATCAATGAGAAGACTGGGCTCGTAGTCGAGCGCTTGCGATCAGGACCGCTCGGTGGTGACCAACAAATGGGTGCGCGAATCGCTGAGGGAAAGATTGACATTCTGATGTTCTTTTGGGACCCCCTAGAACCACAGCCGCACGACCCTGATATCAAAGCACTCTTGCGCATTGCTGCGGTTTGGAATATTCCCGTTGCGTGCAACCGTGCAAGCGCCGACTTTATTATTTCGTCACCACTGATCTCGCAGGTGTATCAGCGCCGCGTGCCCGAATACTTGTAACTTTTCTTAAAGGGAAGGTGGTGCGGGTGGTCCGTACTCGTTCATGTTTGGATCGCTTGCCTGCACGGCGTAGATAAATCCAACTATCGGAACAATCGACCACCAACCCGCGCGATTGGTGTCATGCATGCGTCGCCAGCCCGCTGAGATCGATGGAATAATCATTGCAATCGAAAAAAGAGTTCCGACTGTTGAAAAGATGGCTGATGCAAAATTTGCTGCAACGAGTACAAACAATTGCCAAAACCAGTACGCCGAGCGCGAAGCTCTGCCATTGAAGTTTGCGTAGTTTTGAAACCCAGCCTTAATTGCTGATTGAAAGTTCACTCTTTATCTCCAGCCGGCTTTGGCTCTTTTGGTAATCCCAACACGCGCTCACCCACAATGTTGCGTTGAATCTGACTTGTGCCGCCCCAGATGGTTTCAGAACGCGAGAAGAAGAACGTCGACATCATCGAACTGACTGGGTACCCGTCTCGGCGTTTGTCGCGCAAGGCACCTGGCCACGTGCCATCTGCTGGGCCCGCATTAATCAACATCGAGTTGGCGCCGTTGATGTCAAGTGCGAGTTCCATGGCTCGCTGGTGCATCTCGCTCCAATACATCTTGTTGCTTGCGCCTAGTGCAAGCACGCCCATGTCTTTTTTGTTTTCAAGTGTTGCGCTCAGCGAGCGCAGACCGTTGTAACGCAAGATCTGAATCTTTGTGTAGTACTGCATCAATCGCTGACGAATGGTGTCGTCATTGATTGATCCGTTTTCTTTTGCCGCAGTCGACATCAAACGAAACTCTTCTTCAAATCGGCGATAGCCAGTGGTGGCGCTCATGCCGCGCTCAAATGCGAGAGTGCTGTTTGCAACCTTCCAACCATTGTTCACTCCACCAACTACGTTGTTTTTCGAGCAACGTGCGTCGGTGAAAAACACTTCGCAGAACTCTGCCGTGCCGTCTGGCTGCACAATGCCACGCACCTCTACACCTGGTTGACGCATTGGCACCAACAAGTAGGTGATGCCTGCATGCTTCACGGCCGAAGGATCAGTGCGTGTGAGCAAGAAGCAATAGTCGGCGTGA
>CAZHIN010000132.1:0-2760 GCA_964532575.1 uncultured Acidimicrobium sp.
TGCCGTACATAATGTCGAATTCGGCTTGACGGAATGGTGGAGCAACCTTGTTCTTGACCACCTTGACGCGTGTGCGAGACCCAACGATCTCGACGCCGTCTTTGATTGATTCGATGCGACGAATGTCGAGACGAACCGACGAATAGAACTTGAGTGCACGACCACCAGTTGTTGTTTCTGGTGAACCAAACATGACACCAATCTTTTCGCGCAACTGGTTGATGAAGATCAAAATTGTGTCGGACTTGTTGAGGTTGGCAGTGAGCTTGCGCAATGCCTGGCTCATGAGACGAGCCTGCAAGCCCATGTGGCTGTCGCCCATCTCACCTTCAATTTCGGCACGTGGTGTAAGTGCAGCTACCGAGTCGATCACGATGACATCAAGTGAGCCGGAGCGCACCAACATGTCAACGATCTCGAGTGCTTGCTCACCAGTGTCTGGCTGAGAGATCAGCAAGTTGTCGATGTCGACACCAATTGCACTTGCGTACACGGGATCCATTGCGTGCTCGGCATCGACATAGGCGCAGATGCCGCCATTGCGTTGGGCTTCGGCCACCACGTGCATTGCAAGCGTTGACTTACCCGATGACTCAGGGCCGAAGATTTCAACGACACGACCGCGTGGCAAACCGCCAACGCCAAGTGCAATGTCGAGTGGCAGTGCGCCAGTAGGAATTGATGCGATTTTCATGGAATCTTTTTCGCCCATGCGCATGATCGAGCCTTTGCCGAACTGCTTGTCGATCTGACCAAGAGCCATGTCGAGCGCCTTCATGCGGTCACTCACTGATTCGTTGGAATTGTTTTTTACTTCGTGGTGCTTGCTCTCTTTGCTAGCCATGATGGGCCTTCCTGTCTTTCTGTTTGTGTGTTTTGTAGTTGTCTTGACTTCTGGGCTGACTTGGCACCCTAAAGTTGGGGTGTTGCGGGGTTTGCTTACGATGTGGAGATGAGTTTCCCGTTTGGGATGAGTTGACCTTACACACGAACAGGTGTTCGGTCAAGCATTCTCAAACCCATACTGGGCTTGGGTTCTAGCGTTTGGCGTTCGCTGCGGCGTCGGCGAGTTCGGACTCGTCCGGTGGATTCATCGTGAGATCAACCGCCAGCCACACGGTGTAGCTCGTTGGATACCCACCGATGCCAACGAGCAGAGCAACTCCAACAGTTGCGATCAACATCGGCACAACTGGAATATCGGGATACGTGAGGATGACACCCAGACCCATCACGCTGAGTAGCGATCCACCCGTCATGATGATGTTCATTGCAGCAGCACCGAGCTGAAAACCTTCGAGGTTGCGCTGCCAATTAAATCCGCACGTCTTGCAACGATCTGAGTGTTTGAACCAACCGGTAAAAAATGCACCCTTACCGCCACACAATGCGCATCGGCGAATAACTCCTCGCGCCAGTTTGCGCACAATGCCAGTTGTGTTAATAATCACGTAATTTTTACGCGAGTAGTTCGTCAACGAATTCTTGAAAGACGTCGGCGTAATGCAACGCATCTGCATCAGTGTGCATGATCGAAATGAGCCACTGCTCGTCAAGACCCGGTGGCAACAACACGCCACGATTAATGCCGTGAATCCACTGCGCAAACGCAAGATCAAAATCGGTTGCTTTGTAGTCGCGATAGTTGCGAATTTGTTCTGGCGCCCACGTGACGCAACCTTTGGCACCAAACTGCACTGCATGCGCAGGCAGCGATGCATCGTCAATGATGTCGTTCACTGCAGCAACAAGCATTGAGTTTCGCGCAATGGTGAGCTGTGTCGTTTCTGGTGTGCACACATCGCGTAGCACCGCAATTGCCGCAGCCATGCACAATGGGTTGCCGTTGTATGTACCAAGATGCACAACTTTGCCTTCGGTAATCAAGTCCATGTATTCCTGTTTGCCACCAAATGCACCAAGTGGCAAGCCACCTCCGATTGATTTGGCGAGCGCAACCAAGTCTGGTTGCACTCCAACGAAACCCGAAGCGCCACCCCAGCCGGCAGTGATACCAGTTTTAACTTCGTCAAAAACAAGCAGTGTTCCGTAGCGCTGAGTGATCTCGCGCACTTGTTTGAGGTAACCGTCTTGTGGCAAACAGATGCCAATGTTTTCCATTGCAAGTTCAACGATGAAACACGCAACTTCGCGCGAAGCAAGCGCGCGCTCGAGTGCGGCAGCATCGTTGTACGGAATGACGATCGTGTCTTTGACGACATTTTTTGAAATACCTGCTGATGATGCAACCGAGTTGGGTGCATCGGCCGGGCCAGCAAGATGTAGTGGTGGTTTCATTGAAACCATCACTTCGTCGTGATGTCCGTGGTATCCGCCCTCTACTTTGACGATCTTGTCGCGGCCAGTGGCAGCCCGAGCAACACGAATTGCATCCATTGTCGACTCAGTACCCGAGTTGGTAAATCTCCACATTGGAAGGCCATATCGAGCAGCGAGCAGCTCGGCTACTTCGGCATTGGCCTCGCACGGGTTGACAAACAAGGTGCCATTTGCGAGCTGTGCATTAATTGCTTTGAGCACGTCGGGGTGACGGTGCCCAACGAATAGAGCACCAAAGCCCATGTCGTAGTCGGTGTAGTGATTGCCGTCGACGTCAAACATCTTGGGGCCATCGGCCGAACGAATAACTAACGGGTACGGGTCATAAGCCTGAAAGCTAGAGGGAACACCGAGTGGCAACACCTTGCGTGCGCGGGCGTTGGCTTTTTGTGATCCAGCCGTTCGCTCGGCATACGTGGC
>CAZHIN010000133.1:0-2749 GCA_964532575.1 uncultured Acidimicrobium sp.
TTGCGAGTGACGGTACTTACGACTCGGCTACTTCGTCAACGGTGTCGTTCACGGTGTTGACTTCGCGCACGATTTCGGTTGATGTCGGTTCGTATTCGGCGTCGTACAACCGCTACGCAACGGCCCCAACGCTCACAAGCACTGCCTCTGCCGGCGCTGGTACTAAGACCTATTCGACTACAACATCATCGGTGTGCACGATTGGTTCGTCCACTGGTGTCGTTTCGCTCGTAACTGCGGGTACGTGTACGTTGCGTGTTGCAATTGCGAGTGACGGTACTTACGACTCGGCTACTTCGTCAACGGTGTCGTTCACGGTTACCTATGCAATCGGCGATACTGGCCCAGGTGGCGGCAAGATTTTTATGACGCTGGCAACTTCTGGAAACGCCACGGGTAAGTATTTTGAATCGGCACTTGGAACATGGAACGCTGGAACTGATATCAATAACCGATGGTGCAACAACACCAGCCTTGCTGTTGGGACATCTGCACAGGGAGTAGCGATTGGAACTGGTCAAGCAAATACAAACGCAATCGTCGCGGTGTGTACTGCTGGCGCCGCAGTTGATGCGCGCGCTTATGCGGGCGGTGGTTTGACTGACTGGTTCTTGCCATCCCAAGCAGAGCTTCAACAGATGTACACACAAAGAACAACTATTGGCGGATTCACGACGCTGTCTCAGTTATATGGTGGTTCAGGAACTACTCAGTCGTACTGGTCATCAAGCGAAGCAGTTTCGCCTTATAGTCCGGCAACGCAAGCAATTCCTGTGGCATTCAATAACGGTGGCGGTGATAACTACGGCAAGATCTACGGATTTAATGTGCGGCCAATCCGCATGTTTGCGCCGATCGGTTAACGGCTACACCCAAGGCAATTATTGTTGCTGTTTGGGTTGCAGTGACTGATTGAGTCGAAGAAACACATCGATAAACGCCTTCGGATCAATATCTGGAGCGCCGGCCATCGTTAGCGATGTGAGACCGATGGGAAAGGCCATGAATAATCGTGCAATAAGTAGAACATTGAGGTTCTTGTCGATCAACCCGTCGTGCATGGCCTGCTTCACAATCAATTCATATTGTTGTAGCAGGGATGACACTTGAGACTGCAGCACAGGCTTTGATTCATCATCTCTCCAAGCACTTCGTAAGGCTTCCAACAAAATAAGTTGAGCTTCGGTTGGCGTTAAGTCCTCGCCACCACGCGGCGTGAGTGAGGCGATCTTGATAATCCAGTGACTTGGTTCTAAACCAGTTGCTCCACGAACTTTCTCGGTTGCGAGATAGTCGCTATTTTTCTCGTGCTGGAGATTAAGAGCAAACTCGAGGGCCGCTTTAAATAGGACAGACTTGTTGTCAAACCAGTTGTAAATGGCACCGACAGTCATGTCTGCACGCGCTGCAATATCCACCAATCGCGCATGTTCGTATCCACGCTCGGCAATCTCTGCGATTGCGGCTCGCAACAGCATCTCGCGACTTGCTACCGACCACGGACGTCGATCTTTTCCGTCGATCTTGACGATATTGGTTGGCTCGCTTGACACAATCTATATTCTGTCACTAAATGAGTGATCTTGCTTAGGCGGCAGCCTCGACGAGTTGCTTCAACTTCTTCAGGTTGCGCTTCCAGATGCCGCGCATCACAAGCTTGCCGCCAACGAATGAGCCGATTGCTCCACCGAGCCACCACGGGAAGATCAGTTCTTCGGCCCACGTGAATTTGGTACGAGTGCCGTTGTCGATTGGATCAAGTGTGAACTTGCCTGTGCCGGTGACAATGCCCACGTGGCGCACACCCATCACGCGCTCTGGAATCCATTCGGTGATTTCCATGCGGTCGACCAGTTTGATTGGACCAACTTTGGTGTCGCAGAAGAATGATGTTCCTACGTCGCGGGTTTGCTCACCGATAAAGCGAATGGCGACTGCATCGGCCATCCAGTCAATGTGACGCTCGACTGGCTCAACAACTTCCCACACTCGCTGAGGTGTGGCTTGTAGGTCAATGCTGACGCGAATTTTTCCCATAACGAAAACGGTACTAGGAACTTGCCAATGGCGCGATGCCGTAGACGGTGATTTGTCGCACACTGCTGTCGGTAAATGCGTCGCGTGCATATGACGACCAGCGTTGCTCGACAACCAAGCCAGCCGCATGTGCCATCTCATCAACCTGAGCAACCGATGCGTAACGCACAGAATATGGGCGAGAGACGTCGGGTGAATTGCCAGAAACTTGGGTGAATACGCCGCTGATGACTTGTGATTCTCGGTCAACTTGCCACCTGCTCAAAATCTCACCTGTTGAGGTACTTCGATGTGTCGCGTCAGCCAGTTGATCGGGGAGTGAATCGTCTGGCACAAAGCAGTCGACAACGATGTGGCCGCCTGGCGTGAGGCATTGCGCTGCACGTTGCAAGCATTCTTGTTGCTCGTGTTCAGTCAGCAGATTGAACAGCGTGTTGTAAGCAATCAACACAACGCCAAATGGACCGTTTGGCATGTCGCGCACCATATGCCCGAGGTGTGCATCGACCAGCGCACCATCGGGTTTCGCACGTAACTCGTCGAGCATTGCTTGTGACGAATCGATACCAACAACCTGTACTCCGCGCGCTGTGCCAGCCTGAGCGATAGGAATTGCGAGTCGGCCTGTGCCAACACCAAGTTCGAGTACCGCACCGTTATCAGCAAGTTGTAATACAAAGTCGACGACGTCGGTGATGTTGTCGAGGTCGTG
>CAZHIN010000134.1:0-2737 GCA_964532575.1 uncultured Acidimicrobium sp.
CCATACGGTCATTGAGGATCCTCTCTCCTTCGCTAATAAGTGGAACATTTCCCATGTTGCCCCGATTGTCATATTCGACAATCCAGCAACCGAATCTCCGCAATTAGACGATGATGGAAATTTTGTAGTGGTCATGTTTTGGCGAATCTATTTCTGGAATTCGGTTTCTAAGGAGTATCTCTCTCACACCATTGCCTCATTTCATGAAGATGTATGTGAGCTTCTTGGACTAGAGATGGTCGATGAAGAGGCCGACGATGACGACGTGTCTGTTGAGGTGCTGGGCGAACACGAGCCGATTGATCGGTTGTTACAAATTCAATTGGAGCTGCGCTTGAGGGCTCCCCAATCGTCACGAGAGTTAGCTAGATCTCTCAAGACCACTAAATATGAAGTGAACAACGTGTTGTATCACCAACCAGAGTTATTTGAAAAAGAAGGAACCTCACCACCGATGTGGTCGAACAAAGGAGAAATCAAATGAGTAATGAACTAGGTAATGCAACGTGGTCAGTGACCGGAGTCTTGAGTGACTTTATGGAAGACACTCGACGTGCAGAGATGCATATTGAAGTTGAGGATGGAATCATTGTGCTGTTCTTGCGGGTAGACAGAAGTGGATCGACAGATGCAGTGCTGCAAGCCGCACGAGACTTGACTGGCGAGCGGGTTGTGGCCACTGGGGTCATCGAGCCGCACACCGACTCAAAACTGCGCTCGCCCTACTTCTTGAGCCCTTCGACACTGGCCGCCGCCTAGAGTTGTTGCCCATGGGGGCGCGCACCAAATGACATTTGATCGAATGATCGTGCTCGACTTTGAGACCACGGGCCTGCAGCCTGGGTATCGGCCGGTTGAGATCGCGTGGCTCGAATTTGACTCCTTATATAAGGTGTCGGAATCGGTGACGTCGTTGATTGACCCGCAGATACCTATTGAGCCTGGGGCCCAAAAGGTGCACGGTATTTCGTCCGAGATGCTGGCTGGTAAACCCACGCTCGAGCAGTTTTTGCAGGGTGAGCACGCCGACAAGTTTGCCGATGAGCACGTGTTGGTGGTGGCGCACAATGCGGCGTTTGACTTGCCGATGTTTGCTCCGTTTTGCAAGAAGGCAACGTCGTTGTGCACCATGCGCTTGGCACAGGCTCTCTACCCCACGGCCGAGAATCACAAGTTGCAGACACTGGCAGCCATGTTTGCGGTTGATGTCGAGCCAACACACCGTGCGATGGCCGACGTGGGTGCATGCTTTGAGTTGTTGCGCACTATTGCGAAAAAAGAAGAGAAGTCGATAGACGAGTTGTTGAAGATTGCGTCATACACATCGCCCGAGAGTTTGATGCCGTTTGGCAAGCACAAGGGCAAGATGATCAAAGACTTGCCGAGTGACTATGTGGCGTGGCTGTCGACGACGCTCGAGCCAAGCCACTGGATCCACCCAGTCATCGCCCAGCTGTAGGTACTTGACAGCCAGAGCGCGAGCTGTGTAAGGCTCGCCCCATGCATCACATTTCCTTCCCCCGCGTACACATCAATGGCATCAGATGCCTACGAAGGGAAACCCAATGCAAACAATTCCAGTATCAATCCCCTACCCAGAACTGCAATCGACTATGAACGAAGATCTTGATGACAGTTCCCAAAAGCCGATCCTGAAACATGACCTCAGATTGTTTAGTTCTCGAGTTAACGCGGAATTCAATAAGTTACGCATGGCAATAATTCAAGGATTCGATCAGACCTACCGACGATTCGACTCCATCGATTCAAGGTTCAATGCCAGCGATATACGATTCAACTCTATTGATACACGATTTGACTCTATTGATGCTCGGCTTGACTCTGTCGATGCTCGGTTGAGTTCGGTCGACACAAGACTCAATTTGATGGACAGCAAAATGGGTGTTTTTGAAAAACATTTTGATTCGATTCAATTGCAGTTTGCAGGTGTTCATACCCGATTTGATGACCTCAGATCACAGATTAGGAGCGAAAGGGTAATGTCGATGCTCGGTTTCGTGGCAGTCGTCGTCGCAATTTTTTGGAAGGGTCGCTAGATCGTTCCTGAGTCGAGCAGCTGTTGAAACTTCGCTGCGTCAATAATTGGAATCTTGAGTTCGTTGGCCTTCGTCACTTTTGATGCGCCGGGGTCTGAGCCCACTACTACGCAATAGGTTTTGGCACTTACCGAGCCTGGTGATTTGCCACCGCGATCTTTGATCGCTGCTTCGGCTTCTTCTCTGGTGAAGCCCTCGACACTG
This sequence comes from uncultured Acidimicrobium sp., assembly GCA_964532575.1. Taxonomy (GTDB): domain Bacteria; phylum Actinomycetota; class Acidimicrobiia; order Acidimicrobiales; family Ilumatobacteraceae; genus UBA3006. The sequence continues at coordinate 2,262 of CAZHIN010000134.1, forward strand.
CCAGTGACCACGATGGCTTTGCCGAGAAGTGTTTGAGCAAGTTGCGAAACCTGAACGTTGCCAAAGTCGACTCCTGCCTTTTTGAGCTTTGCGATGATGGCCTTGTTTTGTTTTTGATTGCACCAGTTGATGATGGATTGTGCGATTGATGGGCCGACGCCATCGATGGTGCTCAGTTGCTCTTCGGTTGCTGTGACGATGTTGTCGAGGTTGCCAAATGTTTTAGCCAATGACTCTGATGCTGCAGGGCCGAGGTGTTTGATGCCGAGTGCAGTGAGCAGCTTTGGTAATGGCTTTGACTTTGATTTCTCGAGTGCTTGGAGCAAGTTGGTAACACTCAGTTCTCCGAAGCCCTCGATCTGTAATAGCTGTTCTTGCGTGAGGCTGTAGAGATCGCCGACGTCTTGAATGAGTTGCAAGTCGGATAATGCAAACACGGTTTTTTCGCCGAGACCTTCGATATCCATGCCGCCGCG
>CAZHIN010000135.1:0-563 GCA_964532575.1 uncultured Acidimicrobium sp.
GAAAAGTTTATGGAGTTCGTAGGCGAATGGAGCGCAGCCGGAAGCCCTGGTTTCAAGTTGGGGACAGGACGAGAAAACTAGTTACGAGCGCCAAGTCTCCGTAATGGGGGCTACCTTCATCATAAATTTGCACTTCGGAAAACGTTGGTGCACTTATCCGCTTACTGACTTGTGCCTGTTGTAGTGACGCATTAAAACCGTTGGCGCCGAAATGCTCTTTGTTAATGCCAACCACCATGCGACCGCCTGGCCGGACCACACTCAGAACATTGATGAGCGCGTCTGGCCCGAGGTGTCCGTGAGTAAACGTTCCCGCTGAAATAGCAACGTCATATTTGGCGTCTGCAAATGAGATGGGTTTCGTGAGATCGGCTTCAAAGAGCTGACTATAAACAGGGTTGGCGTCTGCGCGCATTTTTGATTGCGCGACCTCGAGCATTTCTGGCGAAATGTCAACACCATCGATGATGCTCGTTATAAGCAATTCGCTCAAGCAGGTGCCAACAATGCCCGTACCACAACCAATATCAAGGACTACTACATGGGGCAGCGAATGCAGTTCG
>CAZHIN010000135.1:573-2713 GCA_964532575.1 uncultured Acidimicrobium sp.
TGGACAGTTGAGAAGTCGCACCTACGAGACCCGCACATATTGATGAGATGCTTTTTGGATAGACATACTTGTTGCGAAGAGCAAAGTCGTCGTCATAGGTAGATGCCCAATTTCGGTACAAATTACGGTTGTCGTCGGGGGTTTCGAGAGCATAGGCATCTTCGAGATTGATGGAAGACTCGTTATCGTCTCGCATGGTTCGACCCCTATTTAGATGAACTTGCTTTATGTTATGTCTACTTTGCTTGCAAGGGGCGAAGAGTGGTTTGGGTATTATTGACCTTCAAGACGTAGACGCTGCGGGGGTAGCACGTGAAAGTTCCATTGACTGTTGTTGATCACCTGCGCCGAGCAGAACAGGTCTATGGGCACCGTGTTGCATTCGTCGACGAACCAGATCAACCGGCTGAGTCGTGGGGAACAAAGACCTACGCAGAGATGGCCGCACTTGCACGAGCACAAGCTGCGGGTTTGGACGCGCTCGGAGTAGCTCAAGGTGCACGAGTTGCAATTGTGAGCCATAACAGCGCACGGTTATTGACAAGTTTTTTTGGTGTGAGTGCTTATGGTCGAGTGTTGGCACCCATCAATTTTCGGCTAGTTGCGGACGAGGTCGCGTACATCGTTGAGCACTGTGGCGCGGAGGTGTTGCTCGTTGACCCAGAGTTAGACGATGCACTTTCCGGAGTAACTGCAAAGCATCGTTTTGTGATTGGCGCCGAATCCGACAAGGTTCTCTACAAGTTTGGAACTGAACCAAAACCGTGGACGCCTGACGAAGATGCAACCGCAACGATCAATTACACAAGTGGCACGACGGCTCGACCAAAAGGAGTGCAACTCACGCATCGCAATTTATGGCTCAATGCAGCAACATTCGGGTGGCACATGGGTGTCGACGACCGAGAGACCTATTTGCACACCTTGCCACAATTTCATTGCAATGGCTGGGGCATGGTGTACGCGATAACCGCAATGGGCGGCAAACACATTGTGTTGCGCAAAGTTGATGGCGGCGAGATTTTGAAACGTGTAGACACCCACGAAATCACACTGATGTGTGGCGCGCCTGCAGTTGCTAATGCGATTTTGGATGCGGCATCTTCATGGAAGGGTGCAATACCGGGGCGTGACGCGACACGCATAGTTGTCGCAGGTGCACCGCCACCTGCACGAACGATTGAACGAATTGAAACGGAATTGGGTTGGACGTTTAATCAGATTTATGGTCTGACGGAAACAAGTCCGGTACTGACGGTCAATAGTCCATCTCCAGAAACCGATGCCCTATCAGCCGCAGAGAGGTCGGTTGTGTTGAGTGCGGCGGGTATGCCGGCTATCGGTGTCGAAACAAAAATCGACGAGACAGGCGAAGTGCTCGCTCGTAGCAACGTAGTGATGGACGGTTACTGGTCTCAGCCAGAAGAGACCGCTAAGGCGATCGTTGATGGTTGGTTTCGGACTGGTGATGGAGGCTCAATTGGCGAATCACATGCCTTGACAATTGCTGACCGTAAGAAAGACGTGATTATCTCAGGCGGAGAGAATGTGAGTTCGATTGAGGTTGAGGGAGCAATCTTTTCGCATCCGGATGTCACTGAAGTTGCCGTAATTGGCGTGCCCGATGAGAAATGGGGCGAACTCGTAATGGCTCTTGTAGTAAAGAAACCAGAATCAACATTGAGTGAAGACGAGCTCATTGCGTATTCGAAAACAAAACTTGCTGGGTACAAATGCCCAAAGCGCATTGAGTTTCGAACAGAGTTGGCCCGAACAGCGACTGGCAAATTGCAGAAATTCAAACTTCGTGCACCTTACTGGGAAGGTTTCACTCGCCAAGTCAATTGAGACTTCAGCCGAGATTCAATTAATGAACACATCAGCGATCGTTGAACAATATCGAGAAGAAGGCTACGCAATAGTTCGGCAGCTTTTTGATGGCGATGATGTAGTGCGTCTACAGCGCGAGACCGCCGACCTGTATCAAATTGGTATACAGCATCCCATTACGTACAAACACGGCAATTTGGCTTACGAGATTTTGCCGGAGAAACATTTTGATCAGCGATACATGATTCAGGCGTATTGGTTCGCTTGGGCTAGCAAGTATTTTGACGGCTTTCGAAGTGATCAAGCATTT
>CAZHIN010000136.1:0-2656 GCA_964532575.1 uncultured Acidimicrobium sp.
TGAATATCTATGTCGGTGAATTCATAATTTGACTTGTTCGCCAAGTTCCCTATCAAACGTATGGATTGCATGGCTTTGGCCGTTCTAACCTCCGCCAATGCGACGAATTTCTTACGCTTATCTCTAGCTTCCATATCAACCTCCTGGAATTTAGTATACATACATTGCCAATGTTGCACAAATGTAGCAGCATATCTTCAGTATTTTCTCATGCACATTCCTTGATAAAACTCTCTAGATCAAACTTTTGATCCTTGTGGTGTGCTGAATTTGAATGAATACACGCAGAGGACTGCCTTTCCCAAGATCAATTTCCTGCTTCGGTATTACACGCGTGAGGTGTACGGTCGGCGCTTGGCATCAATCATCGGGTCCGATGAGAAGGGCTCATTTGGTCGCCCGGGCCCCAGCTTGTTCAGCAACTAGGCTTCCACAATGGCAAATCCCAAGCACACCATTCATGTCGGAATTGCCGTTGTCGGCCTTGTAGTCGGAGCAATCATGGCCATCGCCACAGGTGGAGACGCCTTTGCTCTTGGTCTTGCAACAGGCGGCACTACAGGTATCGGTTACTGGTTGGGTGCAGCAGCCCAGCGTCGCCATGGCTAAAGGCGCAAGTTCCGCAAAACGCACGAATCGCGTCATCGCGCTTTTCGTTGCACTTTCTTTCATCGGTACTGGCCTCGTTGCGGGTTTTCTCAAAGAACCGAGCACACCCGTTGAAACTGCATCCACTACTCCTCCCCGACCAGATGTAACCGGAACTGGTATTCGGCCAGCAGAAGGTGCCGAGGCGGACTTTGGCTCAAATGATTGGGGAGACGAACAATTCGATTTCAAAATGGACTCATTGAATTGTGCGGCGATCAACAAAGAGTTGTCACTTGACGTCTGTGCGGTTGCTCATACGTCCACCGGTGATTTCATGCTCACGGGCATCGAACCTTTTGACTACACGTACGAACTTGAGATGTCACTGTTCACATTGCACAAAGATGCTGGCGTGACGCGCGCCGTTACCATGCGAAACGGAAAAGCCAGTGCATCAGCAGGTGAAGAGCGCATGCGTCTCGACGTGTATCGAACGTTGATCAATGGTGATGAAGTCTTGTTGCTACATATACGCCCTGTTGATTCCTCAGTAGACGGATTCGACAATCTCGACCAAGTCATGATTATCGCTGCCTCTCCCACGGGAGCCCCAACTCAAGTGGCTAAGTACTTAGGGCCACATATGGAGTTCGAGTCCGACGGCAAGAACATCTATTTGTACTGGAAGCGTTACGGGCCTACGGGTACGGGTGGCGACGATGGTTGGATCACTGTCGCCAAACTCTTTCCTTCCGACCGCGAGGTGTATGGCTGGAACGAGCAAATGACCTCAGCAATGGTGGCAGATCAAAAGCCAGGCAAAACTGCTGCGGGTACCGATGTAATCACTATGACAAAAGTAGACACATACACGTTCCCAGACCCCGAAGACTACGGCGATTCATCGAACGGCGAATCAAAGACCTGACGCCATGCGTCGGTAGCGTTACACCATGCCTCAGTTAGTAGCGCGCGGACTCACCATCAATATTGATCGCCCAATGATTATGGCTGTCATCAATGCCACGCCCGACTCTTTTAGCGATGCAGGTAAGTACTCCACCGTTGAATCACGCATGGAGCGCACTCGCGAAGTTCTCGCACAAGGTGCAGACATTCTGGACATTGGTGGCCAATCTGCCATTACTGGTGTTCCAGAGATTTCTGAAGATGAAGAAATCGAGCGCATCACGCCTGTCATTCAATGGGTGGCAGCAAATACCACTGCCATCATGAGCATCGACACGTATCGCCCCAAAGTTGCCGCTGCAGCATTAGATGCCGGCGCACACATCATTAACGACATCAGTGGACTGCTGTACCCAGAACTTGCAGATGTTGTTGCGTCTCGTGGCGCTGGCTACATACTCATGCATAACCGAGGCCGGCCAAAAGTGCGACTCACCGATGCCAACTTGTATGAAGACGTTGTGGCTGACGTGTTGTCTTTCATGGATGACAAGTTCGCGGTGTTAACGACAGCTGGCGTCACACGCCAACAAGTGATTGTGGACCCAGGCCCAGACTTTGCAAAGACTCCCGCTCAAACAGTGGATGTTTTACGCCATGTGTCCAAACTGCTGGAGTTCCGCAGACCAGTGTTGTTCCCTGTGTCTCGTAAAGACTTCATCGGCGCGATAACTGGTAGACCACCACGCGAACGCCTCAGCGGCACGTTGGCAGCAATCGCACACACACTCACACTCACTCGGGCTGGTATTTATCGAGTGCACGACATTGAAGAAGTGCGTAACTTCCTGGATGTTTGGGATGTATTGCAAGGCCACACCGAACTAGGTGCCGATGTTTTATTAGACCGCAACCTCTGGCGCGCTAACTAAGTCCCGACCCCCACTGCAATAATTCTTGTCACCGAGCCAATCACTGGTCTAGTTCAGGAAATCGTTGAGAGCCCTCTGCGTGATGACTCCCACTCCATTTCCCAAGAGGCGACCTGATAACTCATTAATTGCAGATCTGAGAATTGCTTGATTACCAAACAAAGAGATTACTCGAGCGAACTCACCATCAGAGAATGCATCCTCGAAATACTCAAGAGACCAAG
>CAZHIN010000137.1:0-2616 GCA_964532575.1 uncultured Acidimicrobium sp.
CTGCACGCGAATGTGAAGTTTCATCAATCCAGTTCTCTCCATGACAGACAAGATCTGCCCCGTTCGTTAGCGCAGCAACACATTTTTCAAGTTTTGTAGGTAACCACGTATCGTCTGAGTCGAGAAATGCAACAAATGGGGTTATTGCCAGGTTGATGCCCTGATTTCTTGCTGCACCGATAATTCCGTTGTTGTGGAAATTGACGAGCTTTATACGAGGATCGTTAAAACTGTGGACCAATGCCTCGGTCCCGTCTGTAGAAAAATTGTTCACAACAATTGCTTCCCAGTTGGTGTATGTCTGATTAATAACTGAACTCAGCGCTGCTCCAAGAAATGCCTCGTGGTTATAGGTAGGGATAACTATTGATACGCCAGGTGTCATTTTGATTGTCTCTCAAAACACGAACGCAGTAGGCCATCAATCTCTTCATTAATCGAATTGGATGGTGAAAAACCAGTTGCTAGCAGTTTGCTGATGCTGTAGTCCAGCATTTGTGGTTTCGTTGTCTCTGCAACTTCCGGTCGCACGATCGGACAGTCAATCCCAAAAACTCGGTGAGCTCTTTCAGCAACGAGTTGTGCCATAGCAAGGACTGAACAAGAACTTGTGCTGCCAACATTGAAAAGTCCATCGCTAAGTTGAATCTTGTCGAGCTCGAGGAGGTGAATGGTTGCGGCTGTGACATCACCAAATGGGACAAAATTTCTAGGTTGAGTGCCACTTGAGCGAAGAGTGATTACACCTGTTTGGACAACCTGCTGGCAGAGATCATTCATGAGGGTATTTTTCAGTTCGATACTTGAGTCAATCGGGTAGCCAAATCCATTCGCACAACGGATTCTGACGCCGGTGATTTGGCCCCCAGCATCTATCAGCGCTTGTTCTCCAAGCATGTGGCTCGTTGCATATGGATGTGTAGATGTTGTGATTGATTCTTCTGTGATCGCTCCCATCAACGAATCTCCATAAACATGCGCTGTCGACATGAATAAAAATCGCTCGACGTTAAAGCGACTTGCATTTTTGATCAGATATTGCGTCGCATTGCCGCTTAGTTCATTTGCAAGATCAATGTTGCTCTTTGCGGCGATGTCTTCAAGAGCCGCCAGGTGGATAACGGCATTTACTCCGTCACAGATTGTTGACTCGAGCGGACGACTAGTTAAATCAAAGCGAATGATCTCGGCATCTGGTGCCCACAATGGTGCGGTGACTGCCGAACGACTAACTAATTTGATGTTCCAGCGGTTGGTTGCAGCTATTGCTGCGGTTATTCGACCGCCCAAGTTTCCGAATCCTCCAGTGAGGAGGACAGTTGGTTTCATTTGTGCTTCAGTGCCCAGTCATAGGGGATGTGGTTGTTTGCAGGATCGAGTCGACTTATCTCGGTTGGATCGTGCGGAATATCGGAGCAATTTGCCACAAGAGCCATCTCGGTTCCAATGCCCTTGAAACCATTCCAGATGTTCGGTGGAATAGTGACGAGGCAGTAGTTATCTGGTCCGAGGAAAATTTCTTGAACTTCGCCAATGGTTTTGCTACCTGGTCGATCGTCATAGAGAACGAGTTTGATCCTGCCAATTGGCACAGAGTAGTTCAGAGTCATCTTGGTATGTATGTGCCAACCCTTAACTACATCTGGGAAAACTCCTGAGAAGTAAATTTCTCCAAATTTGTCAAATACCGGGTCGGTTGATTTCAGCATGTGCATTACGCTTCCGCGTTCATCAATGATTTGGCGGAGTGGGGTGATTTGTACGCCATCAATCATGTTCACTCATCTCATATTCAGCTAGTTGTTGTATTGATGTTGCGAGAACATCTACTTGATTATTGAAATTGACATACCACTGTATTGTTTTTCGAATAGTTTGCTCGTAATCCCATCTTGGCTTCCATCCGAAGAAATTGCGGGCTTTGTCACAATTGAGCTGCAATAACGTTGCTTCATGTAGTTTCACGGAAGACTGGTCCGTTACCAGCGAACCGGATCCCCATTCGCTAATCACTGAATTGGCAACTTCTCCAACGGTATGAACAGCATTTTCGGGTGGACCAAAATTCCATGAGCCGAAATTGCCGCCACCATTTTTAAGGAGGTGCGCACCAAGTGTGATGTATCCAGAGAGAGGTTCGAGAACATGTTGCCATGGTCGCGTTGCATGAGGGTTTCTAATTGTTATTGGTTGATCAGAAATCAGTGCTCGAACGCAATCAGGGATAATCCGATTTGACGACCAGTCACCTCCACCAATTACGTTGCCTGCACGAACAGATGCAGCTCCGAACTCATCTCTTTCTGCAAAGTAGGACCGGGCGTAGGAAGCAAATACGAGTTCCGCGCCTGCCTTGGATGCCGAGTAGGGGTCGTTGCCGCCGAGTTCATCGGCCTCGGTGTATCCACGAGTGACTTCTTTATTGAGGTAGCACTTGTCGGAGGTAACGAAGACGAGAGCCTTAACGCACGGGGTTGAGCGAACAGCCTCCAAGATATTTACACCGCCTCCGACATTTGTGTCAAAGGTTTCCTTTGGGTCGTTATACGAGGTAATCACGAGTGCTTGAGCAGCTAGATGGAAAATGACATCGGGTTGCACATGTGTCACATACTT
>CAZHIN010000138.1:0-2549 GCA_964532575.1 uncultured Acidimicrobium sp.
GAAGGTGGCGTTGTACACCGAGATGCGTTTGCTATGTATGGACCAATTGTGACGTGGCTGCAAGCGATTGAATTTAAGGTTGCGCTTGGCTCGCTTGTAGGACTCAGGATTGGTTCGGCCTTTGCACTCGCAGTTGCAGCATCATTCTTCTTCTCTGTCTGGCGAAAGATATATGGAGTGCGAATTGCACTTGCCGCAGTCGGGGTTTGGGTAGTTGCAGCTCCATTTGTGTTGGGGTTCTTCGACCTCATTCCTTGGAACTCTGACTATCTCTTAGCAATTCAAGGCGCTGTAACTGCCTCTCTCCTGCGAAGACGCCTTTTTACTCTCTTTGGAGTGAAAATCCCACCTGCCGTCATTGCTGGTGCTGGAGTGGGCGTGAGGTGCCTGACACGTCTGACAACCGGCATCGCGACCGCTCTACTCGTCGCGACTGTATTCATAACTCAGCGGAGAAGAGAGGAACTCATCAACCTGTTTGTAGGTGCGATTCTGTTGGTGTGTGTCGTACTCGGAGTGCTCTATCTACAAGGAGGAATTTCAGGATGGTGGCAACAGTTTATTGTCTTTCCCCGACAGGAGTTTCTAGGGCAGCGCGGTCCGTCTGGTTTCAAGAATCTTTGGGATGCCGTAATTGGGCTCGGTTTTCCGTCGCTTGGCTTGTTGTTGTTAGCGCGTGAGGTTGACCACTTCGCAAACAAGATAGGGACTTCGGGTGCATACAGACTTTCAATAGTTGCAGCCACGTTCGCAGCAATTGCGATTCTTTGGTCAGATGACTTGCGGAACATTTTGTCAATTGAGCGTCTATTTTGGGCGATAGTCATACTGTCGCCGTTTTTCTTCCTGATCTTTGCGATAGATCCAAATCACTCTGCAATAGATTCAACGACGGACGGATGGATGGTCTGGGCGATTGGCATCGCGAGTTTGTCCCAACTTTTCCCACTGACTGACTACCGGCACTTGTGGTGGGCAATTCTTCCACTCCTTGGACCGGCGTTTGCGCAATTGATACCTATGACATCGTCGTGGCGCCGGTCTCCTTTTCTCCTTGTTGTCCTTTTCGTGCCTCTACTCTTTACGGCCCAGGATGGGATTCAACGGCGGTTTGAAAAGCAATACACAACGATCGAGGGCTCGTCAGTTCTCAAACATATGTATGTTGACCAGGAGTTCGACGTCGCCTTCAGACAACGAATTGAGACCATCGATGAATTCGAGGATCGAGTTGGTCCTCGAACCGTTCTGAACATATGCAGCGACGGTCTCTTTGCAACGTTTGGACGCGATATGAAATATCCCGACTTCGGTACTGTCGTTTGGAAGGGTCTCAATTCGCCTCAGTTAAGTGCGAAACGCCTTCAATTCGTTGAACGTGCTAACCCAATCATTTGGTATTGCCCACCAGCTGTGCGCGCCGGGAACTCGCCCGAGAGTCCGACGGTCGAGTCTCTCCTTCCGAAGGGGTACAGACTCGTCTCGCGGACAGCGTGCTTGGAGGGCGTTGGTGGCTATGACGATTGGCCACTTCTTTCTTATCTTGCAGTTCCGGAAGCATGGGGGTCGGTTCCGATTGAAGAGCAACTTGCGTCGACAACTTCTTGTGAGTTATCGCCATGACTATGAACTATGGATCAGAGAACCTCGACATCATGGAGTGTGCTCCTAGATACCTCAAGCACGTAGCTCGTCTCATTGATATGAATCTTCCTAGAAGTGGCCATATCGTTGATTTTGGTGCAGGAAACGGCATCCAAACCCTGCTTGTACGTAAACCATCACCTTCGATTCTGTGTATTGAGAGCGACGAGCGTCGTTTGGCGGATCTCCAATTACTGGGATATCGGACAGCCAAATCGCTTAGTGGCGTTGAAGATGGATCAGTTGACGCAGTCTTTTCATCAAATTGTCTTGAACACATTGATGACGATTTTGCTGTCGTATCAGAGATTTCGCGGGTACTAAAAGACAATGGTGTCGTCGTACTGTATGTCCCCGCGTTTCCATTTCTCTTTTCTGAAATGGATAAGAGTGTCGGGCATGTGCGTCGATACACTCGTCGTCGATTGCAGGATCTCGCAGGCGCTTGTGGCTTTCAAGAAACGTCAATTCGATACGTGGACTCGCTCGGAGTGCTGGCGACATTATTGTTCAAGATCAGCAAGAAATCCGGTGGTAAACCTAGTAAGTGGTCCGTCCTGGCCTATGACTCGTTGATATTTGCGCTAAGCAGAGTGATAGACGCGATTGTTCATGATTTCTTTGGCAAGAATCTTTTGATGGTTGCGACGAAGTCACAACTGGTACATCATCATGTACCATAGACCCGTAGATGGGATACACAGGAGCATCGAGCGAGCGAATCGCAATCATCATTCCATGTCTCAATGAGGCCGCCGCCATTTCCCGGGTCGTATCCGATTTCAAACTCCACCTGCCAGAGGCCCAGATTGTTGTCGTTGATAATGGGTCAACCGATGAAACTGCCCTCGAAGCATCCACTGCAGGGGCAAAGGTCATCGTTCAGAAGCTTCGAGGAAAGGGAA
>CAZHIN010000139.1:0-1563 GCA_964532575.1 uncultured Acidimicrobium sp.
TACCAATTTCTACAATCCGCCCTAGATACATCACCGCTATGCGATCAGCAATGTTCCATGGCAAACCCAAATCGTGTGTCACCACCAACACCGCCATGTTCTCGTCTCGGGCAAGACGCTGCAACAAAGCCAATATTTCACCTCGCACCGATGCATCCAAACTCGAAACCGGTTCGTCGGCCACCAGCAATTGTGGCTTGAGCACCATTGCCCCCGCAATCACCACACGTTGTCGCTGACCACCAGACAACTCATGCGGATACTTGAGCATGTAGCGCTCTGCTGGGTGCAGACCGCATTGTTCTAGAGCATTCTTGACGACCTGATGTTCGTTTTCAACGAGCCCATGTATCCGCAAACCCTCTGCAACTATTTCATACACCGAATGTCGTGGATTAAGACTCGCAGTTGGATCCTGAAACACAATCTGGGCACGCCGACGAAATGCTTTCTTACCACTCGCACTTGTTGGCAATAACTCCCCACCAAAAACGATTGAACCTTCCGATGTTTCCTGCAGCCCGAGAATCGCTCGCGCAAGTGTTGTTTTGCCACAGCCAGACTCACCCACCAAGGCGACAATTTCACCTGGTCGAATTTCGAGATCAACGCCATCAACTGCGCGTGCTGACTTTCCACCGCGCCGCCTCGCAGGGTATGCAACATGCACATTGCTTACATTCAGTAGTGATTCGGTTGCAGTCATGGTTTACCCACGAGTACACATGCAACCGAGCGCTTCTCATCATCTGATACGTGACGCAACTTGACATCAACACTTTGGCATTCGTCAATTGCAACAGTGCATCGTGGATGAAATGGACACCCGCTAGGCAAATTATTTGGATCGGGTGGGTCTCCTGCAAGACCGCGAGGTTGATGTCGAGATGATGGGTCGCCAATGATTGGAAACGATGCGGTAAGTGCCTTTGAATACGGGTGCAGTGAGTTGTGAAGTAGTGCATCTCCGGCACCGACTTCGATAATTCGACCCGCGTACATCACTGCAACCCGATCGGCAGTGTGTGACAAAACTGAGAGATCGTGAGTAATAAACAACATTGACAGACCGCGCTCACGCTTGATGTCGTCGAGCAATTGCAAGATTTGTGCCTGAACCATCACGTCAAGAGCCGTAGTTGGTTCATCGGCAATGATTAACAGCGGATCACAAGCAAGTGCCATCGCAATCAATGCTCGTTGTTTTTGTCCACCCGATAATTCGTGCGGGTAATCATCTCCCCTACGTGCACCTAGCCCCACGAGGTCAAGTAGCTCACCGGCGCGAGATGCCGATGCACTTCCATGTGCCTCAATCGCTTCATCGATTTGGCGACCAACACGCCGAACAGGGTTGAGCACATGCTGTGCTCCCTGAAAAACCACAGAGGCTTGAGCCCATCTTGCTGCTCGAAGTTGGCCAGGCTTCATTGTCAAAATGTCTTGACCAGCAAGCTTGATTGATCCCGTAATTTGCGTTGTCGGTGGAACAAGCCGCAACAGTGCCATCGCCAGTGTCGACTTGCCACAACCCGACTCTCCGGCAAGTCCAAGTGTTTCACC
>CAZHIN010000139.1:1573-2545 GCA_964532575.1 uncultured Acidimicrobium sp.
TCTCGAGATCTACGCCGCGCACTGCAGGCACTAACCCATTAGACGATTTATACGTCACATGTAAATCACGTACTTCCAATACTGCCGACACGATCAGCGACCAGCCAATCGTGGATCAAAGATTCGCTCGAGTGCCCGACCAAACAAAGTAAATGCCAGCACCACAGTGATAATGCACAGTCCTGGTGGCAAGTAATACCACCAAGCGTTCAATGTGATCGATCCACTTGACTGTGCGCCATCCAACAATTTTCCCCAACTCGGAGAGAGACGATCCCCGAAACCTAAAAACGACAGTGTCGACTCTGTCAAAATCGCGCCGGGCACAATCAATGTTGCGTTGGCGATAATCAACGGTGTTACGCCTGGCAACACGTGTCGAAAAATGATCTGCCAAGTGCCCGCACCAAGCGCACGAGCGCGCTCAACATATGCTCGTTCGCTCAAGGTCAACACTTGGGCTCGCACGAGTCGCGCACTTCCCGCCCACGACGTGATACCGATCACGATTGCGAGCGTGACTGGAGACCTTCCGAGGATGACTGCGAGCACAATCGCAAGCGGAAGAAATGGAACAACGAGAAAGAATTCATCAATTGCCAAAAGCACCGTTGCAACTTTTCCTTTTACATAACCCGCTACAAGTCCGACGACCGAACCAATGACAACAGCAACGACTGTGGCAAAGATGCCAATAAAGAGTGATACGCGCGAGCCCCACACCAATTGCGCCAAGACATCTCGACCAATGTCATCTGTGCCAAGCAAAAACTGCGCACTGGGGGCAGCCAAGTCGGGGTTGTTGCGTCCTGCGGCAGCCAACAGCAGCGATCGGTCTGCAATCAATGGGGCGCACAACGCAACCAACCCAAACCCCAGCAGCACCAACAGACTGACAAAACCAGCCCGATCATGGCGAAGTTCGCGCCATATCCGCGCCAACGCTTGTTTGCGGCGGGCCCACGTCATGTC
>CAZHIN010000140.1:0-2477 GCA_964532575.1 uncultured Acidimicrobium sp.
GCTATTTGTGGGTGAGTGCGCCAATTACCAAAGTTGGTGTCAATGAGATCAGTGTTGATATCAATGCAACTATCAATGGAAATTATCGTGTGTATGTTGCTAACGACAAAGGTGTGTTATCTGCGGCATCGTTGAACATGGTGGTGGTGTCAATGGCACGCATCTACGACCGGGTCGCTGCGCAAAGCTGGTCAAGGCAATTCGGAACAAGTGCATTTGATTCCGTATGGTCGATCGCAGTAGATGATGCGGGAAATGTCTACTCGGCTGGCGAAACTAATGGTCACTTGTATGGGGATAATCGCCTTAGAGGAACTTCGGATATCTTTGTCAATAAGTTTGACTTTTTAGGCAACTTGATCGCTTCAGTTCAGTTCGGTGCCTACTCAACCGACGGTGAACCAAAAATTTTGGTTGATAGTTCAGGCAATGTGTTCGTTGCTGGATATACCGCTGGTGCTTTCACTGGAAATACGAACTTGGGCGGCGAAGACGGGTTTGTGGCGAAGTTCAATTCGTCGTTGGATTTGCAAGGAGCGGTGAAGCAGTTCGGCACTGCCGGTGAAGATCAGGTGTGGGACGTTGTTGCTGATAGTTCTGGAAGTGTTTACGCCGCTGGTGTAACCCGCGGTGCTTTCACGGGATATACCAACCTGGGGGACTTTGACGGGTTTTTGGCGAAGTTCAATTCGTCGTTGGTGTTGCAGGGAACGGTGAAGCAGTTCGGCACTACGGGAGTTGATTTGACATATTCGATAGCTGTTGACGACGCAAGCAACGTGTATATCGCTGGTTCAACTGCTGGTGCTTTCACTGGAAATACGAACTTGGGTGGCCAAGACGGGTTTGTGGCGAAGTTCAATTCGTCGTTGGTGTTGCAGGGAACGGTGATGCAGTTCGGCACATCACTAAGTGATGAGGCATATTCAGTGGCAGTCGATAGCACGAGCAACGTGTATGTCGCTGGTGTCACCGGTGGCGATCTGTTTGGGAACCAGGCAGGTAACGACGATGCGTTTGTATATAAAGAAGTTGCATAACTCAATAACACTGGTGCGCTCGGACTAGTCGAACCGCCAACGCTGCGATCTGAAGAGAAGTCAAGAGCGAATGCTGATGTCTGTGTTGTCTCTATAGTTAGTCGGTGTAAGGGTTGGTGTTGGTAACTCTGTCACCTGATGTCACTCATTCTGTGTGGTTTGTAACCCCGTTTCGACATTGCGAGCATGTCGTTGTCATTACGGAATTCATCGACCCAGCTGAAGAGCTATTGCCTTAGCCATAATTGGAAGAGCAGATTCAAAATTGGTTCCGTAAATTTGCTTAAACGCCTCGGAGAATCCAACTCCAGATTGTGCAAGTTTCCACATTTCCATTGTTGAATCCGGACCTCTCAATGCCACCAATATCTCGACGAACATTGATCCAAGGTCGTACTGTCGCCATTGGTTATGTGCTTTGCGCCAATCGTCTGATCCGTTGATCACAAAGTAGGACTCAATGTATGCCTTGTCAAATGTGCTGTTTCTGAAGAGTTCGGAAAGTACATCTCGTCTTCGCTGTGTATACATATCAAATGACTCGAAAAACATGGCCGCATTCTGCGTGTACTCAGCTTGTCCTTCCCAATACCAGCTTGGGGGCCATGGAAATACAAGTGGCCAGGGATTAGCCGCTTTCATTACTGCCTGTTGGATGACGTGTGTAAATTCATGTGCTTCCAGGGTTCCCTCTTTGTGGAGGTCATCATTAGCACCAGCAGCAATTACAACCAGAAAACTGTTTGTTCCGTCCGAGAAAGCTCCGCCACCTCCACAATTTGATGCAGAGTTACAAGCTACGTCGTAGATCCATCTACTTCCTTTGTTGGGCATTAATTCATCCATCTTCCGGACAGCCCAATCGCGATCTGCAAAATTAAAGGTTAAAACATTGACTCTTGAGTGCTCTGAATAGCCCGCGTAGTGTCTCGAAACTATTGAGAATGCTTTTTCAGGTGTCGTATATGTCTGTTTCGTTGTTGGTCCCAAGACCAAATTGACTTCAATACTTGCGCTCTTTGAAGCGATTATCTTGTCTCTGGACTTAAGCCAAGCTGTGTAAGAGATCCCCTTGTAATTTTCAACAAGATTGGCAAAGTTCGTAGGGGAAGGAGGGATCGTTGTCGTTGTCGTTATTGCGGTCGCGCCTGATTTGTTAGCGACCCCTTTTCCCCAGGCAAGATTCTTACCACTCTTGATGCAGGTGTATTTGAATCCGTTGATGGTGCGGGTTAAGCCTGCCTTGCGGCACGCTGAACTTTGATTTAGTGCATCGGCATGAAGTGGAAAGCCTGCGCATGCAACTAGTGATAGGGAAGCTACGAGACTCTTGTAACCCATGTGGAAAATTGTAGTTTTTGATTTACTGGGCATTTAATATGCAATGGCGCGCTCGGAGGGACTCGAACCCCCAACCCTCTGATCCGAAGTCAGATG
>CAZHIN010000141.1:0-384 GCA_964532575.1 uncultured Acidimicrobium sp.
AGCGTCAGTAGAGAAGTTCAATTCAGCAAACTTTTTGCGAGTATTTGCTCGCGCTGCTCACTAATTTTTTGGTTTCATCTGTTCGAGCATTTCACCCATTTGCTTGTGCACGAGGTTGATCGCTTGGAGCGGTCGAATAAGAACGCGGAACTCAATGATCTTGCCATCGTCGTCGCACGTGATCATGTCGATGCCGTTGACGTACTTGCCTTCAACTGTCGTCTCAAATTCGAGGACGGCATGATGACCGTCAAGAATCTCTTTGGTGTAGCGAAACCCCTTTGAAGTATCACTGGACGTTTTTTCTGATCCGGACAGTGGCTTTTCACCCGGCAATGTTTGACCAGCGGCTTGCAGATACATGGTGGTGATGGCTTTGCCGCG
>CAZHIN010000141.1:394-2430 GCA_964532575.1 uncultured Acidimicrobium sp.
AAGACGATTGGCGAATAAAACACCACGTCATCGTGTAGCAGGACGTCGAGACCATTCGGTAAATCGCCGCGCATGTGGGCATGCCAGCGCTCAATTACTTTATTAATAGGGTCAGCAGGCGAATTCTGTTGGTGTGACATATGGATGCAAGAGTAATAGACGCGAGAGCGAGTTAACTAGAAGCAATGATCTCTCCCAACATGACGCGACGGGGTTTTGTGAGCTCTGCGGTCGCGGCCGTGGCTGGTGTTTTTGGTGGTTCAAATGTGTTGTCATCGTGTGGCTCTGGAACCCAAGTGTCGAGTGATGGTGCAACCCTTGGCGAGGGCACACTCGTGATCCCCGATATCACTGTGGTGCCCGATGGCGAGATGCTGCCTTTCATCACCCCGCAGTCTCAGTTTTATCGAATTGATACTGCTATTGGAAACACTCCGCAGTTAGATGCCGCAACGTGGAATATGCGGATCACAGGAATGGTTGATCGTGATGTGGTGTTGACGCTTGCCGATATCAATGCGCTTCCTCAAGCGAGTCATGTGATCACGCTCGGCTGTGTGTCAAATGAAGTTGGTGGCGATCTGATCGGTACTGCCGAATGGGGCGGTGTGTTACTTGTCGACGTTTTGAAGTTGGCAGGTGTGCAAGCGGGTGCCGAACAATTGGTGAGCACAAGTGTTGACGGCTGGACATGTGGGACACCACTTGATGCCGTGCTGGATGGAAGGCCAGCGATGTTGGTGACGTCAATGAATGGCGAACCATTGTCGTACGAGCACGGATTTCCTGTGCGCATGGTTGTGCCTGGTTTATTTGGATATGTGTCGGCAACGAAATGGCTGAGCGAAATTAACATCACGACGTGGGATGCCTTTGATGCGTACTGGGTGGATCGTGGATGGTCGAAAACTGGACCATTCTTGGCGTCAAGTCGCATCGATGTACCGCGTGATGGAGCAACCGTTGCATCAGGCACCGTGATGGTCGGTGGATTTGCATGGGCGCCACGCAGCGGGGTCAGTGCTGTGCAGCTTCGTGTTGACGAAGGCGAATGGCAAGACGCTCAATTGCTAGATGGTGCAACAGGCGACACCTGGACGCAGTGGAAATATGAGTGGAGCGCCGGTGTGGGCGAGCATCGTTTAACTGTGCGATGCGTGAATGGGGATGGCGAGGTGCAAACCGATGAAGAGACTCGTGTAGACCCGGATGGTGCGCGCGGCCATCATCATATTGATGTGTCGTGTGAGTAGTTTGATTGCATGATGAGAGTGCAGCGATTTGGTGAACACCGTGCGATGCCGTGGGCTAACGGGAGAGGCACGAGTTACGAGATTGCGAGCGACAGAGATGATGCGGGTGAGTGGTCGTGGCGCGTGGCGATCGCGCCAGTTACAGAAGATGGACCATTTTCACGAATGCCATGCGTCGACAGAAAACTGTTACTGATTGAAGGTTCGGAAATGCGGCTGACGATTGATGGCAAAAATGTGTCCTGTGAACCAGGCGTTGTGATTGCATTTCGTGGAGAGGCTCAGACTGAAGCCACCTTGCCGCATGGCCCCGTTGTTGATTTGGGTCTGATGGTGCACCGCAAGAAAGCGCTAGGCAACTTGTGGTTTGTGGGCATCGTCGGCGAGATGGTGAATGCCAACGCCGTGGTCGCCATCGGTGGCGCGGCGAGTATGGATGTTGATGGACAAACTGTGGTGCTAGAGCCAAAAGATGCATGTCTTGATCTTTGTGGCGCCAATGTTCGTCTCCTTCATGGCGAAATTGCCGCTATTCGGCACACCAAATTGTCCGCCTGAATTCAGCAAAAATTCACCTACCGCTGGGGCTCTCGCACTTGACTTCTTTAATAATGGCATTTATTATCATGATGAAGGTGTGCATATTTAAGCGAGCGTTTCCTCACTGGGGGTAATTATGAGCATTTCGTTTCACAGGCCAAAATTGCTGCTTGGTATCGCCCGAATAGTTGCGATCTCAACCGTGACAGCGGTGCTCACGGTGGTTGGCGCTGTCTCTCCCGC
>CAZHIN010000142.1:0-1356 GCA_964532575.1 uncultured Acidimicrobium sp.
CTCGGTGGCCGCAGTCTGATTGAAGGCTATGAAATCAATTCGGTATTGATCTTCTAAGGAGAAGCAACTACGGATGGCGGGCGACAGCCTGCACAACGGCGGCACGACCTGTGTGGCCTTCACCTTCCACGACATCACGTTCAATTTCAACGAGATGATCAAATATCAGACCATCTAATTCGCTGCGCAAAATGTCTGCGGTGAGCAGCATGTCGGGATCATTAGGGCCGCCGGTGCCCAGTGGGATCTGATCGGGCCTGTATGCCTCGAGGATGAATGTGCCTCCTGGGCGAAGCCCGTTGACAACGCGCTGATGTAGTGAGCGACGAAGCGCGGAAGGCGTGTGTGCAAAGATCGAAACAATGAGGTCAAATGAATTTGGTTCAATCACAAAGTTTGCAAGATCGCCGACTTGTGCGTTCACGGTGACGCCTTGTGATGCTGCAAAGTGCAGTGTTTTAGCAACTCCGATGTCAGATAGGTCAACGGAATACACATCAAATCCTTGTTTTGCGAGCCAAACCGAATTGCGGCCTTCGCCTTCGGCTAGACACAGCGCTCGACCTCGACTGAGTTGTGTAGCCGCCTCAACCAAAAAATCATTGGGTTTGGTGCCATAGAAAAAATCTTCTGTCGCGTAACGCTCATTCCACATTGAATTAGCTGCTGGTTTGATCATTTCGGTTAGGCGAGTTTCAAAAAGAGTTTTTCAACTTCGTCAAGCGTAAAGCCCTCTTTGCCAGCCTTCTTTGGGTCGGCGAGACATCGCTGCATGCCCACCGACAAAATCTTGAACCCAACTTGGTCGAGTGCTGTCGATGCGGCCGAAACTTGGGCGATCACTTCTCGACATTCACGTCCTTCGCTGATCATCTTCTGTACGGCACGCACTTGGCCCTCTATGCGTGCGAGGCGATGCAACAGGGCATCTTGGGTCTGTGTGTCTAGGTTCATGTTGTCAGTCTAGTCATACCCCTGTGGGTATGTGTAGTCTGTGTACATGATCTTTGAGCAGTTTTATTTGGAATGTTTGTCTCATGCGTCGTACTTGATTGGTGATGACAAAACTGGCAAGGCAGTGGTTGTCGACCCGCGTCGAGATGTGCAGCAATATGTCGACGCGGCGCGTGAACATGGTTTGAGAATCGAGTTGGTGCTCGAAACTCACTTTCATGCAGACTTCCTCTCTGGTCACCTCGAGATGGCCAAGGCAACTGGAGCAAAGATTGGCTACGGTTCACTTGCAAATCCAAAGTTTGCAGCACAGTTATTTGCTGATGGAGAGAAATACAGCCTTGGCGACGTAACGCTCGAGATACGGCACACTCCAGGCCACACCCCGGAGTCGATTTCTGT
>CAZHIN010000142.1:1366-2422 GCA_964532575.1 uncultured Acidimicrobium sp.
GGCGATGTAGGTAGGCCAGACCTACTCGTGTCAGTTGGCAAGACATCTAACGAAATGGGGCACCTACTCTTTGCCTCGCTACGAGACAAGTTGCTGACACTGCCCGATAGTACGCGCGTATATCCAGCACATGGCGCAGGTTCTGCTTGTGGTAAAAATTTATCAACCGAAACGATGTCAACAATAGGTGAGCAGCGACAAACGAACTATGCGTTGCAATTTACAAATATTGATGACTTTATTAGCGTCGTCACAGAAGGTCAGCCACCAGCACCTGGTTATTTTGTTTATGATGCAACGCTCAATAGTCAAGAGCGTCCTGTACTCGACGAACACGCATTACCTAGTCAATTGAGCGTTGAAGAGTTGGTCGCACTTTCTCAAAAAGGAACGGTCATTATTGACACGCGTGACCCACAGTTGTTCGCGACCGGTCATATTGTGGGATCAATAAATGTTGGGTTCGCTGGTCGCTATGCAGAGTATGCGGGTGCAGTTGTAACACCGCACGACGATATTGTGATCGTGACCGAAGGCGGCCATGAGCTTGAGGCCAAAGTACGCCTCGCACGTATTGGTTATGATCGCGTAGTCGGATGGTGCGATGTTGCAGACCTTGAGAAATCTCCGCAGTCGGTGCGGCAGGGCTCACGTTTGACGGCTAAAGATTTTGTGGAGCGCCGTTTCACGGTTGAGGGCTTGCAAGTTGTTGATGTCCGTAATGAAGGTGAGTTTAAGTTGGGCTCTGTTTCAGGCGCACAAAACATACCTGTAGTGCAATTGCCCAATCGACTCAGTGAGCTTGATGCATCACGTCCAACGGTTGTGTATTGCGCTGGCGGGTATCGCTCATCAATTGCTTCGAGTTTGTTGAAGCGAGCCGGATTTGTAGATGTGAGCGACGTGCTCGGTGGGTTCGAGTCAATCGTGCTTGCCAGACCCCCGCAGGGCTGGTGAAACTTTAAACACTCAGACTGGGGGAACCGGTAAAGCCATAGCGGGCACGCACATCTGCGAGCGGTTGGTCGAGCATAGATTCCCATTGTTCGCACTGGA
>CAZHIN010000143.1:0-2404 GCA_964532575.1 uncultured Acidimicrobium sp.
TTCAGCGTCGGCGGCAAAGCAATCGGCGTACCTCGTGGTCGCGGTGACATTGCAGG
The DNA here is from genome assembly GCA_964532575.1 of uncultured Acidimicrobium sp. GTDB lineage: Bacteria > Actinomycetota > Acidimicrobiia > Acidimicrobiales > Ilumatobacteraceae > UBA3006. The sequence goes on from CAZHIN010000143.1 coordinate 57, forward strand.
AGCAGGAACACCTGTGACGTTTGACGACTATAAAATGTTGATTGCGAAGTAACTAGTAACCAAGTCGCTCAACGCGATCCGGTCGTTGCTGCCAATTCTTGTCAACAACTACAGCGAGCTCAAGATATGTACCTTTCGGTAACTGTTTACGAACAGCGGTTCCCACTTCCTTCAACAGGAGCCCACCCTTGCCAATGACCATTCCCTTTTGGCTATCGCGCTCAACAACAATTTCACAGCGCACTTTGTTGTCTTCCCATTCTGTTACGCGAGTTGCGATGGAATATGGCAACTCGTCAAAGGTGAACGCAAGCAATTGTTCACGAACAAGCTCAGCCACCCACTCTCCAGGGGACGTCTCAGTGGTCATCTCGGCTGGATACAACTGCTCACCTTCGGGAAGCAGCTTTCCTAAATGCTCTGCCAACTCTGCAACCCCTGCACCAGTCTGTGCGCTAACTGGAAAGTACTCAGTTGCTCCAAGATCGCTGAGCTTCGTTAACTGCTTCAGTATTTGTTGTGGTGATGCTCGGTCAATCTTGTTCAAAATCACGATCGCCTTAGACATGTCAATGTGACTAGCCACCCACTGATCTCCAGAGCCAAATGGCTGGGTGGCGTCGATAACCAAACACACAACGTCTACGTCTCTTGTTGACTCCAGAGCCGTGGCATTGACACGCTCACCTAAGGCACTTACGGCCTTGTGCAAGCCTGGCGTGTCAACGAAGATGATTTGATAGTCGTTCCTGGTCACGACGCCACGTATTCGAGTTCGCGTTGTTTGCGGCTTGTCCGAAACGATGCTGACCTTCACACCACACAAGGCATTAACAAGAGTTGACTTACCGACATTTGGGCGACCGACAAGTGAAACAAAGCCCGAACGCATATCTACAGGCTAGTTCTGCAAGAATGAAACAGTGCAGAACATCAATTGGAAAAAGTGGTTCGACCGAATGCAACCACAGACATTGCAGATCGCAACCTGGCTGTTGTACATCAATGGGTTTTTTGCTTTTGCGAACTTTGTAGATAGCCGAATGGAGCTTGGATACATCCGTCGATTCTTCACTTTCGGTCCCGTGTATGGACTTGCCGTCATAGCAGCACACGCTCTCGGCGGTTTGCTGATGGCTAACGAACGCAAGATTGGCTACAAGATTGCCGTCGTTGCCTCGTTTACACCATTTGTCTCAAACATGATTGTTTATCGGTCCCTCATTGGTGTTTCATTCCTTAGTGCCATTTTCGATATTGCGCTGATCGCACTACTCCTGCATACTCAGAGCCGTTCCCATCAAAAGGTGTGGTTCCGCTAGCTCGAACTCTCAAGTTCGTGCTCAGTCTGCTTTTTCTGCAAAACTGAAGTCATGGCAACCATCATCAAAGACCAAGCAGACCTCATGGCTCATGTTGGCCAACATCTCGGTTACAGCGATTACATCACTGTCACTCAAGAGCAAGTGCAACTCTTCGCAGACGCCACCGGCGATCATCAGTGGATCCACCTAGACACGGAACGTGCAAAGTCCGGTCCTTTCGGACAGACCATCGCACACGGTTATCTCACACTTTCGTTAGCCCCAGTGTTGATCGGTCAGATCTGGAAAGTAGAAGGCGTCAAGATGGGCGTGAACTATGGAACAAACAAGGTTCGTTTCATGGCGCCAGTTCCAGTGGGTGCGAAGGTACGCGCTGGAGTCAAATTGCTTGAAGCAACAGAAATTGCAGGCGGAGCCCAAGTAGTGCTTGAAACCACCTTCGAATGCGAAGGCGCAACTAAGCCTTCATGCGTAGCAGAAATTATTTTCCGCCACTACTACTAATTCGTTAGCGGTACGTCTTCATAATTTTTGCAAACTCGGTAAGTGTTTGCTTGTCTGGATAGTCGACACACCACGGCACGAACCCACTGCACCCACGATTTACAAAATCCGCAATGCGTTCAGCGACCTGATCTGGCGTTCCCACAAAGTTCGCGTTTCTCCACTGATCAAAATTGTCTCCGCGACCACTGGCGATTTGATATTCGCGAAGTTCCTTTTCGGTATCGCGAATAAGTATTTCTCCTGACGTGGTCTTCTTGATCTCGGATTCGTCGCGACCAACTTTCAAGCAGTGGCTCTTCAAGATCTCAACTTTGCGTGAAAACTCTTCAGCAGAGCCGCCAAAGTTTGAGTAGTCGGCATGCTGAGCGACAACGCGAAGTGTGAGTTGCTCACCTCCGCCACCAATCCATATTGGTGGACGTGGTGTTTGCAGCGGCTTTGGATCACAGTTCGCACGAACGAGTTGGTAGTACTTGCCGTCGTAGGTGGTTTCTTCTTGCGACCACATCATCTTCA
>CAZHIN010000144.1:0-2394 GCA_964532575.1 uncultured Acidimicrobium sp.
CCACCCTTGTTGGCGCCAGCGACTTTGGTCAGGTTTGAGAGACCATTGCCCGTGTACACAGCAAAGAGAGAGTCGAACGAACTACCAATGGTGTCGACATGTAATGAGCCATCTTCGGTTGGCATCCATCGAAACCAGGCACTGCCATGCGGCCCGAAGCAACCGTGATTCGGTTCGTTGGGTTCGCTCGTTGTTGCACCCGTGTTTGCTGTAGTGGTGCCTTTTTGACCAGATAATTCGAGTGCAGCAGAAAAAGCGTCATTGGCTGGTGCAGTGCCGCCGATGACCGTTAACGAAATTGTCGCAACAATTGGCTGCTGCGTTGTATTGCAATAGTTCGTAGCAGTGACGGTGTAGTCGCCGGTGAACTTGGCTCGCAATTTTCCGATCGCACCATATGCCACTTCGTCCACACTGGTGCTGCCGTTAACTGTCTGCGCCAGCGAATACTCCCACCAGTTTGGGCTGGCCACCTCGACACATTCGCTTGTCGCAGTAGCAATGATCGTCTCACCGATAAGCGGTTCAGTTTTATCGAGGGAAACTGTGCCAACTTCTGGTTGCGCTGCAGCTTGTGCAGCCTGCACGGCAAACGTGCCAACGTTGTCGGTCGCATCAAGGTTCCATGAACCTTCTGCAACAACAATTTCACCCACCCAGGCTTTGTACGAAATCGTTCGCGAGTCACCTATGGCAGCAGCCACCACACTATTGCCGGCAACTTCTTGCCACTGGCCATCAACGAGTGGTCCAACCGACAGTCTCGTAACCGAATCACACACGCTCACATCGACTGTTGCCCCGTTGTCAACAACGGTGAGAGTGCATTCACTCACCGATGGGTCGCTCACTGGTGCAACATTTAATTCACAAATCGGTGTATCGGTCGCAGCTTGAACTGCATCCTGCAGCGCCGTGTTGTCGGCAACACTCGTTTCTGTTGGCGCTACTGTCTCGCCGGGCGCGACAGTGTCGGCAACTTGAGCAATTGTTGTAGCGCTTGACGCAGCATCGAGCGCAGACTGTGCCGCCGCAACGACAGCATCCTTTTCTGATTGCGATGCAAAGCATGTTGTTGTCGACTCATTGCGAGCTCGACCACTCGTACCTTGCTGACTGCTCCCGCCTCCACATGCTCCAAGCGCCAGAAGCACAAGCAGCGCAAAAACTCGCTTTACTGATTGTGCTGTACTCCGACGTTGAAAAGGCATCTGGATTTAGTTATTGCCTTGTTTTCTCCGGAGCTGTAACGCGCCACCACCAATTAATGCAAGAACCAAAAATGCAATGAGCAGCATCGATATTGGACTCATGCCACCAGAAGTTGAAGATGAAGATGTGTTTCCGTTTTCGGTGCGTTTGAGCTGAATCACCACATCTTGCACCTTGGCCCCTTGCACGATCACTTTGAGGTTCTTGGTGTCACCAAGTCGAATCTTGGTCTTGCCCAGTTTGTTCAATTGAATGACTTGACCACTATCCAGCTGCACAAATACGTCACCAGTGGTCACGCCTGCAAGTGCACGCAGTGCATCCAAATCGGTATCGCTAAACACCACCTCATTGGCGTTTGCATCAACCACCAACGTAGAGACTCCGTTATCTGCAGTAGTAATCGTCGTTACGTCTACTGCTACTTCTTGCGCTGGTGTATTGCCATTACCCACACTTGGTATACCAAACGCACTTGGTGATGCATCTTCAGACGTATCCATCTCCCAGTTAAATACAAAGTCACCAAAGTTGCTGTCGTAGCAACTCGTGATTGCGATCGCATATTCGGTGTCTTTGACAACGGAGATGTGTTGATACCAGTTGTTGTCATAAACAAATGCGACCGGCTGCATTGTGGATCGCACATACATCCTGGAAAAGGGTTCCGCCAATGCACTTCCCACCATCGTCGTAGTGAGAGCGCCAGTTTCTGGTGCCGTCCAGATCAGCCACGATGTCGCTTCACTTTCCCATTGGCAGTCGCTATGCACTGGCTCATCAATTTCGCGCGTCGCACCGAGCGTTGTGCCTGTAGCAGAACCCTTCACTCCCTCTATGCCCTGTGCGTCATTGATGTTGTCGTGTGCTGGTGCTGCAATAGCTTGTGGCTCAATGTCGGCCTCGGCATACACTTCACTGCCGTCAGTGCAAATACCGGTGGCTCGCACATGATATTTACGCGACTGCGAAGGAGTAAACGGTTGGTGGAATGGTGATCTAGAAAACAACGTATTATCGCTCAGATAGACGCGCCAAAACCAGTCAGTAGCACCACACTCCGCGCTGTCTGGTGTAAACCAAATATCATCACCAATCTTCGGGTTCTTTGGACTAAACGCAAGTTTCAGCGGCTCAATCTCACATGAAGTCCAACATTGTTTAAATGATCCTCGCTCGGTG
>CAZHIN010000145.1:0-2368 GCA_964532575.1 uncultured Acidimicrobium sp.
GCGCAATCGGTGAGTAAGAAGTTTGATGACCTCACACTGTTGCTAGAAGAGTGGGGATATGTGGATGATTGGTCGCTGACATCTAAAGGCGTGATGCTTGGACGAATCTTCCACGAATCTGACTTGCTGATTGCAGAATGCCTCTCGTCTGGGGCGTTCTCTGGATTGAATTCACATGAGCTCGCAAGTCTTGCATCTGTATTCGTTTACGAAGATCGTCGACGAGACGAAAGTGCAAAGCCACATTTTCCAAATGCTGAATTGAAAAAAAGATGGGCTGACATTGAAGGAATCAGCAGAAGGATTACCTCAAGCGAAATTCGCGCTGGGTTGCTTCCTCATCGCGCTCCAGATCCGGGATTCATGGCAACAGCATTTGATTGGTCTCACGGCACATCGCTGTTCGACATTTTGGACGAAGACGATGTGACTGCTGGCGATTTTGTTCGCACCATGAAGCAACTCATTGATATCCTTCGACAGTTCACCACACTTGATGATCAATCGGTTTCAACTTCCACAAGTGCGGAGGCTGCCAAGTCACTGTTTACGGGTGTGATCGCCGCATCAAGTCAGATTGGAAAGATGTAGCAATGCCGATTTCTCCCGGATCACCATGGGGCTCAACCGCGCCTGTACCTGAACGACCAATGAACATGTCTTCAGATCGGGATTTAGGTATTTTTTTGCGGGATCATTCTGCCAAGCAGATTCATGAACAATCCATCTTTATGAAGTCTGGTGATATTCCCCGAGTACTCGGTGTTCTCGATCGTCCCCGCAATACGGAATGCCTTCGTGTTGTTATTGATGCCATTGTTGTTTCCTACACAGACGCTGCGGGCCTAGAACACACCGACGTTTGTATTGCATCAATGAGCATCGCGCGAAGATTTTTCCGTGGAGCAATCTCTGTTGTTACAAATAGTGGATATTGGCGGAAGCACGAAGTTGCACCACGTGCGCATCTCAATGACGGGAAACTTGACATTTTTGAGGTGTCAGGAGCCATGCGTTGGAGCCAGCGAAGATTGATGTGGCAGAAGGCCAAGGTTGGGTCACACCTCCCGCATCCGCTTTTGTCCTACAGCCAGGGAGACTTCTTTCATTGGAAGGGAAGCCCTCAGCGTCTCACTATCGACGGTCAGTACGTGGGCATGGTGACCAGTGTTTCCTGCAGGGTGCAAAGCGATTGCGCTCAGGTGTTCGCCTAGCGGGCATACCCGATAACTCCGAGCGGGACTTCTAAGATTGCCCCTCGTGACGGTCTACATCCCTGAGGTTTTCCAAGATGATGAGGCGGAAATACTCAAGAGGTATTTCACCAACCTAGACCTCCCAGTTTTTGCGCTTGTCAACCTGCCAGAGGTGGTCAAAGGTGCTTTGTTTGCGCGTTATAGCCGCAGCCCAAAGAGTTTGCGACGTTTGTTTCTCGATGAGTTTGTTAATGACCTCGACTTAACGGGTGACATTGGTGTCGATGCCACGATTGGCATTGACAAAGCAGAGGCTCTGTACGAAAAGGTGTTTGTCGAGTATGGCGATGATTCGGTAGCACAGCTCGGTGGCGTGCACCTGGCCTGCGAGCAGGCTTCGAATATCTTGACGAAGATTCTTGAGTGGGGAAGGTTGATGAGTTATCTCGAGCAAAGCACGAGGTACATCAATTACGACGCTCGCCTTGGCGGCAGATACCGCTACTACCGAGATCCAGAGATTTTGAGTGGCCCATACGGAACTCGGTATGTCGGCGACATGGATCGCATGTTTGATAGCTACAGCTCGCTGGTTCAGTCTGTTACTGAACATGTGCGCAAATCGATCCCACGTGGAATTAATGACTCAGATTTTGTCTATCGCCAAGCAACTCGGGCCAAAGGCCTCGATGCCGTGCGCGGAATTCTGCCGGCTAGCGCTTTGTCCAATGTTGGTATCTTCGGCACCGGTCAGGCTTACGAATCGATGTTGCTGCGTATGCGTGCGCATCCACTTCCAGAATCACGCCAATACGCCGACATGATGCTTACCGAGTTGCGCAAAGTTATCCCGAGTTTCTTACGTCGTGTTGATTTACCAGAGCGCGGTGGGAAGTGGAGTAGTTACCTTGCTACCAATTCCGATCAAACTGCATTTTTGGTAGACGATATGTTTGGTGCGCTTGAACCAGACCAAGTCAATGAAGTCGAATTGGTTGACTTTGATCCGGACGGTGAAAACAAGTTGTTAGCTGCGATTTGTTATGCACATTCGCATTTGCCCGAGTCACAGTTGCTCAATCGTGTCACTCTATTGAGTCATGACGAAAAGGTTCGCCTCATCGCCGCATACGTTGGCAACCGAGAGAATCGTCGTCACAAGCCAGGTCGAG
>CAZHIN010000146.1:0-2317 GCA_964532575.1 uncultured Acidimicrobium sp.
CGACGGCATCAATAGTTTCAGCAAGACATTCAGAGATTTAAGTCCATTCGACCCAGGCGCTCAGTACGGAGTGCGACCATTCCAATACAGTGGTTACTCGCTGTGGACCATGATCGTGGGTTGGTCACTCGTCATCGTTTTCTCAGTTTTGGTCTATCTGTTAATGAAGAGTCCATGGGGTCGCGTGGTTAAAGCAATTCGTGAAGACGAAGATGCAGTTCGCAGTCTTGGCAAGAACGTATACAGCTACAAGATGCAGTCACTCATTCTTGGTGGTGTAGTTGGAATGTTCTCGGGAATGATCTTCGCTCTTGATCGCGGCTCGGTGCAACCTGACAACTACAGTCGCGATGTTACGTTCTACGTGCTTACGGCGTTGGTGCTCGGCGGAGTCGCAAAAGTCAGTGGTTCAGTTATCGGACCAATGATGTTTTGGGGTCTCTATGTTTTCTGCGACAACTTCTTGCGCGAATTAACCAAAGACCGTCCATTTGAAGTGTTTGGCGTCGGAATTATTCAGAAGTCGCAAGTTGGACCCGTCAACTACATGCTGATTGGTCTAGGGCTCATGCTGCTGATGACATTTAGGCCGCAAGGTGTTTTCGGAAACAAGGAAGAGATGGCGCTCGATGGACGCTGAGCGAACCTACACAGAGCTTGCGCTTCGCGCCCGTGCGGCATTGGCTTCGGTTAATGCATCACCAGGGGTGGCTAAACCAGATCCGATTTTGCTCGCGGAAAATGTGCGCAGGAACTTTGGTGGCGTTACGGCTGTGGATGTCCAGCACCTAGAAGTGCAGCGTGGCTCAATAACCGCATTGATTGGTCCAAACGGTGCAGGCAAAACAACATTGTTCAATCTGTTGACGGGTTTTGATACGCCAGAAGCTGGCGAATGGATGTTTGACAGCAAGAACTTAAAGAAGGTCGTTGCCCACAAGACAGCAAGCCTTGGCATGGTTCGTACATTTCAGTTGACTAAGAGCCTTACCAAACTTTCCGTGATTGAAAATATGAAACTCGGTGCAACTCACCAGATGGGCGAGAAGTGGTGGAATGGCCTGCTGCCGTTCCGTTACCGCAAGCAAGAAGCGATAATTGAGCGTCGTGCAGACGAGTTGTTGAAGCGATTCAAGCTGGATCACATGCGTGACCAATACGCAGGAACCCTCTCTGGCGGTCAACGGAAATTGCTGGAGATGGCTCGTGCGCTGATGACCAACCCTCGACTGGTCTTGCTCGACGAACCTATGGCAGGTGTGAACCCTGCCCTAAAGCAAAGCCTCAATGAGCACATTCGTGGTTTGCGCGATGATGGTATGACTGTGCTGTTCGTGGAGCACGACATGGACATGGTTCACGACATCTCGGACTGGGTTGTCGTTATGGCAGAAGGTCGAATAATCGCCGAAGGAACACCAGAGCAGATCTCAGCCAACCCTGCAGTGATCGAGGCCTATCTCGGAACTCACCAAGGCAAGTCGCTACTCGAAGAGGAGAAAGCATAATGTCCGATGATCGCATTCTCGTTGTCGACGAACTTGTCGCTGGCTACATTCCTGAAGTGAACATTCTGAATGGCTGCAACATCGAAGTTCGTAAAGGCGAGTTTGTTGGCGTAATCGGTCCCAACGGTGCAGGCAAGTCAACTGTGCTGAAGGCGATTCTCGGGCAGTGCGGTGTGCGCTCTGGTCAAGTTCGTTTCCTCGACAACGACATCACCGGCATGAAGGCTCACGAACTCGTCGAACAAGGTGTTGGCTATGTGCCGCAAACACAAAACGTTTTTCAAAGCTTGACAGTTTCCGAGAATTTGGAGATGGGTTGTTTCATTAAACCAAGCGTGTTCGAAGAGCGCTTCGAGTATGTGACCTCATTGTTTCCGAAGCTTCGTGAACGCGCAAAACAACGCGCTGGTTCACTGTCGGGCGGCGAGCGTCAAATGGTCGCAATGGGACGAGCCCTCATGCTGGAACCCAAATTGCTACTTCTCGACGAGCCGAGTGCTGGTCTTTCACCAGCGTTGCAAGACGAAGTATTTATTCAATGCAAGCGCATCAACGCCGAAGGTATCGCGATCTTGATGGTGGAGCAGAATGCGCGTCGTTGTTTGCAAGTGACGGATCGCGGTTACGTTCTGGACCAGGGTAAGAATGCCTATACGGGCACTGGTCGACAGTTGCTTGAAGACCCAAATGTCATCAAGTTGTACTTAGGTACCCTCGCCAAAATGACCGGCGGCTGAGGTTTATTTTCGTAAATAAAAAGGCCCCCAACCTTTCGGCTGGGGGCCTTTCTTAATCTGACAGAGTCAGGG
>CAZHIN010000147.1:0-2313 GCA_964532575.1 uncultured Acidimicrobium sp.
ACGAAACTTGCTGGCACAAATGGTGCAGCACTTGTAGTTGGTGCTGCATCAGTAGACGTCGAGTTGGATGTGTCATTTGATCCACAACCGGCTAGCACGAGCAATGAAGTGAGTACCGTGGCGCGTGTAAACGTGTGAATTGCCCGTGACCAAGACTTCATTGTTGTAAGCCTAGAAGAAGAGTCGGCACTCGCACGAGAGAATGAGCGTCATTGCCTTATCCTGACATCATGCGAATGGGCCCACACCACCTGATACCTGGTGATAAATCGGCAATTGCGGGCACGAAAGTGAACCGTTCATCGATGCGCCGAGTAGTGGTGTTTGCTCGACCATATTCAAGCTCAATTATTGGATTTCTGATTTCGATTCTTGTCGCTGCGGCAATTGCACTCATTCCCCCGCTGTTATTTCGCACCATTGTCGACACAGCCATTCCTGCTGGAGACAAACGACGCATTGTGATTCTCACAATTATTTTGGTTGTCGTTGCGATGGGCGACGCAATTCTGTCGATCGTGCAGCGATGGTACTCATCACGTATTGGTGAAGGTCTTATCTACGACTTGCGCGTTGCATTGTTTGACAAGGTTCAAAATATGCCGATCGCCTTTTTTACGCGCACACAAACTGGCGCACTGATCAGCCGACTGAACAATGATGTGGTTGGAGCACAAACCGCAGTGACAGGCACACTTGGCAGCGTTGTATCAAACGTGGTGGTGTTGGTGACAACGCTTGGTGCCATGCTTGCGCTTGAATGGCGGCTTACCGTGCTGTCGCTTGTGGTGTTGCCAGTGTTTATTATTCCCGCCCGTCGTGTTGGAGTGAGACTGCAAGACATCTCGCGCGAACAAATGGGACTCAACGCGTCGATGAATACGCAAATGACAGAGCGGTTCAATGTTTCGGGTGCAATGCTCGTCAAACTATTTGGTCGACACCGCGAAGAGGTTGATGCCTTTAGTGGCCGAGCATCGCGCGTACGAGACATCGGTGTCACTGGAGCCATGTATGGCCGTGTATTTTTTGTAGCACTTGGCTTGGTCGGTGCTCTTGGCGCAGTTGCGATCTATGGCGTAGGGGCATTTATGGTGATTTCTGGTGGCATCACCATCGGCACTCTTGTTGCCATGGCCGCATTTGTGCAGCGCATTTATCAACCACTCACCGGCCTGACCAATGCCCGGCTCGAAGTGATGACCGCACTTGTGAGTTTTGAACGCGTATTTGAAGTGCTTGACGCACCGGTTGCAATCACGGATCGCCCTCGAGCGATCGACATTGTGAAGCCGCTTGGCAACATTGAGTTTGATCATGTGGCGTTTCGTTATCCACCCGGTGCAAGTGTGTCAATTGCTTCGCTCGAGTTGGCTGGCGTCATGCAAGGCTCAGACCCCGACACAGACGTATTAGTGGACGTGTCATTGCGTGTGGATGCCGGCTCAACTGTGGCAATCGTGGGCACAAGCGGTGCGGGTAAGACAACTCTTGCCATGTTGATTGCGCGCATGTACGACGTGACGAGCGGGGTTGTGCGTCTTGACGGCAACGATGTGCGCGACCTCACGGGTATTTCTCTACGCTCGGCTATTGGAGTGGTGTCTCAAGACCCGCACATGTTTCACGAAACCATCAAGTCAAACCTGTTGTATGCACGACCAAATGCAACAAGCGAAGAGATGATCAATGCGTGCAAGCAAGCGCAGATTCATGACGTGATCGCGTCCCTCCCCGACGCGTACGACACTGTTGTGGGTGAACGTGGCTATCGGTTGTCGGGTGGTGAAAAACAACGGCTTGCTATTGCTCGCCTACTTCTCAAGGACCCAGCCGTGATGATCCTTGACGAAGCAACGAGCCATCTCGACAACGAGAGCGAATTGTTGGTGCAACAAGCACTCGAGGCTGCGATGCATAACCGCACATCGATTGTGATTGCACACAGACTCTCAACTATTCGTGATGCCGATCGCATCGTGGTGCTCGACCAGGGTCGTGTGACCGAGCAAGGTACGCACGACGAATTAATGGCAATCAATGGTTTTTATGCATCTCAGGTACGGGCTGGAGGTAACTTTGCTGCCTGAAGAAGATCCAACACTTTCTGTCAGCCAATTCATTGACGTAGTCAACGGCGTTTTGAAGAATGCCTTCGGTGCAGGCGTATGGGTGCAGGGAGAGATTGAAGGTTTCAATGGGCGTGGCAAGCACACCTATTTCAATATTGTCGAGCGCAGTGGCGACAAAAAGGCCTCGCTCAATGTGGCGGTATGGGAATTTAGTTTAAAGAAAATGAAGCCGTTGCTCGAT
>CAZHIN010000148.1:0-2293 GCA_964532575.1 uncultured Acidimicrobium sp.
TCTCCAATGCCGGACTCGTGCGCAAGGTGTACTTCGCTCGTGAGACCCTCGTGTTCGCGCAGGTGATCTTTTCATTCGTCCAGTTCTGCATCGAGATGTCGCTGCTGTGTGTCGCGCTGATCATCGCCGGCAGTCCGATCGTGCAGTGGATACCCATCGCTTTCGTGCTGATGGTGTTGCTTGCCATCTATTCGGCGGGTTTTGCCCTCGCGTTGGCGGCAAGCGCGGTCTACTTCCGGGATTTGCGCTATCTCTGGACGATCCTCATTCAGGTGATGTTCTTTGCAACACCAATTATCTATCCACCAGATCGCCTGGACGGCAAGCTGCATCCGTATCTTGAATTTATTTTTCACTGGAACCCAATGGCGGTATTTATCTTGTCGTTCCGCAGGTTGCTGTATTCGGGTCGGGCGCCAGAGTTTGGCCACGTTGTTTATCTTGCGTGCGCCGCCACCGTTTCGTTTGTTGTCGGTTGGGCAATTTTCGTCAAACTGTCGAGGCGTTTAGCCGAAGAGGTATAAGTCGTTATTTAGCGTGGCGCTCGATGTTCCATGATGAGGGAACAGCAACGAGGCCTTCTTCAAACAAGTCGTTTTGGTGCACATCAAACCTCACCCAGTTTTGGCAGTGATCGTATTCGGTGGTGCCTGTTGCATCGGTGCACGCTATAGAAATGTAATACGTGCCCTCGAGTAGTGGCAGGTGCGGAATGTCGATTGTTGCGGTAACAGAATCTGGAATATTTCCTAGCGATGAATTGGCGCGTTGCGAAGTGGTTGACCACACGATGGTGCCATCAAGTTTGCTGATATACATCTTGATCACCGGCGCACGAAGTGGCATCTGTGCCGTGATGCGTGTGGTCACTCGCATTGCAGCATTTGTCTCCACTCGTTCAATTGCTTGCCCTGACATGTCAGTGAGCAACACACTGTCAATGTGCGCTTCGTCCGTTCCCCAACGCTCACGAAGGTCGGCATCTTTGGCTGTGTGTTGCACATAACTTTCACCCGTGTATGCGGCAATGACTTCGGCCGCTGGGCCACGCATTTTAAGATGTCCTTTTTCTAGCCACACGACTTCTTTGCATAGTTGTTGCACCGCGCCAAGTCCGTGACTCACGACGACGATCGTGCGTCCTTCGCGGCGAAACTGCTCAATCTTTTCGCTGCTCTTGCGTTGAAACGTCTGGTCACCAACGGTGAGTACTTCATCAATTAACAAAATCTCTGGTTCTACGTGCGCGGCGACCGAAAAACCGAGCCGAATCACCATTCCCGATGAATAGTTTTTGACGGCAGTGTCAATGAAACGCTCGAGACCAGCAAATTCAACGATGCTGTCAAATTGTCGCTCGGCGTCTTTTTTTGAAAGCCCCAAGATCGCTGCGTTGAGATACACATTTTCGCGACCGGATAACTCTGGGTGAAAGCCAGCACCGAGTTCGAGCAGGGCAGCAATGTTGCCGTTGATTGACACCTTGCCTTTGTCTGGGCGATAAATGCCCGTCAGGCATTTGAGCATGGTGCTTTTGCCAGAGCCATTTGAACCGATGATGCCAAGGGTTGAGCCGTGCTCGACTTCAAACGAAACATTGTCGAGCGCCCAAAATTCTTCATACTTTGCGCGTCGACCACGCAAGATTGCGGCCTTGATGTAACGATTGCGTTCGTGATAGAGCCGAAAGTTTTTGGAAACCGAGTCGACGACAATTGCTGGTTGAGACATGCGGTAACGAGCCTAGTGCTGGTTTCGAAGCTGCATTAGGTGCGCGCGTAGTGATGCCGACAGCACTTTTTTATCCCAGTTGATAATTAGCGAGTCAGCATGCTCGAGGTAATACGTCTGCTCGTCGGTTGGATGATTCGAGTCTTGGTACCACGGCATGTGTCTGGCGGTGTAGGGCGGTGCCGATCGAAGTGCATGATTATTTTGGTGATGTTCGCCCGGTCTGTACATCGCAAAGGTTGTGTCAATCTCGGCAACGAAGAATCCGGAAGGGTGTACGTTCTTCCAAAATTGCGACTCCCACAAGATGACATCGTCGCGATGCGCGTAATGCTCGGGCAAGTCGTCGAGGCGAAGGCTAAAACCAACTTTGTCAATCGCTGGGTATTGATTGAGAGTGTTGCAAAATAGTTCGAGCACATCATGAGGGCATTCTTGTGATGGCACTACGTCTGGGTCGGTGACTATGAAATGAGAGTCAAGGCCGAGTTCGGTCACAAGACCACTGAGCCACGGTGCGCGGTGCCCAAGATTGAGACCGTTTAAACGCACGTGGTGCGGA
>CAZHIN010000149.1:0-2275 GCA_964532575.1 uncultured Acidimicrobium sp.
CCATCTTTTAAGCGACCATATCAAGGCACATCGGGTACAACTCAATATTCGTTTAGCCTGAACAAAATCACGGTTGGAGCGCGGGTTTCAAATGAGTTGCTGTCTGATACCAATGCTGCTGCCAGCATTGAAACATGGCTCCAAAGTGAAATCATCGGTGCTCTTATCGGCAAGGTCAACAATCAGATTTTGATCGGTGGCGGAAGCACAGAATGTCAAGGCGCATGGGGAACTGCAAAGACCAATTCACGCACCGCGTCGACTGGCGTGGCGACAACCAACACCATGAAGGATGTTCTCAGCGCGGCATGGGGTTCAACAAATTCCACGCTCGAGCCGATCGCATACGAGTCATGGAAGAACTGTCTTGCTGTAATCAATAGCCGCACGCTTGGATCGTGGGATCCAACAGCGTTCCCGCTCTTGTTCCCAACCTTCGCGGGTTCAATGTCAAAGGGCACGACAGTCGAAGGACTGCCGCTGGTCTACGCACGCTTGGCCGCAACGACTCCTGCGAGTGGCGACACGATTGCAATGTTCTTTGATCCAACAAAATATCTATTGGTCACTAATCCTGGCTCTTTCCAAGTTGCTCGTTATAGCGAGGTCTACGCAGACAGTAACGAGACGCTTATTTTGGGAACAGTTCGGGCAGACGGTTGCTTGCTTAACACTTCGGGCGTGCTCAATGTGACACGCTCTTAAAACTTTCTCACAGACATTCATCGCCGAGCGTGCGTGTCTGTTGCCCCAGCGTTGGGGTGATCGACTCTCGCTCGACACAACAAGAAGGATTTTCACTATGACAAACGACGGATACAAACAAATTTGTGAAAAGATGGGCCAGGTCTATAACGAAATGAGTGCTCTCGTTAATGCGGCCAATGCTTCAGAGGATGGCATGTTGCCAGAAATGGAATCAAAGTATTCCAGTCTCAAGAAGCAATACGCAAACCTTGAAGCACAGCGCACCCGCAATCAGGAACTTATGGGCATGGATAAGACCGTGACTCCAGCCGCTCCTGAGGCTCGTATGAGCGAGCGCACTTTTGAGAACACAGCCAAGAAGCAAATTGCGGCAATCGAGCATCGCTCATCCGAGCAATATCGTGACGCTTTCAATTCATACTTGACTCGTGGCGAGCACACCAACCCAATGGAGTTGCGCGTGTTGAACGAAGGCACTGGTGGTAGTTATTTGATGCCAATCGAATACGACGCTTCGATGACAGCAAAAATTCAGACGATGACTTGCCTGCGCAATCTGAGTCGCAAATTGGATATTGGATCGTTCTCTCGTGAATTCGTTTACGAAGGCACGACAGCGACGGCCTACTGGCCAGGCGAGGCTACGGCCCCGACTGAAGCAGTTCCAACATTCAACAAGATCACTTTGACACCAAAGCGATTGAGTGCGATTGTTCGCATTTCGAATGAACTTGTGGAAGATACGACCGCTCGCGGAAACATGAGCGTCGCATCAATCATGCAAGAGCAATTTGCTCGCGTGTTTGCTCAAACTGAAGAAGCGGCTCTTTTGCCTCACACCGATGTGGGCGGTGCTCCTACTTCTTTGTTCAACACAGCAAGTCTGCCAACCAGCGCGGCGGGTGCTTCAACCATCACAGCGCAACAGATCATTGATTGGGTCTATTCGTTGCCTCGTCAATATCGCGTGCATCCATCCTGTGCAATGATCGTGGCTGATTCAACTCTCGCGGCATTGCGTGCGTTGACTACTCCAGTGACGACCACTACAACTGGCGCGGCTGCTCCTGCGTACTTCTGGCAGAACGGATACCAGAACGGCGGAAGCGGTTCTGCTCCAGAGCCAGATCGAATCTTGGGTATTCCTGTGTACACATCCGCTGCGGTCAATGCTCTTGCCACTGGCAAGTTCGTTGGTCTGCTCGGTGCGTTCGATTACTGCTTGTTTGCAAGCGCGCAAAATTACGAAGTGAAGGTGCTTCGTGAACTTTACGCGGCGACAAATGAGATTGGAATCGTGGCAAACAGCCGACTAGATTCCAAACTGCTTTTGCCGACACTTGCTTTCGTTGCGCTCAAGTGCGCCTAATCACTGAACTGAATTGACACACCCCCCGGCTCGCAGAAATGCGTGCCGGGGATTTATGGCGAAGGTGCGAATGATTCATACTGCGGCCGACGGCAAGAACATATTTCTTGCTGGCGATGTCCACGATGTCGCCGATGCCATCGCAACCGATTGGGTTGTCGGCGGTGTCGCAGAGTGGGCGCAGGATGAAGTGCGCTG
>CAZHIN010000150.1:0-2249 GCA_964532575.1 uncultured Acidimicrobium sp.
AGAGCATCACCTTGCCAAGGTGAGGGTCGCGAGTTCGAATCTCGTCGTCCGCTCGAATGATTTCTCAAGTAGTAGCTACAGCGCGCGCAGCTTTTGAGTCGGGCAAGACGCGTCCGCTCGCTTGGCGCAAAGCCCAACTGACGAGCATGATCAAGATGCTTCGAGACAACGCAGATGATTTTTCTGCTGCTCTCAAACAGGACCTCGGTCGTGGTCCAGAAGAGGCTTGGCTGTACGACATCGGCTTTTCGATCACTGAAATTGAATTGATCATCAAAAATCTCAAGAAGTGGACAGAGCCTCGCAAGGTAAGTACGCCATTGGTGTCGATGCCTGGAAGTTCGCACCGCATTCCACAGCCATTGGGCGTGGTGTTGGTGATTGCACCTTGGAACTATCCAATTCAGTTACTTCTCATTCCTGTTGCCGGTGCTATTGCGGCTGGAAACGCAGTCGTCATGAAGCCTTCTGAAGTTTCGTCCGCTACTTCTGCGCTGCTCGGCAAGCTCGTTCCACAATATTTCGACAAAGACGCCATTGCAATTGTTGAGGGCGCTGTGCCAGAGACAACCCAATTGCTGGCCGAAAAGTTTGACCACATTTTTTATACAGGCAACGGAACTGTTGGTCGTGTAGTGATGCGTGCTGCTGCAGAGAACCTCACACCGGTAACACTTGAGTTGGGTGGCAAGAGCCCAACCATTGTTGACAAGTCGGCGAATCTCGCTGTGGCCGGCCGACGAATTGCATGGGCTAAGTACGTGAACGCCGGTCAAACGTGTGTTGCTCCTGACTATGTTTTGGCACACGCAGATATCGCCGACAAATTGGTCGACGAGATTCGCAAGTCAGTAAACGATTTTTATGGGTCCGACCCGCAGCAAAGTGGTGACTTCGCTCGTATCTCGTCACCACGTCACTTTTCTCGCTTGAAGGCAATGTTGACGTCTGGAAAAATCGCAATTGGTGGTCAGACCGATGAGCAACAGCGTTATATCGCGCCGACAGTATTGGTCGATGTAACTGCCAGCGACTCGGTCATGCAAGAAGAGATTTTCGGACCAATTTTGCCTGTGCTTACTGTGGAATCAATTGACGAAGCCATCAATTTTGTCAATGCTCGTTCGCATCCACTCGCGTTGTACGTCTTTGCTGAAGATCAAAAGGTGAATGACAAAGTCGTATCGAGTACGACTTCGGGCGGAGTCACGGTGAACGGAACGATTTTCCACATGACTGGCCCATTCTTGCCATTTGGTGGGATAGGCGAGAGCGGCATGGGCGCGTATCACGGTCGGGCTGGGGTGGACACGTTCCAACATCTCAAACCAGTGCTTAAGCGCTCGACTCGCGTAGATGCGCCACTCGCGTATCCGCCATACACCAAGCGCAAGTTTGCAATTCTCAAAAAATTCATTTAATTAAACGAAAGAGATTTTCAAATGAAAATTGGTGTTCAACTCTGGCCACAAGCAACCTCAATTCCAGAACTTCGCAAGGCATGGAAGACAGTCGACGCAATGGGTGTCGACAGCATTTGGACATGGGATCACTTTTATCCTCTGTCGGGTGATCCTGAAGCCACACACTTTGAGTGTTACTCATTGCTCGCTGCAATGGCAGCCGATACGTGCCATGCGCAAATTGGCGCACTTGTTTCGTGTTTCACCTATCGCAACCCACAACTGCTCGCCGACATGGCACGCACCATTGATCACATCAGCAACGGCCGGTTTGTGCTGGGTGTTGGTTCAGGTTGGTTCGAGCGTGACTACACCGAGTACGGCTATCACTTTGGAACAGCTATTGAACGACTCAAGTTGCTCGAGGTTGGTTTGCCAGTCATCAAGTCACGTTTGGCAAAGCTCAATCCACAGCCTGTTAACGGCACGATTCCAATCATGATTGGTGGTGGTGGTGAAAAGGTCACGTTGCGCCTTGTTGCAGAGCATGCCAATCAGTACAACTACTTTGGCCCGCCTGAGAGCTATGGCAACAAGATCAAGATTTTGGATGAATGGTGTGCAAAAGTTGGTCGTAACCCTCGCGAGATCGAGCGCACGGTTGCTATTTATCCAAAAGAAGTGACACCTGAAATTTTCGCTCAATACAAAGAGGTCGGTGCAGAGCACATTATTTTGACTTGCTCAGATCCTTTTGACTTCAGTGATGTCGAAAAATTGATGAGCTGGAGTAAGTAACTACTTTGAGTAGTGGCCGATGGCCTGCACAATTACGTCAAAGGCCTC
>CAZHIN010000151.1:0-2242 GCA_964532575.1 uncultured Acidimicrobium sp.
GACACGACTATTCCTGAACGAGTTCGATCAGTGTGCCGAAGCTTCCCTTTGGATGAATGAACGCAACAGTGGTGCCACGACTGCCTGGGCGTGGTGCTTTATCGAGCGGAGTTGCACCCGCTGCGATCATTTGCGCTAACGCATCAGCGCAATTGGCAACGCGATAACCAATGTGGTGCAAGCCTTCGCCACGTTTTTCGAGCGCCTTAGCGACTGGAGAATCTGGTCTCGTTGGTGTGAGCAGCTGAATGTAGCTTTCGGCGACTTTCAACAACACTTCTTCCACGCCGTCAGACTCGACTACCTCACGATGATCGACCGTGGCCCCAAATGCACGCTGGTAATAACTGATTGCAGCCTCAAGGTCGTGTACCGCAATAGCAACGTGATCAATTTCGGTGAGTATCACTATTTCCTCCGGAAACGATTGATGTTGTCTTCGCCAACTTTTGCGCGCAATTTGGGATCGTCAATGCCCATTCCTTCTCGTGGAGCCAAGCACAACACACCAATCTTGCCTTCGTGCATGTTGTTGTGCACTTGGTATGCAGCTTCACCGGTTTGATCAAGTGTGAAAACTTGTGACATCACAGGATGAATCATGCCCTTTTGAATGAGTCGATTTGCTTCCCATGCTTCGCGATAGTTGGCGAAGTGCGAACCGATAAGTCGCTTGAGTCGCATCCAAAAATGACGGTTATCAAATTCCATCATGTAGCCACTGGTTGCGGCACATGTTGCAACAATTCCTCCACGCTTCACCACATACATGGATGCAGCGAATGTTGACCGGCCTGGATGTTCAAACACAATGTCTGGATCTTCGCCAACCAGCGCACGGATGTCGCCACCAAAACGGCGCCACTCTTTTTCATTGTCGTCATTCCAAAACTTATAGTTCGCAGCTTTGCGGTCAATCACTGCTTCGCAACCCATCTCACGCAAGATTTGCGCTTTTTCTGGTGAACTCACAACACCAACAGGAATACCACCGCCATTTAATACATATTGCAATGCATACGCGCCGATTCCACCCGATGCGCCCCAAATGAGTACGACATCACCTTGCTTCATGTTGGCGCCGTTTTTCGAAACCAACATGCGGTAGCTCGTCGAGTTACACAACGCATTCACCGCTGCTTCTTCCCACGAGAGATGCGCTGGTTTTGGCATCAACTGGTTTGCCTTGACCACCGACAAATCTGCAAGACCTCCAAAGTTTGTTTCGTAACCCCAAATGCGTTGGTTGTTGCCAAGCATTGAGTCATTGTGCGAAGTTGGGTCTTGATCATCGACGTGATTGCAATGCACCGTGATCTTGTCGCCCGGTTTCCAGTTGCGCACAGCCGAGCCAACACGCAACACCACGCCGGAAGCATCGCTGCCCATCACGTGATACGGCAAGTCGTGTCTCTTTGCCCACTCGCTCTCGCGGGCAAGCCGCGTAAGCGCACTAAAGGTGGATATCGGCTCAAAAATGCTTGACCACACGGTGTTGAAGTTGATGCTGCTTGCCATCACCGCAATGAGTACCTCGTCTGGTGCTATTTGTGGCACTGGCACTTCTTGAATATGCACGCTCTTGCGTGGGTCTTTTTTGGCAGACTCGACTCCGGCAAACATTTCTTCTTCACTCTTGAGCACAACGGCTGCGCGATATGTGGCGGGGATTGTCAGTGCTGCAAATGTGGCCGAGTCAGCCCCATTTTCGATGGCGTCCAAGATATTTTTCATGAATTCACAGTACAGACCCTAAACCCCTACGCTGTAACCCATGCCAGGTTCATACATCATCTCAGGAGCCCGTACACCCATCGGAAAGATGAGTGGCGCGCTCGCCTCTTTTAGTGCCGCCGAGCTTGGAGGGTTTGCAATTGCTGCAGCCTTGCAACGTGCAGGGGTACAACCGCACGAAGTTGAGCACGTGATCATGGGTCAGGTGCTCATGGCTGGCCAAGGTCAGGTGCCGTCGCGCCAGGCCGCATCCAAAGCTGGCATTCCAATGAGTGTGCCGAGCATCAGCATTAACAAGGTGTGTTTGTCGGGTCTCAACTCTATTTATATGGCCGATCAGATGATCGCAAGCGGAGAAGCCGACATCGTGATTGCCGGCGGCATGGAAAGCATGACCAATGCGCCATACCTTGCAATGGGTGCACGTTCAGGTTTCCGTTTTGGTGATGTGTCACTGCTTGATGCAATTCAAAAAGATGGTTTGTGGTGTGCATTTGATGCATGCCTC
>CAZHIN010000152.1:0-2241 GCA_964532575.1 uncultured Acidimicrobium sp.
CCACCATCGCTGCACCATTAATCACTGCTGGAACTCGTAATGCTTTGTGTCCGCCAAGAAAGGCGAGTGCAAGAACACCAATCAACGTGATGCCTTCTGTGAGCCAGGGTACAAACAGCAGCTTTCCTATTCGTTCAACGTGGGCGGCCTGAAAGCTGGCATACGTTGAATCACCAACATTGGCGAACAATGGATAATGCACATAGTGAATTGTCCAAATGAGTCCAACCATGAACAGTGTTGCAGCAAGGTGAATAACAAAAATAGTCCGTGAATTGCGTTGCAAAGCTTCCATGTTTAAAGGCTAATTGCTAAAGGCTGTTGACGGCAGATCGTCTTCGCCAGATGCAATTGCTAAAACAATTCTTTGAGCAACTGAAACAGGATTCAGCCCTTGAGGGAACTTCGGTGCAATTCCTTCAATTGCTCGCGTGGCTAATCCAGTTTCGGTGTGTGGTGGACGCGCATCAATGACACGAATGCCAAGCCGACGCGCCTCGCGGCTAAGTGCTTCATTGAACGAACGAACTGCCGCTTTTGATGCACCGTATGTCGCCATGCCAGGAAGGTTTTGCTCGGCAATTATTCCTGAAATACCAACAATGACTGAACCTTTTGTCATGTGTGGAAGCGCAGCTTGCGTCAGAAAAATGTGGCTGAAAGTGTTTGTTAAAAACAATTCTTCAACTGTGTCAACAGATATAGAAATAATCTCTCCAAACGCAACCACACCTACCGCATTGATAACGATGTCAAGAGACCCATGCTGGTCAAGCACGGTTTTAATTAATGACTGAGTTTCTTCTGGTGAGCGTAAGTCGGAAGTGATATGCAATGGATCATGGTTCGGAGTTCGAGAACAGGTGACCACTGTGCACCCACGCGAACTCAGTTCGGCGGCAATTAATTGACCGATTCCACCCGTACCGCCTGCTACGAGGGCTACTTTCTGAGAAAAGTCGAATGTATTTTCCACAGTCGTTTAAGCCTTTTGCTGTGCAATGCCATCAAGAATGTGTGCAACACGGATTGAATCCGCACTGGGAACCACCCAGCCTTCTTCATCTTCAATGACGCGACTGACGTTTTCCACCATTTCTACAAACGCATTAGCAACGTCAAATTTTTCAACAACATCATTGATGTACAAGGAACTAGCTTCGTTCCACGTAGTGAATGATTCGCCAACGCCGGTGCGCATACTTCCACGTGAACCCTGAACAATGAATTGCTGCTGACTAGGCAATGCAAACGAACTCACCGCGTGCGCAGTTATTGCACTATTAATACGTACCGATACATCAGTCGTGAGGTCGACGCCTGTTGGCCCAATGACTCGCGAAAGGTTCTCAATTTCCAGGTCAAATGCGCCGTTCGTAAGCGCCACCCAAGCGTGTGCTTGATAGCACCCGACATCGAGCAGTGCACCGCCGCCCATTAGAGGGTTCAACCGATAGTTATCGGTCATTTCTGAAGTAAAGGTGAAAGCAGTTTCAAGGTGTTGAAGGTTTCCAATTGCACCACTGGCTACAACTTCAACCATGCGAGCAAAACGGGGGTGCCATCTGCCCCATACTGCTTCAACCAGAAGTCGTCCATTTCGGGATGCGATCGCAAACATCTCTTCTGTTTCCTGCGCATTCAACCCAAGTGGTTTTTCGCACAAAACATGCTTGCCGGCTTCTAGCGACTTCGTTACCCATTCACGATGCTGGCTATTGGACAAACTGATGTACACAGCATCAACTCGTTCGTCGGTCAAAAGGCTGTCATATGTTGCGTGAATGCGTTCTGGTTCAAGAGTCGCAGACCGCTGTTCATCGCGGCTGGCGACAGCGTGTAAATGTGCTCCGCGTGATGCGTGAACGGCTGGGGCGAGTCCTCGGCTGGCTACGTAACCAGCACCAAGAAACCCCCAGTTCACTGTCACTGGTTATGACCGCCGAAGCACCGGCACAACAGGCATGGCATTGTGAAGCGCCGATTGCTCGGCAGCTTGCATGATTGCCACAACATTGCGAGATTGCAATGCGTTTACTTCCATTGGAGTGCCGTTGTTGATGTACTCAACGATGGAGCGATGGAACTCGTGTGGTGCGAGCGGCTGCAGTGGTGCAACTCGCGAGGTTCCATCTGTGTGATGCACGGTGAGGATTGCAGGCAAGTCGGCAACTGCTGGTTCGCCAGCAGGGTCCCAATCGCCAATGATTGCTCCCTCGGTGCCCAAAATGTAGAACTTTG
>CAZHIN010000153.1:0-2191 GCA_964532575.1 uncultured Acidimicrobium sp.
GCGTTCGATCGTTGGTTCGTATGCATTTGAACCAGCAGGTTCAGGCACACGCATTACTTATGACTTGGCTGTTGAACTCGTTATCCCGCTTCCTGGTTTTGTTAAGCGTCGTGCCGAGATGAGAATTTTGAGCACATTGAAAGAGTTGAAGACGCGCATCGAATCGTGAAATGTAAATAGTTCGATGAAAATTGGGATTGATGTTGGTGGCACAAAATGTCTTGGTGTTGCAGTCGACGACAGCGGCAAAGTGGTCGAGCAATTTCGCTTACCCA
Source organism: uncultured Acidimicrobium sp. (assembly GCA_964532575.1). Taxonomy (GTDB): domain Bacteria; phylum Actinomycetota; class Acidimicrobiia; order Acidimicrobiales; family Ilumatobacteraceae; genus UBA3006. The sequence goes on from CAZHIN010000153.1 coordinate 276, forward strand.
CACCTCATGCTGATGCGCTCTGTGACACGCTTATTGAAATAGTTGCTCACCTCGGAGAAGCTTCATCTCTTGGCATCGGAGTCCCTGGCTTAATTACTCCTGAAGGTGTAATTCGCGCATCACCAAATTTGGTTGGAGTGAAAGAATTAGCGCTGCGTCAGTTGATGGAAGATCGTCTTGGTAAAAAAGTTTTGGTGGAAAATGATGCAACGTGTGCAGCACTTGGCGAATGGAAATCGGGTGCTGCTCAAGGCGCGACTGATGCATGGGTGATCACACTCGGCACTGGTATCGGTGGCGGTTTCATTGCCGGATCAGTACTGCAACGCGGTGCTCACGGTTTTGCTGGCGAAGTTGGACACATGGTTGTCGATCCAGATGGACCGCTCTGCCCGTGTGGTCGCCAAGGATGTTGGGAGCGCTATGCCTCTGGAAACGGTCTGTCGTATTTGGCTAATGGCGAGAAGGGTGAAGAGGTGTTGTCTCGCGCAAAAGCTGGTGACGCAGATGCAAACGATGTTGTTGACACATTTGCCAGGTGGGTTGCGCTCGGTCTCGTCAATCTGACCAACATGACCGATCCCGAAGTCATTGTCGTCGGTGGAGGAGTGATTGTTTCGGCAGATGTGGTGATGCCGCGGATTGGTCACTGGTTTGAGCAGTTGCTGTATTCACCTCAGCATCGTGCGCACCCGCGACTTGTTGCAGCACAATTGGGCGAGCAAGCAGGCGCGATTGGTGCTGCAATGCTCAATACGAGCGTCTAAATTGCAGACATGAGTAACGACTACACCCTTGGACTGCACGAAGTTGGCGATAACTCGTATGCGTACTTACAGCCAGATGGCGGTTGGGGTTACAGCAACGCTGGTCTCATTGTTGGCGATGGCGTCTCCCTGCTTGTTGACACGTTGTTTGATCTAAAACTCACCGCAAGCATGCTTGATTCGATGTCTGTAGCTACACGAAGTGCACCGATATCAACTGTTGTTAACACACATGCCAACGGCGACCATTGTTATGGCAATCAGTTGTTAGAAGGCGCGGAAATCGTTGCATCTAGTGCCACTGCGCACGAGATGATGGAAGTTCCACCGTCGATGCTGGCCGCACTCAACAATGCTCCTGGCGAAATCGGAGAGTTGTTTCGACATTTCTTTGGCGATTTCGATTTCAGCGGCATCGACCTGTCGCCACCGACGCGCACGTTTGATGGACGTCTTGACATCGAGGTGGGCGGGCGGGTAGCTGAGCTGATTGAAGTTGGCCCAGCACATACGCAGGGTGACACAATCGCCTACATTGCAGACTCAAAAACGTTGTACACCGGTGACATCTTGTTTATTGGCGGCACCCCGATCGTTTGGGCAGGCCCTTTGGACAACTGGATTGCAGCTTGCGATCTCATGTCCGAACTCGACATTGATGTCGTTGTGCCAGGTCATGGGCCATTGACTGATAAAGCAGGCATTGCGCGAGTACGCGACTATCTTTCGTTTGTGTTGAGCGAAGCCACACTGCGTCATGATGCAGGCATGGATGCATTTGATGCAGCACGTGAAATCGCACGCGACATCTTGGGTGACAACAGTCGTTCGTTTGCTCAATGGAAAGAGTTTGGACGAATCAGCGTCAATGTGGACACGGTCTATCGCAGTCTTGATGCCACGCACAAAAGCCCAGACGTGATCGAGCAGTTTCGCCGAATGGCAAAGATCGAGCTACACCCCGAGGGATGATTGCTTTTTGTCAGTTGCTTCGCGCCTCACGATTGCGAACCAACCGCCTAGAGCGCACAGTGAAAACAGAATCCACTGTCCCACATAGCCGAGATGTGGGCCGTTACTAAAAGTAGGTTCGGCAATTCTCGACAATGTTGCATCGTCTGCAGGTGATGAAGATTGCATCTCAACGTA
>CAZHIN010000154.1:0-2178 GCA_964532575.1 uncultured Acidimicrobium sp.
CGGATCGTTTGCCGTCTGAAGGCACGACCGTCGTACTTGTATTCGGGATCGAAGCAGTGGGGGCAGTGGTATGAGCGGTCGTATCAGCGGTCGTATCAGAAGGTGCTTTTGACGTCTCGCCATTGGCGCAAGCAACGAGTCCAATAACAATGCTGATGCTGATGATCAAACGCTTCACACCAGCAAGGTTATGAGCCTTTGAGGTGTCGTGGCTGAGTGCTCTTGACTATTGCCCGCAACAATGGTGGAATTGTGGAATGACGAACGCAACTTTTACAAGCATGGATGTGTCCACCAAGGAAGAGTGGTTGAACATTGGTGCTGAGACCGCCAAAAACCAGCCTCGTGTTGCTGAGGGCATTCTGGCTATGTTGCGCGGCATGGACACGATTGTCGATGGATTTGTCACTGATCAATTAACACATGCATTGCAGACTGCAACTATGGCCGAGCGTGCGGGAGCAGACGATGAAGTAGTTGTTGCGTCACTGTGCCACGACATTGGTAAAGCCATCAGTGTTCCGAATCATCCTGCGATTGCCGCAGCAATTTTGAAGCCTTACGTGCGTCCAGAAGTGCACTTCATGATCGAGGCACACCAAGATTTTCAGGGTCGGCACTATTACGGACACTTTGGCATGAACCCAGATGCGCGGAAGAAGCATGAGGGTCACCCGGCTTACGACCTTGCTGCCAAGTTTGCAGACGAATGGGATCAGAAGGCGTTTGACCCAAATTACGACACGCTGCCACTTGAACATTTTGAAAGTCGCGTGCGCGCAATATTTGCAAAGCCAAAGTTTGTTGCAGCCGATTAGATCAGGGTCGCGCAGCGTTTCGCTGCCCATGTACGACTTTCCTGAAGTACAAGACTCGACACAACAAGTACTGCTGGCGCTTGTAGAGGCACTTGAGTCGATTAATGAATCGGCGCATGTCCAGACTCCTGATAGTTCGGTGCATGAACAGCTCATGAACATGTGGCGCAGTAGTGACATGCTGCTCAGCCAGTCGTGCGGCTTACCGTTTGTTGAAGAACTCCATCAATTTGTGAATGTCATCGGCACGCCACTGTGGACAGATGTGAGTGACGAGCGTGGTCGCTATAAAACGGTGATTGTTGCGCGCGAGTCACTTGATATCTCGAGCATTGCCGAGGCGGGTGGGTTGCGACCAGCAGTGAGCAACACACAAAGTTTGAGCGGTTGGTGCAGTCTTGGTGTGGCACTGAGCGAAGTAACGACCGACCCGTCGTTTGTGCAACCAATTGTTGAAAGCGGTGGACACGCAAAGAGCCTGCAAATGATGCTTGATGACAAAGCAGACATTGCCTCGATTGATGCAGCGACATTCCGTTTGCTCAGCCGTCATCGACCCGCACTTACCAATGAGACACGAATTATTGGATATGGTCCGCCTGTGCCGGCAACGCCATTTATCGTTGCAAAAACCTGCGTGGCTACCACAGACGAAGTTTTCCAGGTAGTTGACGAAGTGTTTCGTCGTCCAGCACTGCGACCAGCCTTGGACCACATTGGTATGAGCGGCTTTGTGCGCCTTACCAACAGCGATTACGACGGCGTAATGGAACTCGTGAAAATAGCCGAGGTAGTGTTGCCACGTCAGTAGTTACGGAAAACAGATCGGAAAATCAATGTCGGGTCCTCGTCCAGTGAAAGCGCCTACGGGCAGCAAGCTCACCTGCGCCAATTGGCAAATCGAGGCGCCGTATCGCATGCTGCAGAACAATCTTGATCCCGCGGTGGCCGAGCGCCCAGATGATCTTGTTGTCTACGGCGGTACGGGCCGTGCTGCTCGCAGTTGGGACGCCTACGACGCGATGTTGCGCACGATGGCAACTCTGAAGCCCGACGAAACAATGCTCGTGCAGTCTGGCAAACCCGTTGGTGTATTTCGCACCCACGAGTGGGCACCACGAGTATTGCTCGCAAACAGCAACCTGGTAGGTGACTGGGCGACATGGGACGAATTTCGTCGCTTAGAAGACCTTGGTCTCACCATGTATGGGCAGATGACTGCAGGTTCATGGATTTACATCGGTACGCAAGGAATTTTGCAGGGAACCTACGAATGTTTTGCAGAGATTGCGCGCCGAAAGTTTGGTAACACGCTCGCAGGCACCATCACGCTCACTGGTGGACTCGGCGGAATGGGTGG
>CAZHIN010000155.1:0-2170 GCA_964532575.1 uncultured Acidimicrobium sp.
GGCGGCCTCTTCATCATGGGCCTTGGCATCCGCGCCATGCTCGTGGGCCAAGCCGCCTAACGCTGCTTACAACAGCGAACGCAATATCTCAATTTCTGCTTGCTGTGCAGAAATAATTGCACGTGCAAGTTCCAAAGTCTCGGCGTTCTTTCCATCGGCAAGCACGGTCTCTGCCATCTCGATAGCGCCCTCATGGTGGGCAATCATTGCGCTAGCCCATGCCGCATCAAACTCGGGGCCAACTTTCGTACCTAGTTGTGTCAACTCATCAGCGGTCATCATTCCACCCATCATGGAGGAGTGGTCCATATCACCATCTGCTGTCAGCGGCTGAGCCCATGCCGTAAGCAGGTCTTTCATCTGAGTAATTTCTGGGTCTTGCGCACCCTTAATTTCGGTGGCCAGTTCTCGAACTTGTTCTCCAGCACCAACCGTTGGGTCGAGGGCAATATCCGACATCTCAATTGCCTGCTCGTGGTGCGGGATCATCATTTGAGCAAACATCACGTCGGCATCATTAAACGCTGCCTCGTCAGAATTCGCCGAATCGGAACCGCCAGAACTGCACGCTGCTAACACAAAGATCATCGCAGTTCCCAAAATTGCCATCCAACGCTGCTTGTTCATGATTTGTCCAATCCGCTTATTGTTGTAAATCCGTATAAACCCTAATTATCACAATCTCAATGTCAAGTCGGGGTAGAGGCAACCAAGGCCGCAGTGACAGCCAGCACAACGCCGCCAATTGCCGTCTCAATCAGTGATGCGCGAATCAAAAGCCTTCTCAACATTCTTGGTTGTGTCGTTTCAACGTTCTTTCGGCCAAGCAGCGATCGTCGGTTTTTAGCAGCCAACCACAGCATCAAGGCCACTAAACCTATTTTCAATATCAACAACAGTCCGTGGGTGTTCGTCAGCATCAACAAGGGGTTGGTGTGCAAACGAATCGTTTGAATCACGCCTGTTACAACCAGCAGCGCCACTGCTCGTTCGGCAATATAACCAAAGCGATCAAATGCCACCACCGCTCGCTCGATATCTACTTGGGGGATCACGATAAACACCATCGAGACAAGCCCGCCTAACCACACTGTCGAACCCGCAGTGTGGGCCATATCAACAGGTATACCCAACCACGGCGCACCCTCGGATCGCGAGTGCCCTACGTAGGAAAGTGCAACCAAATACATCAGCCCCGATGCTGCAAGCAACTGCGAGCGCAAACCAGTAATTGCATCACCCTTCACCAACCCGCGAGCAAAGGTCACAAAGATCAAACCAACTATTGCTTTCGCAAACAGCATTGCTCCGGGTGTTGTTTCTAGCGTGTCTCCAAACTCGGCAAACCAGCTTCGGCCATCTATGCCAATGTCGTCAACGAATATCAGCAGTTGCATCAACGACGTCACGGCAATACCAATTGCGCCCACCAGTGCAAAGCGGCGCGAAAGCGTAAGGGCAAGCGTGCCTTGAGCAACAAACCACTCCGTCATGAACACACCAGCAAAAGCCATCAGGCTTAAATAGTTCAACAGTGTGTTCACAAAGCGAATTGGCTGAGCAATCGGCTCGTCAAACGTTTGAACTGCAACGTCAACTGGAGGAGCAACGGGTACAACATCCGCTGGTGTGGTCGTTGCCGCCGCTGCTGCTCCGTTTACCGAAAACCCAATGCGTCCCGAAATAACATGACCATCAACCCCAACTAAGCGCCACCGCGCAGTAACCGAACCAAGCAGTTCGGGTGGCAAGGCAAACACAATGATGTTGTCTGTTACTCCGTGTCTTGGCGGTGCAAGCGCAATTCGAACGCCACTGCCGTTCACGACTTCTGCTGTGGCAGATTCGAGTGGCACTGTCTTTTCAAACCCCACTGTCCATTCGGCTGGGGGAGCATCAAACACTTCACCGCCCGCAGGAGAACTTGTTTCCTGTGTGTTGTGGGCATACACAACACTTGGTCCTTGCGCGGTTGCGCCAAACACGACGGCAACAAAGGCAAAGAGGCGGATCAAGGCAATTGGCATAGTCTGCGAAAGGTGTGCGACTTAGCGCAACGAAACAACCTTAGTTGCCATCTAGTCATTCTTAGTTTCATGGGTGGGGCAGGGTTTGGCACATAATCCCCATGCCTCTCAGCACAGTCGCTAGTGCCACCAAAAACATCGCT
>CAZHIN010000156.1:0-2169 GCA_964532575.1 uncultured Acidimicrobium sp.
GGGTGGATCTACGAGATCAACTACTTGCGTTGCATTCACTGTGACTTGTGTGTTGAGGCATGTCCAACCGAAGCAATCACCGAATCAAAGTTGTTCGAGTTTTCTTTCACTAATCGTCAAGATGCCATTTACACAAAGTCCGAATTGCTTGTAGGCGATGACGGTCAACCACAGCACATGCCGTGGGAAGACTGGCGGCCTGGCGAAGATCAAAACACTTCGGGTTGGATGCGTGCAACTGCACCATCAGGGGATTCGTCGTTCAGCGGAGTAGTTGGCTGGAGTGGCGAACTTGGCTATGGCGTGCGAGCCCCAGAAGCGAGCAGTGATTAGTGGAACTCTTCGTTTTTGTTTGTGCCACCGCCATGATCATTGTTGGTGCGCTTGGTGTGGTGTTGCGCAAGCACCCTGTGCACGCAGCGCTTAGTTTGGTGCTCACGTTGTTCGGAATTGCCGTGATGTTTGTAGCCCAACATGCCGAGTTTCTGGCAGCAGTGCAAGTGATTGTGTATGCGGGAGCCATCGTGGTGCTGTTCTTGTTCGTGATCATGTTGCTCGGTGTTGACCAAGTCGAAAACCTAAAGACCGAACCCCTTGCTGGCCAGAGATGGGTGGCAGGCGTGGTTGGTGTGTGCATGCTTGGTTTGCTTGGTGCAGCGATTTATTCAGGGGCCGATGCAGTGATCTCTCGTGGCGATGGCATTGCGAGCAATGTCGTTGGTGATAATCCAGATGCCAACATTCAGCAATTGGCTTCTTCCATTTTTTCTGATTACGTAATGGCTTTTGAAGTGACATCAATTTTGTTGGTTATTGCCGTTGTTGGCACCGTGTTGTTGTCGCGTCGTCGGACGGCAGGCAAGTCATGAACGCGCTCATTGTTGTTCCAACCGCAACGTGGTATCTCTTGTTGTCTGCAGTGCTGTTCACTATCGGCACTGTTGGTGTGTTGGTGCGCCGCAATCCGCTCGTGATGTTTATGTGCATCGAGCTCATGCTCAACGCGGTCAACCTCACATTTGTGACTCTTGGTCGCAGGCTCAATGACATCGACGGCCAGGCAATTGTGTTTTTTGTGCTCGTAGTGGCAGCAGCAGAGGTAGTAGTTGGCCTCGGCATCATCGTGGCGATCATGCGCCGCCGCAGTGGCATCACTGTTGACGACCTTGCAGAGTTGAAGGGTTAAGCCGTGACTGGTTTCTTCGTCAATCATCTTTGGCTGGTGCCTGTATTGCCGTTGTTCGGTGCACTCGTCATCATGGTTCTTGGTCGACGCCTAGGCGAGCCGAAGGCTGGCTGGCTTGCATCGCTCATGACTATCGGGTCGTTCCTCATCACCGTCTCGGTGTTTTTCAATCTGCTCTCGCGCCCGGCCGAAGAGCGCCATCAAGTGGTGACCATGTTTAAGTGGTTGCCAGTTGGCTCGCTGCAAGTTGACATGGCGTTGTTGGCAGACCCGTTGTCGATCACGATGGCGCTCTTCATCACCGGCATTGGCTCGCTGATTCATCTGTATGCAATTGGCTATATGCACGGCGACCCAAAGTTTCCGAAGTTTTTCTTGTACCTCAACTTGTTTGTGTTCTCGATGCTCATGTTGGTGCTCGGCGAAAACTTGCTCGTTACCTTCCTCGGGTGGGAGGGCGTTGGTGCTTGCTCGTACTTCCTGATTTCGTTCTGGCACACCCGCAACTCGGCGGCAGTTGCTGGTAAGAAAGCATTTGTTACCAACCGCATTGGTGACTTTGGCGTAATGACGGCGATGTTCTTGGCATTCAGCAAAGTCGGCACGCTGTCGTACAGCGGAATCAATGAGACCGCGCATCACGGTTCGCTAGCCCCGGTTACCGCAACCGCCATCGCAATGCTGTTATTTGTTGGCGCGTGCGGCAAGAGCGCACAGCTGCCGTTGTATCTCTGGTTGCCAGATGCAATGGAAGGCCCAACACCGGTTTCGGCGCTCATCCATGCTGCAACCATGGTGACGTCTGGTGTGTTTTTGATGACGCGCATGAGCCCAGTGCTACACGAGTCGTATTCATGGGCGCCAATGATCATCGCGTGCATTGGCGCTGCAACTGCGTTGTACGCGGCCACGGTTGCTGTTGCACAAAATGACATCAAGAAGGTGTTGGCGTACTCAACGGTGTCGCAACTTGGTTTCATGTT
>CAZHIN010000157.1:0-2129 GCA_964532575.1 uncultured Acidimicrobium sp.
AACGTGACTCGCCCACTCGTTTGCGTGACCGACAATGCTTCGTCGTTCATGAAACCGAGCATCAGGACTTCGCCAGTGTGTGCGTGTTGCACGATGGCAGGAATTAAGCCATTTGCATCAAATGTGAGTGTCATATTAGTGCCTAAAATGTCTACGACCGGTACAAATCATTGTGACACCGAGCTGATTTGCAGCCGCAATGACATCGTCATCACGCACCGAACCACCTGGTTGCACGATGGCCGTTACCCCGGCGGCGGCGGCCGTTACGACACCGTCAGGAAATGGGAAAAAGGCATCACTTGCCATCACACATCCGTGGAGCGATAGACCTGCGCGCATCGCCTTCTCAACAGCAACGCGCGCACTATCCACACGGCTCATCTGGCCTGCACCAATACCTAATGTGCGATCTTGACAACACGCCATGCAAAGGCAAGGGCCGTCTGCTCTCGTGTGGTGGGTTGGCGGGTCGTGACACACTGCCAGACTTCACCACGGGGGAGTTCACGGTCTGGTTGCTGAACAAGATAGCCACCAGGAACGGAATGCACCAACGGACGCTGGTCAGTGCTGATTCGACCAATGGCACGGACCAAACGCCTATTCTTCTTTTGTTGCAAGAGTGCCAACGCATCCGCATCAAAATCAGGTGCAATGATGATCTCAGAAAAAATCTCATCAATGGCGTGAGCAAGCGGTAAATCGACTGTAGCATTGAGCGCAATCACACCACCAAACGGTGCTTCTTGGTCTGTGGCAAAGGCTTTTTGCCAAGCTTCGAGTGGTGTTGCACCCACTGCCACCCCACATGGATTAGTATGTTTTACGATTGCCAAGGCAACACCATCACGTGGATCGAATTCTTCGATGAGCTCTTGGATGGCTGCAATGTCGAGAATGTTGATATATGAAAGCTCTTTGCCGTGTAGCACTTGGAACTGGTCGTCGAACGCACCGTAGAGCGCACCCGCTTGATGCGGATTTTCTCCGTAGCGGAGCACTCGTGCAAGTGGCACATCTATGGAAAGCAGTGCGGGCAGCCCAGGGGCCACAGACGGTGCCAAATAGGTGGCGATTGTTGCATCGTACGCAGCAGTGTGCGCATATGCTTTGGCTGCCAGCGTACGCCGGAATTGGCTGGAGATGGATCCCGTGTGCAATGCGGTCACGATTGCATCATAGTCTTCAGGTGACACCACAGGCAGCACACTTGCATGATTTTTGGCACTTGCTCGAATCATCGCCGGACCACCGATATCTATTTGCTCGATGGCTTCTTCATCAGTAACCCCTGCTTTCGCAATCGTGGCTGCAAATGGATAAAGGTTTACGACGACCATGTCAATTGCGACGATGCCATGGACGGCCAGTGTCTCCATGTGGTTTGCAAGATCACGACGTGCGAGAATTGCCCCATGAATGGCAGGATGAAGTGTTTTCACCCGTCCATCAAGGATTTCGGGAAACTGCGTAATGTCACTCACACTACGCACTGGTATCCCTGCCGCAGCTATCGCCTGCTTGGTATTCCCCGTCGAAAAAAGTTCATACCCGAATGCCACAAGTTGGGTTGCAAATTCGACAACACCACGTTTGTCAGAGACACTGATGAGCGCACGCATGCTATTTGTCTTTCATGCGACGCTTGCGCATCATCGCTTGCTCTTTGATTGCTTTGGGGGGGCGACCCGTTCGAATATTGCGTAGGGCGTACACGAGTGCCTCGAGTGATTTATCTGCCCACCCATATATGGTGGGACGACTCTTGTCGAGTGCAATCGCAATTTGCGTCACGTTGGTGCGATAGTCTGGATCGAATGTGGCTAAGTGGACACGGGCAGTGGCAACTATCTGTTGAATCTCATCTGGAGTCAGATTGAGATCTTCAATCAACTTCTTCGCACGACGATTCGTGTCAGCGTTTTGCATCTCTGGCTCCCATCACTTGTGATACGTTGTTTCACAACTTCATTCTTTATTGTACAATATGCTTGTTTATAAGTGCAAATGATTTTGTAAATGATTATTTATCAGACAGCAATCATACTGCACTTGACGATGAGGTATTACAATGCCCGATAGCGTGACTGGCAAATTACGTCAACACGAACTTTTGTTGCAAATAA
>CAZHIN010000158.1:0-2128 GCA_964532575.1 uncultured Acidimicrobium sp.
ATGCACTTGTTCAAGATGCTCGTGTTCAACTGCAAGCGCATCAAGTTTGGCTTGGATCTCATTGCGCTGTTGGTTTGCCGTCTCGATGCCTGCGCGCAAACGACCAATTTCGTCGTCGTTCTTGAGCGAATCTAGTTCACGTTTGGTTTTCACCAACTCGGCAATTTTGGTCTCGACGTACTGGCTGAGGTGCTCTGATTTCGTGCGTAGCGCAAACGATTATGCCAAAAGCTCTTTGATGAGCTGGTCCCGATCGAGTTCATCGCGTTCCTCATGATCATCAGTCATCAAATACAGCATACTTTCATCGGCTCAAAGCCAAGTGAGGCTTGTGTAGATTTGTAGTTAATGCAGATCGCGCCAAACCGCATCAACACGCTCTTGCGATGGTGCGAATATGCATATGTCGTTGTGCTGCTGTTTGCTCTTACGCAGGGTCCGGTACTCAGTCTGTGGTTTGCCAGCTCTCTTGAGGTTCCGACTAACGCAGTTTCCGCACAATTACTTACGTTTGTTGCAGTCCAGATTCCTGCACTGCTATTGCTCGGGTATCGGCGTGTGCCCCGCTCATCCTTCTTTGGGCCAGTGGGTTTACTTGGATTGTTTTGCGGGTGGATGTGGTTGTCAACGTTGTGGGCAACACTTGGGCAACACACCATTGTTGAGGCAACAACATTGTGTGTCACATTTTTGACAGGCGTTTATTTGGCAAGAAGTTTTTCATTGCTCGAGCAACTTATTCTTGCCGTTGTCGCAATGCAGCCTGGATTGTTGTGGTCGCGGTATGCAATCGCGAATCATTGGAGTAACTCAGTTGACCAAAATGGTAATTGGGTTGGCATTTATTTCAATCGAAACTCACTCGCACCTGTGGCAATGGTCAGTTGTCTCGCTGCGAGCGCCCTGTTGTGGATAGTCGTGATGCGTCGAGGGAAAAAGTGGCCTATCACATTGATCGCAATCTTGATTGATGTCGTTTTGTTTGGTGCCGTGATGTTGTTTCATTCCCGATCCAACACCTCTGTTGGTGGGGCGGTTGTGTTTGGTGCGGTGTGGGCATTCTGGACGGTGGTTCGTTCTCTCATACGCAGAAAGCGCATCACCAGTGAGGCAGTACATCGGTTTGTGTATCCAATTTTTGTCGCTAGTGCCACGTTGTTGACATGGGCGACTGTACGACTGCAGAGCGTGGTGTTGAGTTTTTTTGGTGAGACAATCGACTTCAACGGCCGCAGCGAACTGTGGCGGTATAGCTGGATTGGTTTTTTAGAAAGACCAATTTTGGGCTGGGGCTGGATGTCTGCATGGAGAACACCAAATTTTTTCAAACACGATCGATGGTGGACAATCACCAACACCGGTTGGTCTCACAGCGGGTTTATGGATGTGCTTCTAGGTGGAGGCGTGTTCGCAGGCTTGGTCTTGGTCGCGGCCCTGATCTGGGGAGGTTATCGACACCTTGAATTTGCAACCACCGAAACAGCCGTCCAATGGACGCCAGCAATTATGTTTTTTGTATTAGCCACAGCAACCCAAGAAAGTTTTTTTGTAGGAAATCACTTTTTGTGGCTGTTATTTGTAGCCGCAGTTGCTGGCGATATTCAGCGAGTTAACTCTCAACAATCTGAATCATAAATGCTCGCGGATCTTGCGGTGTCGGCACGAGTACGTCTCTGTTGACAGCAGAAACAGGAACATGCGCAATGAGTGGATGTTCTGGCCGAGTATCAACTTCGCCAGTTCCAAACAATTCCTCGTGCACCTTTTCCCCAGATCGCAATCCAACGATTTCAATTGCAACCGACTTCTGTGAATTTCGCACCAATTGTGTGGCGACATCATAAATGCTGACTGGTTCTCCCATGTCGAGCACTAAGACTTCTCCGCTGCGTCCGATGGCCCCTGCCTGAATCACCAATTGCACTGCCTCAAATATGGTCATGAAGTAACGCGTGACGCCTCTGTGAGTGACGGTTACTGGGCCACCTTTGTCAATTTGATCCCTAAATGACATCAACACACTGCCTCGAGAGCCGAGTACGTTTCCAAACCTGACAGAAATGTATTTGCCAGTGGTAGATAAAACTCCGAAGTGAGCGGTTACTCGTTCTGCAATTCTCTTCGAGTA
>CAZHIN010000159.1:0-2099 GCA_964532575.1 uncultured Acidimicrobium sp.
CAATTTTGGCCTACTAATTTCTCGGCCATTCTGATCGGTAACAGTTTGATTCATCAAAGTTGAAAACAAAGGACCTATTTAGATCTTTTGTATTGGGGCTACCCTTGGGATGATGGTGACGTACCTCGACCACGCGGCTTCAACGCCTATGCGCCATGAGGCAATCGAGGCCATGACACCTTTTCTCGACAACCTGTATGCCAACCCGTCTGGGTCGCACCGGTTTGCTCGGGTTGCGCGTAAAGCACTCGACGAAGCCCGCGATGTGGTGGCCGAAGCGCTGGGGTGCAATGCCGGCGAAGTGATATTTACGAGCGGTGGCACCGAAGGCGACAACTCGGCAGTGTTGGGCACGGTGCGCAAATTGGGTGGAGTAGCAGTGTGTACTGCAACCGAGCATCATGCCGTGTTGCATTGTGTCGAGCACGTAGACGGCGTAGTGGTGCGAGTCAACAATGTTGGTTCTGTAGACCTTGATGATTTGGCACGTGTGTTGCAAGAAGCAACACCAGAAAAGCCAATCACCGTGGTATCAGTGATGGCAGTAAATAATGAAGTTGGCACAATCACACCAATGCGCGACGTTGCTCGTATCGTGCGCAAAAATGCGCCAAACGCTTTGCTTCACACCGATGCTGTGCAAGCAGCATGCTGGCTTGACTTGCGTGAGATCACTCCGCTTGTAGACGCACTCTCGTTGTCGGCGCACAAATTTGGTGGACCAAAAGGTGTTGGCATCTTGGTGCTGAAAGCCGGCAAACAACTTGAGCCAATCATTTTTGGCGGTGGACAAGAGCGTGACAGGCGCAGTGGCACGCATAACGTCGCCGGCATCATCGGCGCAGCAAGTGCGCTTCATGTCACCGACATCACTCGTGCCGACGAAATTGAGCGAGTCACCAAATTGCGTGATCGCCTTGTCGACGACATCGTTGCCGCATTGCCAGACGTGCTCGAAACAGTGCCGCGCGAACACCGTGTGCCAGGCGTTGCTCACCTCTGTATAAAAGGTATTGAGAGCGAAGCATTGTTGTTTTTGCTCGACCAAGCCGACGTGTGTGCATCAGCTGCATCGGCTTGCGCAAGCGGTGCAATGGAACCGTCTCATGTGCTCGCAGCGATGGGTCTTTCTCGCGAGTGGACAAACGGTGCTCTGCGGTTGAGTCTTGGCCACACCACTACTGATGCCGACATTGATACTGCTGTGCGCACCATTGTTGGCGCTGTTACGCAATTGCGTCGTTAGCCTGTAGAGCATGAAAGTGCTCGTGGCCATGTCTGGAGGCGTCGATTCGTCGGTCGCCGCAGCCGAACTGAAAGATGCTGGTCATGAAGTAGTTGGAGTGACCATGCGCCTGTGGGGTGGCGAGAGCGACACAGGTTGCTGCTCGGTTTCCGATGTGGACGATGCGCGACGTGTTGCGCAACAACTTGGCATCGATCACTTGGTGTTCAACTTTTCAGATGATTTCATGTTGTTGACCCATACGTGAAAGCTCACGTAGATGGCTTTACGCCTAACCCGTGTATCGAGTGCAACCGTCACCTCAAGTTTGATCGCTTGAGTGAGCGAGCACGTCTGCTTGGTTTTGATGCCGTTGCAACTGGTCACCATGCACGTATCGAAAAAGACGACGAAGGCACAATGCGACTTGCTCGCGGTGCCGATGATGCCAAAGATCAAAGTTATGTAGTGCACATGCTCGATCAAAAAGAGTTGGCCTTCACCATGTTTCCTGTAGGGCACTTAACCAAAGCGCAAGTGCGCGACAGAGCAGTCGAATTGGGTTTGCGCACCGCAACAAAACCAGACAGCCAAGACGTGTGCTTCATTAGCAAGACCGGCGGACGCGAAACATTCTTGGGCAACCGAATTCCGTTTCGTCCTGCACAAGTAGTGAACGAAGATGGCTCGGAAGCGGGCAGAGTCGAAGCACTTGAGCTCGTAACGATTGGTCAGCGCAAAGGTCTTGGTCTGCCAGGTGGTGGGCCAAAGCAATACGTTGTTGATGTCGATACACCGAATGCACGCATCACGGTGGGCGATGAGTCAAAGTTGTTTTGCACATCGGTCGTTGTCAACAACATTGTGTGGTCTG
>CAZHIN010000160.1:0-2098 GCA_964532575.1 uncultured Acidimicrobium sp.
CAACGGTGTTGGCTTGCCCTCACGAAAATCATCGCCCAAGGGTTTACCCGTGGTTGCAGTGTCACCAAATGCACCGAGTACATCGTCACGCATCTGAAATGCGTCGCCGAGGGGGAGTCCGTACGCCGAAAATGCCGCAATCAATTCGGTTGCACGATCGGGGTCTGCAAGCACTGCACCCAGGTGGAGTGGTCGTTCAATGGTGTATTTCGCACTCTTATATCTGCACACGCGCTCTGCTTTTGCGCGGCTGCGCTCGCTTGTCGCCGACCCAAGCATGTCGAGGTATTGACCAACATTCAGTTCAATGCGCATTTCATTCCACACTTGCCATGCTGCATGCGGCTCGCCTTGCAACAACTGGTCGGCATACACATGCACCAAGTCGCCAGCCAAGATCGCAACTCCTTCACCAAATCGTCGCGACTCGCCCGCCCACTTACTGGCTGCGTGTTGCTGCGTAAACTTGGTGTGAGTTGTTGGTTCGCCGCGACGAGTTGCAGACCCGTCCATTACATCATCATGAAACAGTGCGCATGCGTGTAATAGTTCGAGTGCAGCGCCGGCATCCACAACGCGTTGGTCCGCGGCGTCGCCTCCAGCACCCACAAAACCCCATGTGCAAAATGCTGGACGAAGCCGTTTGCCTCCGGTGAGCACAAGTCGGTTGATCTCGGCCAGTGGGGCACCAAGGTCTTCGTCAATCTCTGTCCAACGCGCATGCTCCAAGTCGAGCAATGTGCGCAGCCGCGCGTCGACTCGCGCTGCAATGTGCGCAAGTGACTGTGGGGCCTTCGGTGCAATCATTGCAATAACTCTCTACTTAGTCAGCTTCAAGCTGTGAAACGACTTCTTCAATGCGCAGTTTTGCTTTGCCAATTCGTTCACGGCACAACTCAATCAGTTGCGATGCGCGTTGCACATGTTCGGCAAGCTCGTCCACGTCTACATCGTCGCTCTCAAGTTCGGTCAAGATTGATTCGAGCTCTTCAATCGCTTCTGCGTAACCAGTGTTTGCGTCGAGCGTGCTCGCCTTTGCTGCACTTGCCACAGGCTTTTTTGTTGATGCCACTATTTTCCTTCTTTCTCAATCGATTCGATAGCGCTCATTGCAGACCCATCCGCAAATGAAGTAACCATTTGTTGCCCAACTGACAACGTTTTCACACTGCGCACCACTTCACCTTTGTCATTGCGAGTGATTGACCACCCACGGGCCATGGTATTGACTGGGTCAAGCAGTCGCACTCGGTCGGCAACTGCCTTCACCGTCATGGTTGCAATACCAAGCACTTCAACTGGGCGGCGCTTCACTCGGTCTGCCTTCACATCCAAATTGCTTAACGAACGGGTGAGTGCGGTGGTCACCAAATTCTTTACACCAATGGCTGTCTCGCTCAAGTTGTGCTCTGCTGCTTGCAACAATTCGCTTGCATTGCTCGCGATGTCGGCCCATGCTTGCTCGGTCGCTTGCACAAATTCCAGGACCACTTGGACCACACCTGCGGCACATGCGGTTGGAGTTTTAAAGGCGCGATACGCAACTTCATCAGCAATGCTGAAGTCAACTTCGTGACCAATTCCCGTAAACACGGGTTTTGCACACTTGCCAATTGCAGCAGAGATCTCTTCGGAGTCAAACGCCAACAAATCAACTTTTGATCCACCGCCACGCACCAGCATCACAATGTCGATGTCGTCGCGACGGCCCATGCGTGTAATGGCGTCCACAATTGTTGGCACCGCAGCATCACCTTGCACTCGCACATCGTGCACAAATATTTCAAATCCAATTCCTGAGTTTTCGAGTTCATGCAATGTGTCCGCGTGCGCTGCGCTACCGACACTGGTAATCAACGCAATGCGCAGTGGCACCACAGGCAATGCAACTCGACGGTTTGCGTCGTAGAGATCATTCTTCTTGAGACGTTGCACAATCTCATCGCGCTGGCCGGCTAAATCACCGAGTGTAAAGCGTGGGTCGATATTGGATGCTTTAAAACTAAACGAGCCGCGGTCA
The DNA here is from genome assembly GCA_964532575.1 of uncultured Acidimicrobium sp. Classification (GTDB taxonomy): domain Bacteria; phylum Actinomycetota; class Acidimicrobiia; order Acidimicrobiales; family Ilumatobacteraceae; genus UBA3006. Next base: position 2,021 of record CAZHIN010000160.1, read on the forward strand.
GGGTAGATGTCGCCAACACCGAACAAGCGCACCTTGATGCCATCAGCAAGTGTCAAGCGATGCTGATCGAGCAACGGT
>CAZHIN010000161.1:0-2085 GCA_964532575.1 uncultured Acidimicrobium sp.
GAAGTACGACTGCACTGATTCTCCAGTGAAACCCGAGAGACGGTCTTTTACGTATGTTGCGTACGACGGCTTTGACATTTCGCCGTCATTAATGATGGTCACGCCGGCTTCAACCTGTTTGCGCACTACTTCGTCGATTGCAGAGCAAACACGCTGATCGAGCGCTTTGGCATCAACAGGAATGCCGTCGCCAACAGCCCACATGATCTGGATGAGATCATCGGGGCGGGGAAGGCTTCCCGTGTGGGTGGATGGAATGGTATGTGTTGTTCGGCCCATGGCGTCTCCTTGTTGATCACCACAGTAGTTCTCTTGCTCGTAGCCTGTTCCAATGAAGATTGGCTTTTGGGGTGCTGCTGGCACCGTTACGGGTTCGCGTTTCTTGCTTGATGGCTCGAAGGGTCGACTACTGATTGATTGTGGAATGTTCCAAGGTGGCAAGCAGATTCGAAAGCGAAACTGGGAACCTTTTCCTGCTGATCCTGCATCGATTAATGCGGTGGTTGTCACGCATGCCCATATTGACCACAGTGGCTTTTTGCCGGCGTTTGTGCGTGATGGGTTTTCTGGACCTATTTATTGCACACCAGCAACAGCCGAGTTACTCGAGTTACTGCTTCGTGATTCCGCCCATCTTCAAGAGGAGGAGGCGCGATATACAAATAAAAAGAAGTCGAGTCGTCATGTTCCAGCTAAACCGCTTTTCACTATTGAGGATGTAGAAGCAGCACTTAAGTTGTTGGAAGTAAGAAAGTTTTCGGCACCGTTTAGTCCTGCGCCAGGTTTTGAAGTGTCGTACTCTCATGCAGGCCACATCCTTGGCGCAGCCTCGGTTCGAGTTGTAGAAAATGATGTTTCAGTGCTTTTCTCGGGTGACCTTGGCCAGGAAGGTGATCTTGTGATGCGTGCGCCAGATGATCCGCCAGCATCTGATTATGTGTTGATTGAGTCAACCTATGGCGATCGTTTGCATGGAACTGGTGATCCATTTGAGGAAATTGAGAAAGTAGTTAACAAGACCATTGCAAACGGTGGAAGCGTGTTGTTTCCAGCATTTGCAGTTGGCAGAAGCCAAGTGTTGATGCACATTTTGGCCGAGTTGCGTCATCAGGAGCGCATACCAAACGTTCCGGTTTATCTGAACAGCCCGATGGCGACCAGCGTGACTGATCTGTATCTACGTTTCGCAAGCGAGCACAATCTCAGCGATGAACAGTGCTCGCGAGTTTGGTCGGGGATTGAGTTCGTGCAAACTATTGAGGAATCGAAGGAACTCACGGCCTCGGATGAACCCAAGATTGTTATTTCGGCCAGTGGCATGGCAACAGGAGGACGTGTATTGCATCACCTGATTGCAATGCTTCCGCACTCACAGAACTCGGTGGTATTCGCAGGCCATCAAGTGGAGGGGACTCGTGGCGCTCTCTTGGCTAATGGCATGAAGAAGATCCGAATTTACGGAGATGAAATAGACGTGTTTGCCAACATTGTGCACATGGAGGAACTGTCAGCACATGCCGACAGAGGTGAGTTGATTTCATGGCTGAAGAAAATACCTAAGAAGCCTAAGAAGATTTTCGTGGTACATGGTGAGCCGGATGCTGCGACTTCACTGCAAGAAGGGCTTAGCGAAATTGGATTTTCGAAGATTGAGATAGCTCAGCATGGCCAGTTAGTTGATCTCGATCTAACTTGATTGCCATGAGTAAATCAGTGAAGGTATGGACGGTTCGTGGCGTAATTGCATTGCTGGCCGTTTTTGTCGCCCTAGTTGGTGTGCCTTGGGTCTATATCAATGTGATCAAGGACGATGCTCCGGATGCATTAAGTCTTGAACCAACAGATACTTCTTTGGTAACAAGCACTTCGGTTGGCAGTGAGAGTGATCTAAGTGGCGAATGGCTGCTGGCGGCCGATTCGGTAGTTGGCTACCGAGTCAAAGAGATTTTGTTTGGGCAAAGCACCGAAGGTGTTGGACGAACGAGTGATGTCAAAGGTTCGTTGACCGTAGAAGGTGAATCTGTTGTCAATGCAGAGTTTGAAGTTGCGATGGCGTCATTGGTGAGCGATAGCGATCGCAGGGAT
>CAZHIN010000162.1:0-2047 GCA_964532575.1 uncultured Acidimicrobium sp.
CTCTTGCAATGCTCAAGTCTGTTGGTGGCGAGTCATTTGATATTGAAGAAGTAGTCGCCCGGTTTGTTGTGCTTGGTAAGCGGCTTGTTCCGTACATTGCCAACACGGTTGACATGTTGCATGATGCAATCGAGGCAAATAAGAACGTTCTGCTCGAAGGTGCTCAAGCTACCTTCCTCGACATTGATCACGGCACATATCCGTTCGTGACTTCATCCAATCCGACTGCTGGTGGTGCGTGTGCAGGCACAGGCATTGGGCCGCGTTACATCACGCGAGTTGTTGGTATTGCAAAGGCATACACAACACGAGTTGGTGCTGGTCCTTATCCAACAGAACTGCACGGGGTTCTCGGTGATGCCATCGTTGATATCGGTCACGAATTTGGAACCGTTACGGGACGACGTCGCCGACCAGGTTGGCTTGACTTGGTGATGCTGCGCCATGCTGTGCGTATTAATTCACTTACCGAGATCGCTCTCACCAAGCTGGATGTACTCGACACATTCGACACGATTCAATTGGGTATTGGATACACACTGAACGGCAAGAAAATTGCCGGTTATCCAGACGACATTGAGTTACTCGGTCGGGTAGAGGCCGAATACGTAGAGATTGAAGGTTGGAAAACAAATTTGCGTGGATGCCGTACCTTTGAGTCAATGCCACTTGCAGCGCGCACATTCGTAGAAACAATTGAACGACACGTTGGCGTGCCAGTCACCATGATCGGTGTGGGCCCAGAGCGAGATGATTGCGTGATTCGCTGATGATTGATCGCTATTCACTTCCCGAGATCGCAAATATTTTTTCGGATGAGTCTCGTTTTGCTCGATATCTCGAAATCGAATTGCTTGCAACAGAAGCACAGTCAAGTTTGGGAGTTGTACCAAGTGCGGAAGCGAAGGAATGTCGATCGCGAGCCCCAAAAGTAGACGCAGTATTTGTGGCCGATGTTGCAGAACGCGAAAAAGTAACCGACCATGATGTCGCTGCATTCGTTGATGTTGTTCAACAACGTATCGGCATGCCTGCTGGTGCCTGGATTCATCACGGCCTTACTTCAACTGACGTCGTTGACACCGCTTGGTGCTGGATGCTCAAAGATGCAAGTGATCTCACCATCTCGGCACTGAACGAATTGATTGCAGGGTTGGTGAAACTTGCTGAGTCGCATCGCAATACACCCATGCTGGGAAGAACTCACGGCATTCATGCCGAACCAACGACGTTCGGGGCAAAAGTCGCACTGTGGGCTCTGCAACTCGATCGAGATCGTCAGCGAATGACTGCTGCTCGCAATGCAATTGCCGTATGCAAGTTGTCGGGGGCAGTCGGCACTTACTCAAATATTGATCCAGCAGTTGAAGCGCATGTTGGGAAAGCGCTTGGGCTCTTGCCTGTGCCGGCAACGCAAGTGATTGCACGCGACAGACATGCTGAATACCTGTGGGCGTGCACATCGATTGGCACAAGCATTGAGGCAATTGCAGTTGAGTTGCGCCACTTGCAACGCACCGAAGTAAACGAAGTTCGAGAAGGATTCAAGCCAGGCCAAAAAGGCAGTTCGGCAATGCCTCACAAGCGAAATCCAATTTCAGCCGAGACGCTGACGGGTTTATCTCGGGTGTTGCGGGGCAACTTGCAATCTGGCTTGCAAAACGTTGCGTTATGGCATGAGCGCGACATTTCGCATTCATCAGCCGAACGAATTGTGTTGCCTGATTCTTCAATCCTTGTGTACTACATGGTCAAACGCCTTACTCGGTTAATCGGCGGTCTCGAAGTTGATGCGCAGCGAATGAAAGAAAATATCGACAGCAGTTTTGGTGTCGTGTTTTCTCAGCCAGTGTTACTGGCACTTGTTGAATCTGGCCTTTCGCGAGATGATGCATATCGAATCGTGCAAGAAGATGCGGCCATTGCATGGCGCGAACGTAAATCATTCCGCGATGTGTTAACAGCAGACAAGCGTGTGACTCTCAGTGCATCACAAGTAGATCAAGCATTTGATATTGACCGTGCGGTTCGTCATGCCCACTCGGCA
>CAZHIN010000163.1:0-2031 GCA_964532575.1 uncultured Acidimicrobium sp.
AATGTCTGCTGATTGATGATGTCGCTTTGAAACCGCGGAATGATCACCTCATCGACGACATATCCCAATCCAAAACTGGAAGCGACCGTACAAATCGCGTACACGGAAGCACCAGCAACTGCGATAAAAAACGGCTTCGGATGCAATTTCAGCAACTGTCGAAGTAGCGAGATCGCTAACCGAAAACGAGACTGCTCCATTGGGGCAACTCTACTTCAGTGTCAAAGATGCGAAGGAGGAAACTGGGATGAGTGAAGTACTATTCACATCGTGTCGCCCCCAAATAATGCCAATCGAACAACTTGGCAACGAAGTTCCCGTATCGCTGCTCGAACAGTTATCGGCATATCAATCACTGGTCTTGTTGCGATGTGGATCTATGCCTTTGGATTTGCTTCAAAAGAATCTGTCAACAAGATTGACGACCAAGTGTGGACTCAACGCGCAGACGGGATTTGCAAGCAAGCAATGCAAAAGCGACTAGCGCTTGCCGACCTTCGTCAAATATCCGATGCGGGTGCCAATGCCTTGAACGAACGAGCCGACTTAGTTGACAAGGCAACAGACACACTCGAAGACGCGATTGTACAAATTTCGGCGGTTCAACCTACGGATGCAAAAGGCATGGCAATTGTTCCGCTGTGGATCGCCGACTATAAGCAGCTCATTAAGGATCGCAGAGATTACACAGCGCTGCTAAGGACTGGAGTCAACGAACCCTTCTCGGAATCGATGTTTGAAGGACTGCCCATCAGCGAGAAGATCTCTACCTTTGCTGCCGACAATCGTATGACGTCGTGCAAGATCCCAATGGACCTCTCTATCTGAATTCGTTTGCTGGCATCCATCCAGAATGTTCGGAGTATTGCTTAATCACCTTTGCAGGAGAGCCAACTGCAACGCTGTAGTCAGGAATGATTCCGTTCACCACTGAATTCGCACCGATTGCAACGTGCTTACCGATGTGAGCACCAGGCAGGATCACACTTCCCGCCCCTATCCACGAACCGTCCCCAATTACGACAGGCTTTTCTGGTTGCGTTTGCATTGAGATCGGGAGATCAACATTTTCATATCCATGGTTTTGATCGGTGATATAAACATGATGACCTGTCCACACGTCATGACCAATGTCGATTGCTAAGTGGCCAACAATTCCGCTTCCGCGTCCAATCAAGCAGCGATCTCCGATACGCACGACTGGATTGGTTAGACACTCCTGACCCGGAATCATTCCGGCAGAGAGTGCTACATGGCTTCCAATCATGGTGTGAGCGCCGATGTGGATGTATTGCTCGTTGAATATTGTGGTCTGGGGGAAGCAGATGATGCTGTTGTGGCCGAATGCCCCGAAACGCTTTCCACGAGATGTGTTTGGTCCAATCGATCCGTGAAGCGATAGCCATCCCCAAACCGCATGAGCCAAACGCTCTTTAAACGCTAGCGATCGGGCCGAAATCATGATGTGCAATCTAATCGGTAGCCTGAATTTGTGACTGAAGCGATCTCGCGACCACGAATCACCGTGCCAATGGTGATGGCAAACAAAGGCACGGGAAAACCTCTGAGCATGATCACCGCTTACGACGCAACCTTTGCCCGGATTGTCGATGAATCTGGTGTTGACATGATTTTGGTAGGCGATTCCGTCGGCTCAGTCGTTCAAGGTGTCGCAAACACTATTCCTGTAACGCTTGAGGAAATGGAATACCACGTGAGGTTGGTAGCGCGGGCAAATCCTCGGGCATTGATCATTGGTGATCTTCCGTTCGGTTCATACCAGGTCAACACGGAACAGGCAGTTCGCAGCGCGATTCGCCTCGTGAAGGCTGGAGCAGCTGCTGTGAAGTTAGAAGGTGGAGTCACAATGTTTGACACCATCGCCGCCATTTCGCGTGTTGATATTCCAGTGATGGGCCACATAGGTCTAACCCCACAGAGCTATCACCGCATGGGTGGACATCGTGTTCAGGGTCGAGTTGATGGTCGCGAAGCAGGCGGACGGGAACGACTACTCGAAGATGCACACTC
>CAZHIN010000164.1:0-1999 GCA_964532575.1 uncultured Acidimicrobium sp.
TGTGATTGTGACATCGCGTCGCGCACGAAAGACCTCTGCCGGCTACGACCTCACACACTTATTTGTGGGTTCGGAAGGAACTCTTGGGGTAATTACTGAATTGACGTTGCGTGTGTTTGGAATACCGGAAGCAATCGCAGCTGCGACAATGCAATTTGCGACGGTGCGCCAAGCAGTAGACGGTGTTATTGAAGTCATCCAACTTGGCATTGGTGTGGCACGAATCGAACTTCTCGACAGCGATGCTGTGATGGCTGTCAACAAATATTCGCAAACCAATTTGCCCGAGAAGGTGCTGCTCCTTCTCGAATTTCACGGATCAGCCGAGTCGAATGCAATTGATATTGCGGCAATCAGAGAAGTTTTGGAGCGCTATAGCGGAACAGATTTCGCACAGACCACAGATGAGTCAGAACGGCGCAAATTGTGGCAGGCACGTCACGACACGGCACTTGCGTGTAGGTCGTTGGTAAAAAATGCTCGCAACTTTGCGACAGACGTGTGCGTACCGATTTCGCGACTGAGTGACTGCATTGAAGCAACACAGAAAGATCTTGCGGAATCACAATTGTTTGGACCAATTATCGGTCATGTCGGCGACGGCAACTTTCATGTGGTGTTTAGTGTCGACCCAAATGACCACTCAATGGTGGAGCGAATGGAGCAGTTTCATACTCGACTGGTGAAACGCGCGCTATCGATGGAAGGAACGTGCACGGGCGAGCACGGAATCGGCGTTGGGAAGATCGACTACCTCGTTGATGAACTTGGCAATGAGGCAGTCGGTGTGATGGCGACCATCAAAAAAGCATTGGACCCAAACAGGATTATGAACCCCGGCAAAATCATTGCCGACACGTTTTTCTAATCAGTAAAGCGAACCGTTACGAGCTAGTTGGTGCAACAGCCGTGCCGGCAACAAGCCCAAGCATCACAAAAACGGTTCCAGCCACGTATCGCTGCACGAATGGAAGTGATCGGCCTGTAAGCAATCGTGTGCGCAAAGCGCTTGCGGTCAGTGCATACAGGGCGTCGGTGATGCAACCGATTACAACAAATGTTGAGCCCAAGATGAGTGACTGCAGTGCCGGAGAACCGCGACCAGTGTCGATGAATTGCGGCAAGAATGATAAGAAAAATAATGCAACCTTTGGATTAAAAATATTGACGACGATGCCTTGTGTAAATGACCTACGAAGCGTGACGGAAGATGATGTGTCGGAAAATGCTGCCGGTTTTCTCAAGATGGTGCGTATCCCGATGAACACCAAATAGCCCGCACCGATCCATTTGACTGCAGTGAATGCTGCTTGTGAGGCGGCGATGATGGCAGAGAGTCCAGCCGTGGCAGCCACAACATGGAAGAAGTTGCCGATCTCGAGACCGGCAACAGCCGACAGAGCAACGCTTCGACCATCAGAAACGCTGCGGTTAATGATGTACAGCACGGCTGGGCCAGGGATGACGAGCAGTGCGAGTGATGCTGCGGCAAAGGCGAGAAGTGAATCAATGGTTGGAATACATAGAGGATAGGCGCCATATGATTGCGCACTTTGAAATTGTGATCTATGTTAGGAATGACTAATAAACATTGATCGGGGGATCGTCATGAGGGGTTCAATTGTTAAGGCAGTTGCAATTGCATTTTTAGTGGCTGTGGCAACCGCTGGTTGTGCCCCAGATAACAATGATGCTGCAGTATCTGCCTCTGGATCTGTATCGAATGGATCAGGAAACATCATCGTCGGCACTGAAAAAGAATGGGCAATTGAGATTGACCACGCGGAAGCGACGGCTGGATATGTCACATTTGTGGTGTCCAATGTCGGCACGATCGGCCACGAGTTCTTGGTTGTCAAGACTGATATTGCAGATGGCAAAATCGAACTTGCTGGCGACCATTTTGAAGAACCCAGTCCGGGTCTAGAGGTCATTGACGAGATTGGCGAGTATGCAGTTGCCGAAACTCATGCGCTCACACTCAAATTGGAAGCTGGCA
>CAZHIN010000165.1:0-1982 GCA_964532575.1 uncultured Acidimicrobium sp.
AAAAAACATGGTGGTCCGGCAGAGGGCACCACGACTCGTGCGTCAACTAACGATACGTATTTCATCGAACGCGCAAATTGACTTTCAACTTTTGTGCGAGCCTGTTTCATGAGTGATTCGCGTGGTTCGTCGTAGACCATGGGGTACCAAATCGCTCCACTGAATTGCAGCCAGTGCATGTCAACCGGACCATGCATGGTGAGAGCACCCAATTCCCCCGTTCGACAGTCGTTTTGATTAACGAGTCGCGACTCGCCGTCACTGATCACAATTGCCGAATCGCCACCTGGCCCATCGGCTATTGCACTCTCCACATGAATAGCAATAGTCAAACCATCACCGAGGTCGAGTTCTTTACCATTTTCGGTGCGCACGAAATTGGTGAAACCCAATTTGCTCAGCCGACGTTCGAGCTCGCGAGTCGCAAAGTCGGGGAGCAAGACCTTTGTTGTCTTATCTATATGAGTAGCAAGCCACAGTTCATCCAAATGATCGGCGTGTTGATGCGAGATGTAGAGATAGTCGGGAGATTCGATTGCTGCCATTAAATCTGGCGATAACTGATCGTTGCGTGGAAAAACAAACCACGAACCCAGAAACGCTGGCAAAAACCATGGGTCACAAACAATGTTGGCTTGGCGCGTTTGCACCAATATGCCGGCATGTCCGATGGAGGTTGCCCTCATCTTGTTTTAGGCCACTGGTTGATCGGTAAATTGCTGACCACCGCGAGCAACATGCTCTGTCCACTCGGTGCCATCCCAATAGCGCAACTCAAAGCGTGTTGATGGATCTGGATACCAAGCAGCGGGCGCAGCAGTAGTTGGTGTGGTTGTCCAATTCTCGGTGGTCGCCGGATCATTAGAAAAGGTGGAGGTGGCACGAATTGGGCGGCGAAGAAATGCACAATATCGTCCGTCAAACGTCGGCACAATGTTGACAACTTCCCAACCCTCTGTCGACTTTTTTGTGAGTTCGACAGCAAGTGCTTCAGGGCTTGAGTTATACGGGTTGAATGCGACGTATTCGTACATACGTTCAGGTTACTGGTGAGCATGAACCAAATATCAAGCCTTTAAATATCAACCAATGATCTGGACTCCGTGCGCCTAATCTTGTCGCTGTGACAAAAGCCAAACTACGCATCGGGTATTTCGGACCTGCTGGAACATTTACCGAACAAGCATTGCTGACGCAATCCGATTTGGCTGGTTGCGAGCTGGTTCCATTTCGTACCGTGCCAGATGTTTTGGATTCCGTAGATCGCGGTGAAGTTTCACTTGGGTTTGTACCTATCGAAAACTCGATAGAAGGAACGGTGAATTTCACTCAAGATGCCCTTGTATTCGATCATGACTTGCTGATCCAACGCGAAGTTGTGCTCGATATCGAGCACTGCATTTTGGCTAAAAAGGGAACTGCAATAAAAGATGTAACAACCTTGTTGTCTATTCCTGTAGCGACTGCACAGTGTCACGAATACATTCGCAACAATCTCTCGCATGCTCAACTCCTCGCTGCAAACTCAACAGCGGAGGCCGCGCGCTTAGTAAGCGAAGAGCCAACGAGTGGTTTTGCGGCAGTTGCGCCTCGCAACGCTGCTGTGATTTACAACCTTGATGTGATTGCGAGCAACATTGCTGACCACGAAGGCAACCAAACTCGATTTGTGTTGGTGGGCAAAGAATCAATTCCGTCAGCAACAGGACACGATCGCACTGCACTTGTGGTGTTTCAGCGTGCCGACGAACCAGGAAGTCTGATTGCAATCTGGCAAGAGTTTGCTGCACGTCGAATCAACTTGTCGCAATTGTTGTCGCGCCCAACCAAACGTGGTGGACTCGGCGACTATTGCTTTATTATTTACTGCGACGGACACATCACTGACGAATTAGTTGCAGATGTATTGCGTGACCTGCATGCCAAGCAGGGTGCTGTGAAGTTTCTTGGTTCATACCCAGCAGCAGGAGCTCAGGCACATA
>CAZHIN010000166.1:0-1969 GCA_964532575.1 uncultured Acidimicrobium sp.
ACGCATAGCCATTGTTGGTTCTCCGCGCCGGCTGGCACGCCCCGAGAATAACACGCTAAACACACTCCTAAATCCAAGGAAAGACAGCGTTTACAAAAAATAACGAAGCCACATCAGTAAACTACAACCCGTATGAAAACCTCGCTGGATGGCTTGATTGACGAGTCCGTCACCATCATCCGAGAGGTAGCCGCCGAATTTGAACGCCCAGTGCTGCTGTTTTCTGGTGGCAAAGATTCCGTCGTCATGCTGCACCTGGCGGTGCGCGCCTTTGCTCCAGCGCGAATTCCATTTCCTGTGATGCACATTGATACGGGCCACAACTTCCCCGAGGTAATTGAGTTTCGTGATCGCTGCGTTTCCGAGATGGGTGTCCAATTGATTGTTGGATCGGTACAGGCGTCTATCGACTCGGGCAAAGTAGCCGATGTAACTGGTCCACGCGCGAGCCGTAACCCACTGCAGACTGTCACTCTGCTTGACTCCATTGCAGAACATCGCTTTGATGCAGTATTTGGCGGAGCCCGCCGGGACGAGGAGCGTGCTCGTGCCAAAGAGCGCGTGTTCTCGCACCGCGACTCCTTCGGCCAGTGGGACCCAAAGAATCAGCGTCCAGAACTTTGGGGTATTTACAACGGTCGTCATCGCCAGGGCGAACATTTCCGCATCTTCCCATTGTCGAATTGGACTGAGCTCGATATTTGGACATTCATTGGCGAATACAACATTGACTTGCCGAGCATTTACTATGCGCACACTCGTCCTATCTTTAAACGCGACAACATGCTCATGGCAGTTACCGACTTCCTGCCACCAGATGAGGGTTCAGTTGTTGAGCATATGCAGGTGCGTTTCCGCACCGTAGGCGACGCAACTTGCACAGCAGCGGTTTCGTCGAGTGCTGCCACCGTTGAAGACATCATCGCCGAGACAGCAGTTGCGCGTGTAACAGAACGAGGCGCAACACGCGCCGACGACCGTATGTCGGAAGCCGGTATGGAAGATCGCAAGCGGACGGGCTACTTCTAATGGAGCGTTTGCGATTTGCAACTGTTGGTTCGGTAGACGACGGCAAGTCAACTCTGATTGGTCGCCTGTTGTACGACTCGAAGAGCATTTTCGAAGACCAACTCGAACACATTGAAGCAGTCAGCAAGCGCCGCGGAGACGACTACGTGGACTTGTCGCTTCTCACCGACGGATTGCGCGCAGAACGCGAACAAGGAATCACTATCGACGTTGCATACCGCTACTTTGCAACGCCAAAGCGCTCGTTTATCATTGCTGACTGCCCAGGCCACATTCAGTACACGCGCAACATGATTACCGGTGCCTCAAATGTGGATCTTGCCATTGTGCTCATCGATGCGCGCACCGGGGTTATTGAACAGACTCGTCGACACAGCTTGCTGGTTTCGCTACTCGGAGTTCCCCACTTGGTTATTTGTGTCAACAAAATGGACCTTGTTGATTATGACCAAGAAGTGTTCAACCGAATTCGTCAAGAGTTTGAACAGTTTGCATCACGACTCGATTTACAAGATGTGACCTTCCTCCCGATCAGCGCTCTCGCTGGCGATAACTGCGTAACACGCTCAAAAAACATGGACTGGTACGAAGGTTCAACACTGTTGCACCACTTGGAAAACGTGTACACCGCGAGTGACGACAACCGCATAGATACTCGCTTCCCTGTGCAGTTTGTTATTCGCCCACAACGCGCCGACTTTCCTGATTACCGCGGCTACGCAGGTCGCGTTGCCGGAGGCGTACTTCGCGTAGGTGACGAAGTCATGGTGTTACCTTCTGGGCTCACCAGCACAATCACAGGCATCGATTCCCCAACTGGCCCACTTCAAGAGGCCACACCGGGTCAAGCAGTCACCGTGTTGCTTGCCGACGATCTTTCGATTACCCGCGGCGACATGATTTGTAGACCAAATAACAGGCCACGCGTTGCACAAGAACT
>CAZHIN010000167.1:0-1934 GCA_964532575.1 uncultured Acidimicrobium sp.
CAGTTTGGGTGTAACCACTTTTATCGGTTGCGCGAACCTGAATAACGTGCTGGCCTGATGTTGATTGCCAATCAAATGTCCACAGGCGCCACGTGTCATCGGAGACGTCGTCACCAAGAACTGCTTCGTTCCACTCTGCACCGTCAATACGAATTTCAACTTTTTCAATTCCGGTATGTTGCGCCCATGCAACACCTGCCACTCGTGTTGGCCCTGCCGTGATTGTTGCCCCTGCGCGCGGCACATCAATGCGTGATTGAGTTTTGATTGGCGCATTGCGTGCCCATCCGCGGGGTATCCAGTAGCCAGATTCGTCGGACCATTTATTGACTTCGATCTCACTCAACCATTTAGTTGCGGAAACATATCCGTAGATACCAGGCACAATCAGTCGCGCCGGAAAACCATGTTCAAGTGGGAGGGGCTCGCCATTCATTCCGATTGCCAGCAATGCATCGCGTCCGTCAAGAGCAAGTTCAATAGGAAAGCCACAGGTCCAGCCATCGAGACTGCGACTGAAAAGTTGTTCTGCTTCTGGTTTCACGCCGGCCTGCAACAGCAGGTCTTTCAGATAGACACCTTGCCAAACCGCATTGCCGATGTATGGCCCTCCGATCTCGTTAGAGACACAACAGATAGTGATGACTTTCTCTACTTGAGGCATTGCTGCGATGTCGGCGTAGGAAAGAGTGATTTCTTGATCAACGAGGCCATGAATACGCAATTTCCATTTCTCAAGATTGACATTCGGAAATGAAAGGGCAGTGTCAATTCTGTAAAAGTCATCATTGGGAGTGATGAAGGAAACATCTTGCGATATTTGAGATGGAGGTAACGACTCCGAAACGGGAGGTAATGAATCTGGTCTCTGAGATTCGATTGAACTAATGCGCTGACGTTCTTTGCTCTGACCAATGAGTCCTGCTGTTACCGCGGTCGCCCCGACTGCAGCAGTTGCGCGCATAAAACGACGCCGATCCCAACCTAAAGGAACTCGCGATGGTGACGGAGTGCTCGTCGCTAACCAACGGTTCGTCAGGATGCCTAAAAGCCACAATGCGCTGCCGATTCCGACAACGGCCCCCAGCATCGGAGCAAGAATTGAAGAGACGTTTGATCCTTCTTGTTCAATTGCTGACAGGGTGCCGAGAAAAGCGAAAATTACAATCGCACTGACCAGCGGTGTGGGTGACTTAATGCTGAATGATCCGGCAATGTAGGCGATAGTGGCAAGCAGGATCACGATTCCAACGCGTAAAGCAGTTTTGTTATTAGCTCCAAACAAGTAAATGGCCAAAGTCTTCAACCATGGTGGAGTGCGATCAATAAAAGAACTCCCTACGGCGTCAATAGGCGAAGCGACTTCACCGAGAGCAGCTACCAACATTCCGATCGTGACAGCGATGCCGCCCGAGACCAAGCCAACGACTGCACCAAGGCGTCGCGAAGGCGAAGACAAAAGCGAGGTGTGTTGTCGCGGAGCAAGCGGATCTACTTCAGGACTAGATGGTGATGAAGGAGTGAAACTCATGATGTCAAATATCTAACATGATCGAAGTGAATTTGTCTATTGCGCCGCGTAAGCGAACGCAAGCGAAGTGGCGATTGCTAACCAAATTTGGTACGGCACAAGTGCAAAGCCAAGTGTAGAAGATGCGCGAAAGGCAATCACTAAAAGTGGGATTGTAAACAGGGTTGCGAGCACAAGCATCAGGCTTGATGCACGAAGTGAATGTGGACCATAGAACAACCATGCCCACGAGAGAGCAGCCGCAACGCTAAGTGTGAGTGATCCCAGCCAGATCAGTTGGTGTGAGGTTGAGAGCCGGTTGGCAACAATCCATGTTGCAGCAATGAGCATCGCAAAGTTGTACGGCCAAATCAGACCGAAGACAAAGCCGGGTGGTTGCCATGCTGGGCGTGGAAGAGACTGA
>CAZHIN010000168.1:0-1928 GCA_964532575.1 uncultured Acidimicrobium sp.
CTTGTGCACAAGCAAATGGGCGAAATGCTCGAACGGATGAAACCAAAAAATTAGTGCGCGGCGCGAGCAAATACTCGCAAAAAGTTTGCTGAATTGAACTTCTCTACTGACGCTGCAGGAACATCAGCCATGCACGACTCAAAACGGGCAATCGGGTCTCGCCCGCCCTCTGTGTGCGGGTAATCCGATGAAAACAAGTACAGGTCGTCGTTTGATTGATCTATCAGGCGCGCCACATCCTCGAATACAAATGGCGTAAACCCAAACTGCTCGCGAATCTGCTCTGAAGGTTTGCGGTTGAAGCCCTTGAGGCGATCGTCAACTTTTGAATACGCCTTATGAATATGGTCAAGACGCACAATCATTTCTGGAACCCACCCAGCCCCCAATTCGACCGAAGCAAATTTGAGGTCAGGAAACTCTTCCACCACTCCATCAAGCACGAGCATCGAGATAAAAGTTTCGATGCCCTGATGCATCACGGCGGCATCTCGAGCACGTACGTTCTCGCCACCACCCATCCAGTCGCGTGTTGCACCCCGACCAGTGTTGCTCCACTCTGGTTTCAACTGCAGCGGATTGCCTCCAACATGAAAGACCACAGGTACTTGGGCTTCTTGCAACAAAGCCCAAATCGGATTGAAATCGAGATGGGTTGGAGATCTCTCCCCAGCAAGTCGATGCGGCACCCACATTGCATCAAGCCCTTGATCGAGACTCCACTGCACTTCTTTCAACGCCAGATCCGGATTCTCAAGCGGAATTGCTGCGACACCCATCAACCGATCATCGACAGAGCAAAAGTCAGCCATGTGTCGGTTGTGCGCACGCGCTGCCCCATAACGAATCTGATCGGTGATTTTGGTGCTCGGCGAAAACGGCATGTGCAGACTGTGCGTTGGAAACACGAGTTGTTTCTTAAACCCAAGCATGTCGCTTGCAATTACGCGATCGTGCTTGTCAAATGCACCAAGGGCTTGAATCTCTTTCACTTCAGTAATCATCCGATCGCCAAGCGCAATGAGCGACCTTTTATGTTCGTCGGTGTGGCGAGATCCGTTCCCCATGATCACTGCAACTTCTTCATCCGTCACGATCGAGCGGCCATAGCTGACTGCCGGCATCTGATCTCGTATTTCAGGATCAGCAAATTTCTGCAAAAAATCAGGCAACTCCATAATGTGCGTGTCTGCGTCATACAACACTCGATCACCCGCGTAAGTCATTACATCCCCAATGCTTTTCGTAGTGGTTCTATTTTGGCAGCCGAATCTGGTGCAAGAATTACTAAACCATCTGTCACCGTATCTTCTTCACGACCTCCGCTTGCGAGCAGCATCTCGATAAAGGCGTCGTGGTCTTGTTGGCTGGCGAATGCATAGAGCTGAACGATGACGTCTTCAAACTTGCAATACCCCCACTCGGCCACATATTGAATAGGCGTTGGGTTCTTTTCAAATTTGACGCACCCAAAACCACTTGTATACAGGGCGAGGTCTGTTGGCATTACGAGAACCTGAGTGGTCGTGGTTTCGACTGGCGCAACAGATTCAGTTGTTACCACCGAATCAGCGGTTGATGATGAACCACCACAACCCGATGCCACAATCAAGGCGCCAACCGCGCAAATAATTTTGAGCACTTTGCTCAAACAATTAACTCTGTTTCTCGGTTTTTACAAACTCGGCGGCTTCTGTAAAGCCAGCGGTTGTCAATTTTTCGGCGACATCGGATTTAACGGCCTGCACGACACGGTGTGTTCCGTTGCAGTTCTTGTCTGGGTCTGTTGTAAACCCGCATCGGCATGTACCCATGTTGCTGTCTCTCCTTGATTTCGTCGTATTCTTTCGGCCTGAATAATTTTAGTAGGCGCTGAGGGACTCGAACCCCCGACCCTCTCCTTGTAAGGGAGATGCTCTAACCAACTG
>CAZHIN010000169.1:0-1912 GCA_964532575.1 uncultured Acidimicrobium sp.
AACCGATTTGTCCGGCAGCACCGGTAATGGCAATACGAACTGGAGTTGTCATGGCGAAAACCTTACTTCCCTATTGCTTGCATGATGAGATCGGCGTAGACCTTTTGGCCTTCATTGTTTAAGTGAACTTTGTCGCCGTAAAGATACTCGGGATGTTCCTCGGCAATTTTATACCAGTCTAAAACCTTCACGTTTCCGTACGCATTTGGCATGGCGCGCACCAAAGCATTATTTGGGTCTTGCCACGCTCTGGTGGGAACATGCGCAGTAATGAAGAGCACTAAATCGACGTCTTTTAACGGGACCATAATTTCATCTAGCGTCTTCTGGTCAACATAGTTATTCGTACCTAAATGGATGATTACGAACTCGCCAAGTCGATTAATTGACTTCACGTAATTAGCAATTTCTAAAGCTTGCCTAAATGGCCGACTCTTCAGTGCATCAACCGTGATCCCGCGTTCGGTAAGAATTTTCGCAGCACCCAACATGACCGAGTCGCCAATGGCAAGGATTGGGATCTGTTGTCCGTCCAGTGTTGTGGTTTGTGTTCCTGGAATTGTGGTGGCGTTTGGATCTGGGGGAACCGTAGTTCCGAGCAGGTTTTGCACCACGCCTTCACCGCTCTTGATGCTCTCTGCAATTTTTCCTTCGCCAGTGCCAATTGCCAAACTCACGATGGAGAACACGGGAAGCACAGCAACAACTGCGCCAAGGGCAAACACTTTGTTGCGCCGCTCATTGTCAGCATCGGTGCGCGGGAATCTCAACTTATGCCATGCCTCTCCAAGACGTCCTTCGCGTACCGGCATTTCAATAAAGCGATATGACAATTCGGTGAGTACCAAAACCACAGCAAACAACAGCACGAATTGGATAAATGTCAAATTATTACTTGCAACTTTGCGGTATAACTGAAACACCGGCCAGTGAAACAGGTACAAGCCATACGAACGGCGACCGATGTATGTGAATACAGGATTACCGAGCACTGCATTACCGACAAATGAATGTGGGTGCACTGCCGCAGTAATGATTGCGCACGTCGCAACTCCAACAAGCAAAAACCCTCCTTGAAACAGAGGGTCGTAACCGCGGACTCCACCAGTTTCGGCAACAAACACCACATCACGGAAAGTCCACAGCATGTATGCGAGACCTGCGGTTCCAACAATCGCAAATGCCGAAACAACATGACGATCACTTGAATTGTTTGACCCTGTAAACATGTCTGGACGCAACCAAAACGCCAATGCTGCACCTATGAACAGGCCACCAGAGCGACCGATAGTACCCAAAAATAGAAAGTCAAGACGTGAGACAGCGTGACCCAACAGCGAAATGTATTGCTCAGGTGTTTCAATTGGCGTACCGCGAACACCGGAGGAATATGTTGTTGCAATATACATTGCAATTGCCACCGAGATTCCAAGAAAGATAACGCCCAACTTTGCTGGACGGCGCCCATACCGCTTCAGCACCACAGCAATGAGTACGGGCCAAATCAAATAGAACTGCTCTTCAACCGCAAGTGACCACAGGTGTCGAAGTGGATCAAGCGCACTGGCATCAAAGTATGAATCACCTGCCCAAATCTTGAACCAGTTGAACACGTAGATCAGAGCAGCAATGACGTCACCACGAAGTTTTCCAAGTTCTGCTCGCTCGAACAGCGAGCAATAAATTGTGACGCCCAAGAGCAATGTCCACAGTGCTGGCAACAATCGACGTGCTCGGCGCATCCAAAACGCGCGGAAGTTGATTCTTCCGTGATTCTCTGACTCGGTGAGCAACAACAACGTGATCAAATAGCCACTGATCACAAAGAACACTTCTACCCCGAGAAATCCTCCGTGCAGCCAGTTCTTATTGGCGTGATACACCACCACTGCCAAAACGGCAATCGCACGCA
>CAZHIN010000170.1:0-1904 GCA_964532575.1 uncultured Acidimicrobium sp.
CGTGACACCAAATTGACAAGCGGAGCGACATCGATGTTGCTGCGGCCTAAGCGCTTGAGTTCGGGTGCGAGATATTCGGTGCGCACATTGCCTGGCCCACGACCCATGCCGAGCACCGTTGAGTCAACCCATGTTGCGCCGGCATCAACTGCGGCAAGCGTGCTGGAAAGCGCATAGGTCATGTTGTCGTGCAGGTGACAACCAACTGGGCCTTGAAACCCTTTGGCCAGCGCAGTCATGATCGGTGCAATCTCGTGCGGGCGCAAACCACCAAACGAGTCGGCGATGTAGGCAACATCAACCTTCATTTTTTTGCATTGCTCGCCGAATGCGGTGATTTCTTGCATCGACCTGTCGGATACCTGCATCAAGTTGAGTGCAACTTTGTAACCCAGTTGCTGCAACTCGGCAACTGCTGGCGCAAGTGGTTCGACCTCGCTATGTATTGCAGCAAAGCGGATCATGTCGACGCGAGATTTGTTCTTGGCGGTAAACATCTGTTGGATAGTGAGCCGAGCATCGGGGGACGACACCACATCTTTCGCGTTCATCATCACCGCAACAGCGATGGATGAAGGAATTTTCAGTTGATCAAGGAACTCGTCAGTGGTCCATGCTGTTGGGCCAAGGTATCTGTCGGCTTTGATTTGCCGGAAGCCCATCTCGATGACGTCAACTCCTGCACGCACCATCGAGTCGACATAATGGGCAATAACGTCGTTTGAATAGTCCCAGTCGTTGTAATAGCCGCCGTCTCGCAGCGTGCAATCAACAAGAGTTACGTGGCCAGATGCTGTCACTGCAGTAATTCTACCTGCGTTGGGCCATCCGGTAGGTGAGTTGATTCGCTAGCTCTTGCAGGTTGTTTCGCTGACAGGGACAGTCAAATCAATGAGATACGAATCAACCGCAGTGTTGATGCATTCATTAGTGCCGTACCCGGTGTGTTGGTTGGCTTCAACAATTAACAAGACTCCTTGCTCGAGGGCAGCAGCCATCTTGCGTGTTGATGAAAGCGGTGTTGCTGGGTCGCCTGTTGTGCCAACCACGACAATCGGGCCGGCACCCTTACCGGTGACATCAACCTTCGTTGCCGGTTTCACCGGCCACAGCGCACACGAGTATCCGTATCCAAAGTTGGCACCAAGTCGAGGAGCAGCAGCCACAAAATTCGGTACCGCATCTTCAACCTCTTTGATGCTTGTTGAACCTGGATCATCCAAACACGAGATGGCGAGAAATGCTTCGAGCTCGTTGCCGTAGCTGCCATCGTCTTTGCGCTGATAGTAATCGTCGTACAACTTGAGTAGGCCAGCTCCGTCACCTTGTTGTGCATCTGCCAACGCCTTTTCGAGTTGCGGCCAGTAGTAATCGGAATACATTGCTTGTGCAACCGCGGTAAATGCAACGCCTTGAGTAACTGGCGAGCGGTCGGCACTCACGACAAGTGGTTTGGCGTCGAGTGCGAGAAGAAGCGAGTCGAAAGCAGCCTCTGATTTGCCGCCGTTATAAAACTCACATGCCTTGTTTTTGCTACACGCTGCGAGAAATGTCGTGAGCTGACCTTCGAAACCCTTGGCTTGCGACATGCCTTCTTCGGCAGATGTTGCATGGGGATCAACTGCTCCATCCAACACGGCTGCGCGCACGGTTTGTGGAAACATTGTTGCCCAAGTTGCGCCAAGTTCTGACCCGTACGAAAAACCAAAATAGGAAATCTTGTCTTCACCCAATGCTTGGCGGATGCTGTTCATGTCAGTCGCACTTGCTTGCGTAGATATATAGGGGAGAATTTCACCCGAGTTAGCCATGCACTCGTCGTTAAACGCTTGCGATGCATCGATGAGTGCTTGATTTTCCTCTGGAGTTTCAGGGGGTGAGTCGATACCGAAGTATTGGTCGTA
>CAZHIN010000171.1:0-1892 GCA_964532575.1 uncultured Acidimicrobium sp.
AATAGCCAACATCGTGAATGGGTAACGAAGTCGCTAGATGCAGGCAAGCATGTTTTGTGCGAGAAACCACTTGGGTTGAATGCGCAGGAGACGCAAGAGATGTTTGCGATCGCATCCCGAAATGGTCGTCTTCTGGTTGAAGCAGTATGGGGCAGATGGCACCCCCGTTTTGCTCGTATTGTTGAAGTTGCAGCCAGCGGCGCAATTGGAAACATTCAACACATTGAAACTGCTTTCACCTTTACTTCAGAGATGACCGATAACTATCGGTTGAACCCTCTAATGGGCGGTGGCGCACTACTTGATGTTGGGTGCTACCAAGCACACGCGTGGGTTGCGCTCACGAGTGGCGCAACTGGCCTGGAAATTGAGAATCTTTCGCGAGTCATTGGGCCAACAGGCGTCGATGTCACGACCGATGTATCCGTGCGCATTAATGGCTCAATTACAGCCCACTCGGTGAGTTCGTTTGCATTGCCTAGCCAGCAGCAATTCATTGTTCAGGGGCAAAAAGGAAGCATGCACACAGGCGCTGGCGAAGCATTCACCACATGGAACGAAGCCAGTTCCCTGCACATTAACGATGTTGTAGAAGAATTTGACGTCACTAACGCGTTTGTCGAAATGGTGGAAAACGTCAGTCGCGTGATTGAATGTGAAGAAGGCTGGATTGTGCCAAGTGTAGATTCAATCCGTGTTGCACACATTCTTGATGTCATTGCACAGCAAAAAAACTAAACGACCGTGGAAAATACATTCGACTTCGCTCATAAAGTAGCCCTCGTAGCAGGCGGCACGGGTGGACTTGGCCAAGTTATTACTTCAGAACTGCGTGTTCGAGGGTGCGCTGTGGTCACGTGTTCTCGCACACCAAACAACGACCCCACGCATATTGTTGCTGACTTGCGCTCACCAGAAGAAGCACAGTCAATGATCAATACGGTGCTTGACCAGCATGGATCACTTGACATCGTTGTCAACGCGATTGGGGTAGTTGCTTTTGGAGAGATTGTTTCAACATCTATAGACACAGTTGAAGAATTGTTTTTGACAAACACATTTAGTCACATTTTTCTGATGCAAGCGGCTCTTCCCCACATGAAAAAAGGCTCAGTGCTTGTTGGTATTTCAGGAGTGATTGCCGAGCAGAACCTTCCTGGCATGGCGGCCTATGGTGCATCAAAAGCGGCAGCTCGCTCGTTTAATGAGGCACTTAGCCGCGAGGCGCATCGGCTTGGCATTCGTGTCATTGATGCGCGTCCTCCACACACCGAAACCGGATTAGCCACGCGAGCAATTGCGGGAATTGCCCCAAAATTGCCGCAAGGGCTGAATCCTGTTTCAGTTGCTCAAAGAATTGTTTTAGCAATCGCATCTGGCGAAGATGACCTGCCATCAGCTTCTTTCAGCCTCTAGAAGTCATGCCAGTAGTCTCTTATTTTGAAGAACTGCCCACAACAATCAAGTACAACAGTGCTACTTTTGTCCTTATGACAAGCATTCGCCAATTTGTTGCACCGATTGTTGTGATTGCGGTTTCACTTGCAGTTTTTATTACAAGCCTTAATCGGCTGTAATTATTTGTCGTCTCGCAAATTGTCAATTCCATTGCCAATTGCCATGAACGTTGGTGCCCAGAGACCAACAAAAATTCCGAAACGTTCACCAGATGCACCAGCGATTGGATCAATATCAGTTCCACCCTGTGTAAACCACACGATGATGCTGCCAATTACTGACAAGAATCCAAGTGCGTAGGAAAGATTCGCACTAAAACCCCATGCTTTAAGTTTTCTTAACATAATTTTCTCCCTTGTAGTAGGAAAATCCCAGCCGATTGGCCGTGAGGCTAAACCTAACTCTTTTTCTGAATTTTGTTAGGGATAGCCTGA
>CAZHIN010000172.1:0-1874 GCA_964532575.1 uncultured Acidimicrobium sp.
AACAAGAAGTGGGCTCGCTCTCCAAATTGATTTGGTCGTTCGCACCTATCAAACCGGGCAAGGCTCCTAAAACATTTGGTGACTTGCCGGCTTCGACGCCAGAATCGCACGCACTATCAAAAGAGTTGCTCAAGCGTGGCTTCAAGTTTGTTGGCCCAACGACAATGTATGCGGCAATGCAGTCGCTCGGGTTAGTCAATGATCACTTTGCAAACTGCCATGCCCGCCACACTGTCTAAACAGTTACGGCTACTGAGGATTAGAGAGTAAATCGATAGACGTTGGTGTCGCGCTGTACGAAACCCAAGCGCTGATACAGGCGGTTGGCTGCTTCTCGAGATGGACGAGAAGTTAAGTCAACCGTCGTTGCGCCGCGCTTTCGCGACTCGTTTATTGCAAACGTATTGAGTGCCTCACCAACACCAGCGCCTCGCGCCGAACCGTCCACCACCACGTCTTCAATCCAGGCGCGCAATCCGGTGGGAATCTGAAAGAGTGCAAGCGTGAGCGAGCCAACAATTCGGCCATCTAGTTTGGCAAGCAGCAAAAAAGTTGCATCGCTGGTAACAATCTTTTGCAATTGTTCTCGAGTCGGCGGCGGGTTCGACGATGACAATTGAGGAATGAGCGTGTTAAATGCGTCGACTACCTCATCGTCTATAACTTTGGCTATCTCGACCGTCAACGTCATGCCCTCTACCTTGCCATATGGCGCCGCATTGGCTCGTGTACTGCCAGATTGCTGTGTTCTGCACCAATTCCACACAACCGTAGAATGATCTGGTGAGATCTCTCATTGGCGATAGAAACCTTTTTGCCACCAAGCGACGGGTAGCCGGAGTGGTTGGCGAACTTTTTCGCTTTGTACCTCACCGTCAAGCGCACGGACACCGCACCTTGATGTATCACTCGGTTGGGCTTGAGCAAAACAGCACCACTGTTGACGGCGACGCGCTGGGTATTTACTCCATGACTGTTGCTCAGTTCACACAACAGATCGATGCCATCCAGGGAGTTGCACGATCAATGGGAATGTCGTTTGTGCCATTCGGGTCGGTACTACGCGACACAATTTCAATCACTTTTGATGACGGGTACACCGACGCTCTCACGGTTATCGCGCCAATTTTGTGCACCAGACAGATTCCATTTCATGTATTTGTTTCGGCTGCACGAATGGATGGCTCAGACCACAAGTTCCTCTCGCCAGCACAAGTTGTCGAGCTAGCAAACATGCCTGGTGTAACGATTGGTGCGCACGGCGCAACACATCGCTCACTCACATCGCTTTCATCATCTGATTTGGCTGCCGAGTTACGAGCGAGCAAAGTTGACTTAGAGGCCGCATTGCAAAAGCCTGTCACCACAATGTCGTATCCGTATGGTCATGTCAACAGCGAGGTGCGCAAAGCCGCCCACGATGCTGGGTTTACTTTTGCTGCCACCAGCAAGTGGGGGTTCAACGAATCAGCGAGCGATCCACTTTTACAGCGCCGCATCGACATG
This sequence comes from uncultured Acidimicrobium sp., assembly GCA_964532575.1. Lineage (GTDB taxonomy): Bacteria > Actinomycetota > Acidimicrobiia > Acidimicrobiales > Ilumatobacteraceae > UBA3006. The sequence continues at coordinate 1,507 of CAZHIN010000172.1, forward strand.
TGGTCTGGAGACACAAAGCGCACGGTCGAGAACAAAATCTTGGGACACTGGAATTGGTTTGGGCTACTGACATGACAAGTGTTTCGGTCATTATTCCCGCATACAACTCTGCAAACACGATCATCCGTGCACTACAAAGTGTGGTTGCACAAACTCGTGCGCCTCTAGAAATAATCATCGTTGACGATGCAAGCACCGACAACACTCGCGAAGTCGCTGCAAACTTTGCTTCAACGTCGTCAATCCCACTTCGTGTGATCGCACAACCAGCAAACGGCGGCCCGAGCGCTGCTCGCAACACTGGTTGGGATGCCGCAATTGGTGACTGCATCGCGTTTTTGGATGCCGATGATCAGTGGCATCCACGC
>CAZHIN010000173.1:0-1862 GCA_964532575.1 uncultured Acidimicrobium sp.
CCGAGTGGTGGTTCAACAGCAATAATTTGAATGTTCGAATTCTGTTCTTTCAGATAACGACCAACACCCATCAGCGTGCCGCTCGTGCCGAGGCCTGCAACAAAGTGCGTGATCTCTGGACAATCGCGCCAAATCTCAGGGCCTGTTCCTTCGTAATGCGCGCGAGGGTTTGCATCATTTTGATATTGATGCATAAAGCACCACTCAGGATGCTCAAGTGCCAATGCTTCGGCGCGCTTGACAGCACCATTTGAGCCTTCTCCACCTGGTGTCAAAATAATTTCGGCACCAAACACTTCAAGCATCTGACGACGTTCAATTGACACGCTCTCGGGCATCAAAATCGTGATCGGATTTCCTTTGATCGCTGCGATCGCAGCAAGCGCGATGCCGGTGTTGCCCGACGATGGTTCCATGATTCTCTGCCCAGGAACAAGTGCGCCCTCTTTGATTGCCTGATCGATCATCGACAATGCGATGCGATCCTTTACCGATCCAAACGGATTTTGGTTTTCCAATTTGGCCAACAGTCGCACGCCATGTTTCGGAGATAAATTGCTGACGTCGACCAACGGCGTGTTGCCGATGAGATCCAGAATGCTTTCGAGAGGCACCATAAACGTCTCCGAATCAGTGTGAGCCAAATTTGCGTGAGGTGAACGACCGGTGATTGTTGACCGCATTGGTCATAATTGTACCGAGCCAGTCAAGGCTCTGCACAGGTAGGACAAGAGCCTTCTGACACCTGTCTTACGACACTTGGATCGGCGTCTCGGTAATCACTTCATTGATGATGCGAAAGTTGCGTGGCTCGGGCACTCCCCGTTTGAGAGTGACGATCATGTAGTGCCAGGTGGGGTCGGGAGCCTGAGCCACATCGGTGCCACTCGGATAGGCCTCTGTATGAGTGTGGCTATGCATTACGCCGATCACCTCAAGACCTGCGTTCTCGGCGTCTCGTTCGATGATCAAATGCTCGCGAGCATTGATGGTGTACACCCGAGCCGACTTTGCAGTGTTTTCGGTTGGGTGAAACTCGAGCACCGTGTTGGTAGCGCCAGACCCAACAAGCAATCCACATGCTTCTTCTGGATAGCACGCAATGGCATGTTCGCCAATCTGTTTCATCAGCGCTGCCGAAACATGAAGTGGTCGCGTCGAATCACTGCTCATACGCATTTCAGGCTACCCGTATGATGAAACGAACGAGATAACTCACACATCATGAAAAACCCTGAAGATCCCGAGAACAACCGGTTGCTTGCGAGTAACCGTAAAGCACGCCACGACTATGACGTTATTGACGTCGTTGAGGCAGGCATTGTGCTGCTCGGAAGCGAAGTCAAAAGCATCAGATCAGGTGAGGTGCAAATCGCTGATGCATATGCCCACGCAAGCAACGGTGAGATGTGGCTTGACGGCATGCACATCGGTGCCTATGCGTTTGCTAACGGTTCGGATGCACACGACCCAACTCGTCGCCGCAAGTTGTTAATGCACAAAGAACAGATCCGTCGATTGCAAGATCGGATTGCCCAAGAACGACTGACGCTCGTGCCACTCGAGCTGCGCTTGTCAAAAGGTCGAGTCAAGGTAGAACTCGCGCTCGCAAAAGGTCGACAAAAAGCAGACCGCCGTCAAGCGATTGCCAAGAAAGAATCTGAGTTGGAAATGCGCCGCGAAGCCGGGCGCAGCCGCAGACAATCTCAGCAATAAACACCAGTGCCATCGCGCACACCCCCGCCCTACACTGGTGTTGTTACGAAAGTTCAATGGGGCTGACAGGTTTCGACGTCAGTGTCGCTGGGCGATCGTGCGACCCGAGTTGCTCAGACTCGTAAAACGGGGCAAAAAAACAACTG
>CAZHIN010000174.1:0-1850 GCA_964532575.1 uncultured Acidimicrobium sp.
GGCGCGCTACATGCAGGTCATGTCAGCCTCATTGAGCAGGCGAAAGCAGAGTGCGACATCGTGGTCGTGAGCATTTACGTCAATGCTTTGCAATTCAACTCTGAAACAGACTTCACGCGTTACCCACGTACAGAAGAAACAGACCTTGAATTATGCGCTAGCGCATTCGTTGATGCTGTCTTTGCCCCGACGAGAAGCGAAGTATTCCCAGAAGAAGTAGTTGAGTTACGAACAACTTCAATCAACGCACAGGGGTACGAAGGCGCTGATCGGCCAGGTCATTTTGCTGGCGTCGCCACCGTTGTGGATCGTCTCCTTAACTTGGTCCAGCCGACGGTTGCCTATTTCGGCTTGAAGGATTATCAACAGGTTGCGGTAGTCAAAGACATGGCATCACAATTGCACCCCAACATCGCAATTAAGCCGTGCGTCACGATGCGAGAAGCAGACGGTCTTGCAATGTCAAGCCGCAATAGGTTTCTCACACCGTCTGGCCGAAAAAGTGCGACGGCTTTGCCATCCGCACTTCGCAAAGCCGTCTTGTCGTGGAATTCGGGTGTAACACAATCGAAGGAATTGATTGATCAAGTGATCGCCGATCTTTCAAAAGACCTAGCTATCGATATTCAATACATCTCGGTTGTACGCAATGGTTCAATGGAACCAGTTCAAGCAGTCAGCGAACATGATGTGATCATTGCTGCTGTTGTTGTCGATGGGATTCGCCTCATTGACAACATGTCTTTTGTTAGCGCTTGACCTCAGAATTGTTTTGTTTGACTCGATAGCGAATCGTGAAAATAGAGTCGCCACTCAAGATTCCCCCACGAGCAAACGTACGGCCGTTCTGCCAATTAGATAAACCGAGTTCTGGTTTTCTCAATGCATACTGACCATCAACCCAACGAGTCATACCATCACCGAAGAATGGTGCGTTGCATTTACTCCAAGCCTGATCAACTTCCGCTTCATCGTCGGAGATTACGGATAGAACAAATGACGGCGAATATTCGTTAAACAACTCGACTGCAGCAGTCACATTGTCAGCAACCACAATGGAGAGTTCAGGAATGTTTTCCCACTCCCACTCAGTTCCAAGAGCTGAGTGATCAATTGCCTCAACTACAAAATCTTGCGGAACAGTGCAGTTGACTAGAGCAGAAGCCACCACCCCATCGACATGCAAGACAGCATGAGTATTCCGCTTTTGTACGGCAAGCTGAACTCCATCGACAACCGTCTGCAGCGACTTACTCACCGACCCTGTGGTGAGCACCACAGTGTTGAGCGTGTTGCATACCTTTCGGTCAAGTGAGTTCTTGACCACATTTTTCAATCGATCAGCATCTTCAACATCGGACACAATCATCCACGCGCCACCGGTGCCATGGAGGCTCGATGGAATGCCATGCTGCTGTGCAATCTCACCCAGTAGAGCAACCGAAGCTCCACTACCCCGCGCAACAGCAAGCGACAGCCGTTTGTCAGAGAACAATGCCCAAGCTGCTGCATGTGTCTTTGACGGCAGGAGCAAAACAGATGCAAGTGGGAGCCCAGCATCCTGCAGGCTCGGTGTCACTGCCAGTTCCATGATTGCTCGAGCGGTTTCAAGTGCATCGCTACCAATTCTGAAAACGCACACATTGCGACTTGCTAGCACTCCTGTCGCATCTGCGAAAACGTTGGGGCGACCTTCAAAGACAAATCCGACCACTCCAAGAGGCGCTACATGAGATTCAATGGACCAACCATCGTGGTTCAATGTCTCGCGCACGGTGCTCGATGTAACCAAATCCTTCCAGATCAACAAAGCATCAATCATGTCCTGACGCATGGATTCGCTAAGGACT
>CAZHIN010000175.1:0-1840 GCA_964532575.1 uncultured Acidimicrobium sp.
GAAGTTCGTCAATCTTTTTGATTTCGCGGCCAAGACCTTTGAAGCGTTTGCCAACTGTGAGGTCGTCTAACTCTTCTTGCAAGTTGTCAAAGTTCTTCTTCACCTTGTCGAGCGACTTGGTGTAAGCCTCCCATTGCTTTTTGAATTTGCCCATCATCTGCATGATTTGGGCAGCCGTTTCTTCGGTGTGGAAGCTTTCGGTGGCTTGGCGTACAACCACCAAGAATGCGTACAGAGTAAGTGGGGAGCAGAGCACTACTTTGCGTTCGAGTGCCCAGTCGATGAGTTCGGGGTCGGCTTCGTGAACGAAACCAGTAATGCTTTCGTTTGGTACAAACAGCAAGACATAGTCAAGAGAGTGCTGGGTCGTGGAAACAACATAGTCACGCTTTTGCAGTTCGGTAACTCGCGCACGAACCGCAGTCATGAACTCGCGCTTCAATTGCTCGCGTGAGGTTGGCTCGGTTGCGCCTACATATTTTGCATACGAGTCGAGAGGAAACTTCACGTCCATGTACAACACGCGATCGGGTGGCATGAGGAATGTGTAGTCGGGGCGACCGCCGCCGGTAATGGTGTCTTGCTTTTCGTAGTTAATGCCTTCGATGAATCCGGCCGCACGCAACATGTCTTCTGCCATGCGTTCGCCCCATTGGCCACGAGCTTGCGAGCTTGACAGCACGCTGTTTAAGTCGCCAGCAGTTTTTGCAAGTGCTGCAACTGCCTCTTCAACGTTGCCGAACTTCTTGGTGTTCTGTTCGCGAAGCGTGGCAATTTCGGCATCCATTTCGGCAATACGCCGACCAATGTCTTCTTGCACATTGCGCAGGGAAGTATCAATTTGCTGAGCGCTCTTGCCGAATCGTTCGCCTGAGGCTTCTGCAACACGGTCTGCTGCAAGCTTGATGGACTCTTCGCGGTCGCGTCGTGACTGCTCGGTAAGTGCAGCGAGTGCATCGGACAACGCCGATTGCACAACGTGGTTCACTTGGCCAGCGATGTCCACCTGCGGAGCTGGTTCGTATGTTGGAAACGCCGGTGCGGTGCTGCGACGAGTAGCAAGAAAGAGAACGCCTGCGCCAATGGCAAGGCCAACGATGAGGGGGAGAATGAAGTCCATCAAGCGATGGTACTGAAGGGGTGGCGCAGGATTCTGCGGTTAGGCGCGCGGGTAGTGGCAGGCAACAAACTGTCCGTCTGACACCTCGCGAAGCATTGGCTCTTCAGTTGCACAGAGTTCGGTTGCGGCCGGACAGCGGGTGCGGAAGCGGCATCCCGAAGGTGGGTCGACTGGCGATGGTGGTTCGCCTGTAATCGGTGTCCGTTCTACCTTGTGGGTTGGGTCTGGAACAGGAACCGATGAAATGAGCGCTGCGGTGTAATGGTGCGCTGGCTTCGAATAGATCGATTCGGTTGTGCCAATTTCGCACACCTTGCCTAGGTACATCACCATGATTCGGCTGCTGATTGCTTTAACCACTGAAAGGTCGTGGCTAATGAAAATCAGAGTGAGACCGTAACGGTCTTTCATGTCATTTAAAAGATTCAAGATCTGAGCTTGGATACTGACGTCGAGAGCGCTTACCGGCTCGTCGCAAATCAACATCTTTGGTTCAAGCGCCAAACTGCGGGCGATGCTGATGCGCTGACATTGTCCGCCAGAAAATTCGTACGACTTGCGATCAAGGACCAACTCTGGATCGAGCCCAACGTTGTTCAATAGAGTCTTGACCTTTTCGATGCGCTCGTTCTCGTCACCTTTTGACCAAATCCAAAGCGGCTCTTCAACGATTTGACGAACTGTCATTCGCGGGTCGAGCGAAGAGATTGGATCTTGGAA
>CAZHIN010000176.1:0-1824 GCA_964532575.1 uncultured Acidimicrobium sp.
CTCCGGCCATCACGATCGCAATCACACCAGCGATATACAAAGTCTCACTCGTGCCAATCCACTGAGCGATTGGCCCAGCCAAGAACAAACCAAATGGCGCAAACACGGTCGAACCAAGAGCGTCATACGCACTCACTCGCGACAAAGCCTCTTCGGGTACGTGCGTCTGGAACATGGTCATCCACATCACGAAGAACAAGTCCATCGCAATGCCCGACACGAAAGCCAAGATCATTAAGACAACTATGTGAAATGGCACGGCGGCACCAAGCATCCACACGCCAACAATCGGCATTCCGCCCATCGCAATAATCAACGGATGTTTCGGTTTGATGCGCAATGACACCAACACTCCACCAATATTGCCTGCACCAAAAGCGAACAGCATGAGGCCCATGTCTCGAGCGCCACCGAGTACTTCTTTCATCTGCACCGGAGCAAGCACTCCTAAAAATCCTTCAAAACACATATTGATAAATGCGAAGCAGATCACGACGACAACAATCCATTTACGTGAGTAGAACTCGGTCCAACCTTGTCGTAGTTGCAAAATCATTGAAGGGTGCTCTTCAATTTCACCCGTTTGCATTTTCGTGGGTAGCTGCAGTCGCAAGACCAAGATTCCTGCGATCAAGAACGATGCACCGTCGCCGATGATTGCCCAGCCAGGGCCAAATGTGCTGACGACGGCTGCGCCCAAAGTTGCACCAAGTGTGAAACCAATGTTTGCACCTAGCCCTACCAACGAGTTGGCCGCTTGCAAATTTTCACTCGGCACAACTTCAGGAAGGAGCCCAGCAAATGCGGGCCACCACAACGCGTTTAACACTCCGAAAATAAATGCGTTGATGCACAGCAGCGGAACAGTTGCGTGGTGAGTCAAGAAAAGGACACCACTTGTTGCCACAACGAAGCTGCCGATGATGTCAGTAATTCCAACGACACGAGCTCGTCCCATACGGTCGGCGACAACTCCGCCAAGTAACAAGAACAAAACAATCGGCACCATGTGCGAAGCAGTCACCCAACTCAGTGATGAAGCATTACTGCCAGGGAGCGAAAGCACACCAAAGGCCATGGCAATGGGTGACATGCCATTGCCGATATTCGACAAAGTGCGCGCCGTCAGCAAAATACGGAAGCGTTTGATTTTCCAAAGGGTTTTAAGGTCGTGCAGCACAATGATCGTGTGTCAGGTTAGTGAATTTTGAGTGTGAAATCTGCCGTGTTATCGCCCGTGATCTGCAGAGCACCCCAAATTGTGTCTACACTCACGCCATGTCACGACCTCCCGCCTCACTTCGAGCCCTTGCTGTTGCCCGTGGTGATGAGCCTGCCGATTTGCTCATCACTGGTGGACGAGTTCTTTCTCCGATTACACGTGAATGGGTATCAACCGACTTGGCAATTGCTGACGGTGTTGTCGCCGGATGGGGCAAACGTGAAGCCAAAGAAACTGTTGATGTTGGTGGCGCGGCCTTAGTTGCCGGTTTTGTTGACGCCCATATGCATCTTGAATCAACCAAGTTGTGGGTGGATGAATTTGTTCGCGGCGCATTGCCTTGTGGAACAACTGCGGTTGCCTGTGATCCGCACGAAATTGCCAACGTTGCCGGACTCGAAGGTGTGGGTGCAGTTGCTGAAGCTGCCGAAAAGATGCCGTTCACTTTTGGACTCGCTGCCTCTAGTTGCGTGCCTGCTTCAAGTTTTGAAAGTCCTGGTGCGGCATTTTCGCCGGCAGATATTCGTCACCTGATTTCTGAATTCAAAGCCATTGGTATCGGCGAAGTGATGAACTATCCCGCAGTGATCAACGGCGATCCG
>CAZHIN010000177.1:0-1820 GCA_964532575.1 uncultured Acidimicrobium sp.
AGTCGCCACCAAGCGCCACGCTAAATACGCGCACATTGCTGTCGCGCTCGCCCACTGCAACCTGATTGCCGATCTGCCATGTCTTGTCGCCAAGCTCATTGATCGCCAAATATGTGACTCGCGCCGACTGTGCCGCATGTATTTCCACAACAGGAACCACGAGTGACACAACATTGTCTGCAGACACAAAGCGCTCAACAACAGTGATCTCGCTATTTTCTGCAGCATCAATTACTAAGCGTGGGTAGACAACAACACCAGATTCGTTAATTGTGTGCGTGATCACCACTGTGGTCGCATGCACTTTGCCTTTAGCGATCTTGAGTGCAACAACTGCCGCATTGTCGGTGTTCCTTTGTGCAAACACATCTGGAGCGTTGGTGATTGCTGCACCCATCAACGCCGACGCTTCGGCGCCAACAAGTTGAACACCATCGGCGTTCTCTACTGTTGTAGTTGCCGACGAACTGCGGAAATTTGCGAGGTCGAGTTCACCAATGCGGCTATAGCGCCACACTTCTTCTTCGACTGTGGGGAGTGCAAGTGTTGTAGACATAATTTGAGTTTTCTGCTACTTCTTTTTCTTCTTGTCGCGATTTTTCTTTTTGTTTTTGCGCTTGTCGTTCATGTCGACCACAACTTCACCGAACACTGCGTTAATGATCGATTCTGCTTCATCCAAAATTGCCGCTGCCGTGCCGTCGTCGAGGCTCGCAGGCGCAACCGGTGTTGCCGACGGAATTACCGAGCCGCGCTTCCACGCAACATCAACCATGCGACGGTCATATTTCTCGCATTCTTCTGGGCAACGCCAAGGTGCGTCAGGTGCGAGATCAAGATTGCATTTGCGCACAGTGTCGCCGCTTGAATACGTGCGACTTTCAAAATGCTTGCATTCCGTACGCATTGACATGTCTATAAACCTAAGGCGTGACTGAGACTCAGCCAACCGAGCCTTCCATTTGCAACTCAATCAGGCGGCTCCACTCAACTGCATATTCCATTGGCAACGTGCGTGTTACTGGCTCGATAAAGCCGTTCACAACCATGCCCATTGCTTGCTCTTGAGTAAGACCGCGGCTCATGAGATAAAACAGCTGCTCATCAGCAATCTTTGAAACGGTTGCTTCGTGACCAACCTGCGCGTCGCGCTCGCCAACTTCCATATAAGGGAAAGTCTTGCTCTCAGACTGTTCGTCTAATATCAGTGCGTCGCACTGCACGTGGCTCTTGCAGTTTGTTGCGCCTTCTTCAATGCGCACGAGGCCGCGATACGTGGTGATGCCACCATCTTTCGAAATTGACTTGGAAACAATCTTCGAAGAAGTCTCTGGTGCGGCGTGAATCATCTTTGCGCCGGCATCTTGATGTTGACCGGCGCCCGCATAGGCCACCGACAACACTTCGCCGGTTGCTTTTGGACCCATCAAGTACACGCTTGGGTATTTCATGGTGAGCTTCGAGCCGATGTTGCCGTCGATCCACTCCATGTGTCCTTCGGTTTCTACACGCGCACGCTTGGTGACCAAGTTGTAGACGTTTGGCGACCAGTTTTGAATAGTCGTGTACGTCACGTGCGCACTTGGCTTGACAACAATTTCGACCACTGCAGAGTGCAGTGCGTTGTTGGTGTACACCGGAGCAGAGCAACCTTCGATGTAGTGAACTTTTGAACCTTCGTCGGCAATGATGAGCGTGCGCTCAAACTGGCCGGCGTTTTCGCTGTTAATGCGGAAGTACGCCTGCAATGGCATTTCACATTCCACTCCTGGTGGAACATAAATGAACGAGCCGCCCGACCACACCGAAGTGTTGAGCGC
>CAZHIN010000178.1:0-1818 GCA_964532575.1 uncultured Acidimicrobium sp.
TGGGTTTGGATGGATCTCCATAAACAAACCATCTACGCCTACTGCCACAGCAGCTCGAGCAAGTGGAGCAACGTATTCGCGTTGGCCACCCGATGTGCCACCTTGGCCACCTGGTTGTTGAACCGAATGAGTTGCATCAAAGATCACAGGACAACCAAAACTTTGCAATTGCGGAAGTGAACGGAAGTCAACAACCAAGGTGTTGTATCCAAAGCTGTTTCCACGTTCTGTCAACATCAGGTTCTCTACGCCAGCAGTGCGCAACTTTTGGGCCACTTGCGACATCTCTTGTGGCGAAAGAAATTGGCCTTTCTTCACATTGATCGCTTTGCCTGTTGCGGCAGCAGCCATCAGCAAGTCGGTCTGACGGCACAAAAACGCTGGGATTTGCAGTACATCTACAACTTCGGCGACTTCAGCAACATGTGAGCTTTCATGAATATCTGTCAAAACAGGAAGGCCAAGTTTGTCTTTTACTTCTTGCAGCACGGCCAAACCAGCTGTCACCCCTGGGCCTCTAAATGTGGAAGCAGAGGTGCGGTTTGCTTTATCAAAACTGGCCTTGAAGATGTATTGCACGCCGAGTTTTTTGCAGACAGCATTCACCGCTTCTGCAACTTCAAAGACAAGATCACGATTTTCAATAACGCATGGACCAGCAATCAAAGTGAGTGGCTTGCCACTGCCTACCGTGACAGCGTTGCCTACTTTTGCTAAACGTACATCGTTTTCAGTCATTACTGTTCCTCACTCGCTTGTTCGACAAGACCTGCTTGCACTAAATCATGTAGTCGAAGAACTCCAACCACTTTACCGTCGGCGCCAACTACCGGCAGAACGCTCACTGATTTCTTGTTGTTGCGTTCCATTCTTTTCATCGCATCTATTGCCAGCACTGAGCTTTCGATCGTTAGGGGATCCTTAGTCATGATGTCTGCAGCAGTGAGCGTCGACCACTTTTCTGGTGCGTGTGTACGCAACGCACGGCGCAAATCGCCGTCAGTAATTAAGCCATCAATTTTGTTTTTACTCGCTGGATCCAACACCCACACAGTGCCGATTCCGTAGCGTGTGAGTTCCTCCACGACCTCAACTAGTGGTGCCGATGTTTTCATTGGCGCAATGCGCTCAATTGGAATCATGAGATCTCGAACGAGCAATGTCAACTTCTTTCCAAGCTGACCACCCGGGTGGTTGATCGCAAAATCATCTGCACTGATGTTTCGGCGCTGCATCCACACAGTGGCGAGTGCATCGCCGATTGCCATTGCTACTGCGGTACTCGCTGTAGGAACAATGTTGTGTGGGTCTGCTTCTGTGCTTGCACCAGCGTCAATTGCAACATCGCAACCACGACCAATTGATGAATCAACTTTGCCGACTATTGCGATGAGTTTGCTTCCTCGACTGCGCAAGTGGGGAATCATCGCCTGAATCTCTTGGGTTTCTCCGCTGTTACTCAGCAAGATCACAACGTCTCCTGCAGCCACGACCCCCAAATCCCCATGTAACGCATCAAGTGGGTTCAGGTACAAAGCAACCAACCCAACAGAGCTAAATGTGGCAGCAATCTTGCGAGCAACAATGCCCGATTTGCCAACACCACTGACGATGACTTTTGATTTGCAATGCTCCAAAATCTCGACTGCAAGGTCAACACTTTTTGCGTCAAGCCGATGAGCTGCATCAGTTATCGCCGAAGCCTCCTGCAACAGTGCTTGCACGACTTCCTGGGTATTCGACGGCTTTTTGCTAGTCATATCGCTATTAGTTCTACTTCAATTTGGACGATTGGTCGCTCTTGCCAACAATTTCACG
>CAZHIN010000179.1:0-1796 GCA_964532575.1 uncultured Acidimicrobium sp.
GCTTTGTCATGTCGAGCGAAATATTTTTCTTGCCCACATTTTGTTGAATGAAATATGACGACAACGAATTGACTCGGGGCATTGCAAAACGAGTCATGTCACCCATTGGCGGCTCGACCTTAATTACTTCGGCACCCAGATCGCTGAGCATTCGGGTTGCATGAGGCCCAGACAGAACTCGTGTGAAATCGAGTACCCGTATGCCTTCTAGGGGGCGTTGGCCACCCGATTGAGCGCTCAATGAACCGCGAGTCATGTGTGGTGTTGTTTGATTAATCGAGCATCACGCCAAGCGTGCGCAACGCGAGCGATGTATACAAGGCCATGCCTGTTGTCATCGCGTCTTCTTCAAAGTCAACTCGATTGGAGTGATTCGGTGGTGCCTTGCGTGGGTCCATTCCGTTTGGGGTGCCTCCAAGAAACACCATCGCGCCCGGCAGTTTTTCGAGCACGTAACTAAAATCTTCTGCACCCATCACTGGGTTTGGCAATTTCGCAACTTGTTTTGGCCCAACGATGGCCTCTGCGATATCGAGTGCAAAGTCAGCCGATGGCGTGTCATTGACTGTCACTGGGTAACCAAGATCGATAATTACTTCGGCGTTCATGTCGTGTGCATTGGCAATTCCTTCGGCAACACGTTTGATGCCTTCGTGCACCTTGGCGCGTGTTGCTGCACTCACTGCACGGATGGTTCCTCCAAGACGCGCAGTTTCTGGAATCACGTTGTATGCAGTTCCGGCAATCAGTCGAGTGATGGTGACAACAGTTGGATCAAAAATATCGTGGCGGCGTGTCACCAATGCTTGCAGTGCCAACACAATTTCGCTGGCAACGGGCACTGGGTCGAGCGTGCGAAATGGTTCTGATGCGTGACCACCTTTGCCGGTGATGATGATGTCGAGTCGATCGCTTGACGCCATGATTGGGCCACCTTTTGTGCCAAGAAATCCTGCAGGCATCGATGACGTGATGTGAATGGCATAGGCAGCAGTGATTGGCGAAGCGGAACCGTCAGCGTGTTTTGGCACATCGAGCAAGCCTTCATCAAGCATGTATTCGGCTCCGCCGTATCCCTCTTCGCCTGGCTGAAACATAAACAACACTCGTCCGGGCAAGTCGGCTTTGCGTTCGCTCAACATGCGAGCAGCACCTGCGAGCATTCCCACGTGTGTGTCGTGTCCACATGCGTGCATTGCATTTTCTACGCGTGACGAAAACTCGAGCCCTGTGTCTTCTGGCATTGGCAGTGCGTCCATGTCGCCACGCAACATCACTGTTGGTCCTGGCTTGTCTCCGGTAAGCATTGCTGCGATGCCGCTCGTTGTTTTGTGCAAGGTGATATCGAGTGGCAAGCCCTCGAGTGCCGTCAACACACGGTCGCGTGTCTTTGGCAAATCCAGACCAATTTCGGGCCAAGTGTGCAAGTCGCGTCTGATCTCGCTTGCATATTGCAACATCCCTGCGGCCTGATCGACCACTCCCGAAGTTGCACCATGTCGCTCATTTGCAGGTTGGATTTTTGGGGTCGAAGCCATGGATCAATGGTAGGCACAACGACACAACAAGTCCCACAGTCGGGCGGGCGGGTGATGCGCGTATTATTGAGGCAACTAGTCAAACACAAGGCAGGCACCATGTTGAGCGTTGAGTTCACCGTTGAACCATTTGTTGAAGGATCCCCGGGTGCCCATGTAACAGCCGCTGTTGCAGCCGTTGAGCGTTGTGGATTGAGTGTAGATTTTGGTCCGTTCGGTTCGTCATTTTCGGTCACCAAAGAACAGTTGCCCGAAGTG
>CAZHIN010000180.1:0-1792 GCA_964532575.1 uncultured Acidimicrobium sp.
TGTCCCACTTTTCGGTGAGTGGACCAGCAGGAATCTTGGCGTCAAATGTGTATGACATATCTATATTCCCCTATTTGACAATTCCGGCAATGACAGCAATCGGAAACGAAACGTTGCCAACAACAATGATGGTGGCAAATGCGGTAGCAAAACCACGGCGCCAATTGTTGAAGCGAGGATTGTTCCAACCCATTGACTGGAAGATGCTCCACGCACCATGGAAAAGGTGAATGCCGAGCAAAATGTTTGCAACAACATAAAACGCTGCAACAACAGGTCGATCAAGACTGCGCACCACGTTGTTGTAGACCTCACCAGAAACAAACTCTCCGTTGGTACCAGTTGCGTTCACAACACCAAAAGTGAGATCAAGCAAGTGCCACACCAAATACGCCAGCACGATGATGCCTGTCCAGCGCATCGTGCGACTTGCAAACTTTGCAACTTGATAGTCGCGCGCACTTTGATATTTGACCGGACGAGCGTGTCGATTGAGTTTGGTCAGCGACCAAGCGGCATGCAGATGCAAGAACAGCATCGAAATCAAACCACCACGCAAAATCCACAACATCACGCCTTTCGGCATGATCGGATACAACAGGGCGCGCAAAAATTCGGCGTAATGATCGAGCGCGACGGCGCCGAGATACATCTTTAAGTTGCCGATCATGTGGAACAGCACAAAACCCATCATCGCTATACCCGAGATAGCCATTGCATACTTTTTGCCAACCGAAGTGGAATACAGGTCGAGCAAGAACGGACGCTTTTTGCGTGCCTGTAATGCTGTGCCGGTAACAGGAGCCCGTCGTAGAGCCTCGGAAGTAACAGAGGACGAAGTAACCATCGATTTCAGAATACTTGTGAGCATGACGAGCGCAGGCATCCCCTCTTGATTTCTCTATATATATAGACGCAAATTGGGCGTGAACCTTGTCTCAAGTTGGTCACCCAAACCGCCCAAATCTTCACCCCGATATGGGGATTTCACTTATTAGGGCACAAATTCTCTACACTTGCGAGGTACAAAACTGTGGCCCCCATCCTGGTGAGCACAGCATCACTAAACGGAGAGATAACACGTGACGTCAATACTTGCAACCGAAGGCGGCTGGCAAACATTTACTTTGAAGGGCGGAGAATGGCTCATTCTCGGTCTTTCTGGAGCATCGGCCGTACTGGCTCTGCTCGTTGGCTGGTACCTCATGATCAAAGTCCTTCAAGAAGATGAAGGCACCGACAAGATGAAAGAAATTGCTGGCGCGATTCAAGTTGGAGCATTGGCTTACTTGAAGCGTCAGTTTCGCACCATCGGCATGATCCTTGTGCCAGTGGGCGCAGTTGTGTTCCTTACATCAGTTGCAATCGACAAACCACAAGGTGGATCTGCACTTTCGTTTGTTGAGTCTGGTTTGTATCGCACACTCGCGTTCATCCTTGGTTGTATCGCCTCTGGTCTTACCGGTTACATCGGTATGACACTCGCAACTCGCGGCAACGTGCGCACTGCTGCAGCCGCACGACGCGGTTCGATGAAGGATGCTTTACAAGTTGCGTTCCGCACCGGTGGCGTTGCAGGCATGTTCACCGTTGGTCTTGGTTTGCTTGGCGCAACCGTGATCATCGCATTGTTCCAAAACACTTCATCAGCAATGTTGGTTGGCTTCGGCTTCGGTGGATCACTTCTGGCATTGTTCCTCCGCGTTGGTGGTGGCATCTTCACAAAAGCAGCCGACGTAGGCGCTGACTTGGTGGGCAAAGTTGAAGCAGGAATTCCAGAAGACGACCCACG
>CAZHIN010000181.1:0-1778 GCA_964532575.1 uncultured Acidimicrobium sp.
TTTGGTACTGCAACCAAACATTGCGCTGGAATTCGGGCAAGAGCGCTGTATCCACCATTGTGAGCAACACCAATGTCGTAACCGTGGGCGATGACCTGAGTGCCAACGAGAAAGTATGGGCTTGCAGATTCGATCACGGTTCCTGCAAGGTCAACACCGGCGATCAGCGGATCAATACGCGCAACACGACCCTTTTCGCTGGTGGCCAATCCGTCTTTGTAGTTAATGCACGAATACTCCACGGCAATGAGCACATCACCTTCGCCCAGGTTGTCGAGTGACACATCGGTGATCTGTTGTGTCCATACATCGTTGATCTTGCCCACGGTAAATGCGCGGGAAGTAGTTGAGTTGCTCATGTGGGGTGCTTTCTGGCGTAGGGGTAGCTCTGTGGGAACAGTGTAAACGGGGAAATTGAGGGGGTTCTCACCGTGTAGCACCCATTGAGCAAACTTCACTTTGTACGTAGTTGGCGTACACATGCAGGTGACACAAGGAGCACACAATGAGTGATACAAACCAATCCCAACAACCACTGATTATCAGTTGCGACACCTGCGTTATGCAAAAGACGTCGGCATGCGACGACTGCTTAATGTCTTTTTTATGCGGCGATCCGCATGAAACAGCGGTGGTCTTTGATCTTGCCGAACAGCGGGCAGTTCGCCTGCTCGCAAATGCCGGAATGGTGCCTACGCTTCGGCATCGTGCGGTTGTCTAAAAAATCATCAACAATTGACCTGGTCGATCATGCAGCACGCGCGGCCTATACCGAGCGTGTGTTGTCAATCGGAACTTCTGGTGGTCTGGATCGCGTTGGTGTTGCTCCTGCGCAAGTAATGCAACGAGCCCATCAGGCTCTAGTAGAACGCAAGGCGGCTGGCTTGCACGACACGATGCAGTTCACATATCGTAATCCTGCACGATCAACCGATCCTCAGTCGGCGGTGGCTGATGCAAAGTCGATGATTGTTGGTGCGTATTCCTACGCATCACCTCTGCCAGATCCGAAAGCGCAGTTCAGCGCGCGAGTTGCGCGATATGCCTGGACCGAATATTACGAGGCACTCAAGGTGGGTCTGTTCGCAATGCGCGACCAACTGCGCAGTGATGGATTCAAAGCAGTGGTGTTTGCAGACGACAACTCGATGGTCGATCGTGAGGCCGCGTACTTGGCAGGCCTTGGATGGTTTGGCAAAAATGCCAACGTGCTTATTGAAGGAGCAGGAAGTTTCTTTGTGTTGGGAAGTGTGATTACGACAGCACCGCTCATCCTCAATGAAAATCCAGTTGCCGATGGATGCGGTGCATGTAGACGATGTATCGATGCTTGTCCTACGGGAGCGATAATAGAACCCGGCACAGTTGATGCTGCAAAATGTCTTGCATGGCTCATTCAGAAACCTGGCGTCTTCGATCGAAGATATAGAGAAGCGTTAGGTGACCGAATCTACGGATGTGATGATTGCCAAGAAGTTTGTCCACCGACAACTCGATTGAGTTTGTCTAAAGAACTTCGAGATGATGCGCGGCCATGGATTGATGTACTTGAGTTGCTCGACATGGATGATGCAACGTTGCTTACTCATGTAGATCAGTGGTACATCGCAGAGCGCAACCCAGATTGGGTGAGGCGCAATGCGCTACTTGTGTTGGGCAACATCGGTGATCGCCGAGATGAAAATGTGGTGAACGCAATATCTCGATACCTCGAGCACCCAGACCCAATGTTGCGGGCCCACGCGGTGTGGTCGGCAGCGCGACTTAATTTGTTCGAT
>CAZHIN010000182.1:0-1778 GCA_964532575.1 uncultured Acidimicrobium sp.
ACGACGAAGATTCTGTCACGCTTCGCTGGAGCCGTGAGCAGAATCACGCTTGTCATATGTTGTTGTCTCCCAACGCAGGACAAATTATTACTGCCGATTATCGACCTGAACTAGGTTGCGAACAAGTTGTCGTGCTTGATATTACAAATGGCGAAGAAGTTGCACGAGTTTCAACGACAAGTCCGATTCAATCTGCAGTATTTCCTGCCGTCGGGCCTCACGGTGATATTTATTGGTGCAGCATGACGACGATCACGCGAATCTCAGTTCACAGCGCCGAGCAGCGCTAAAATTTTCTAAGACTTGCGGATGACGCCATCTTTAACTGCAGCTGCGGCGACCGCTGGCGCAACGCGTTGAACAATGGTCCGATCAAATACTGATGGCACCACAAAATCTGGCGACAATTGGGCATCGGTTACCGACTCGGCAATGGCGATCGCTGCCGCTAATTTCATCCCCTCGGTGATGTCTGTTGCATTTGCGTCAAGTGCACCACGAAAGATTCCGGGAAACGCAAGCACGTTATTAATTTGATTCGGATAATCACTACGACCAGTCGCCATGACGGCAGCAAGACCGTCTACTTGCTCTGGACGAATTTCTGGGTTTGGGTTTGCCATTGCAAACACAATTGGGTTCTTTGCCATCGAGCGAACATCGGCTGCAGTAACTAGATCGGGCCCACTGACTCCGACAAACACGTCTGCGCCTTTCATGACGTCACTAATCGATCCCATTTTTCGCGAAGAATTTGTGTTTGCGGCGAACCACTCTTTTGCCGAGTTCATTTCGCCTCGACCTGTATAAATCGCACCCACGCGATCACAACCAATGACATCGCCGATGCCGGCATTAAGAAGAATCTTGCCAATTGCGACACCTGCAGCACCGACGCCAGCGATGACAACCGTGAGGTCTTCCATTTTCTTGCCAGTAATTTTCAAAGAATTCCACAACGCCGCCAATGTCACCACTGCTGTGCCATGTTGGTCGTCGTGAAACACAGGAATGTCAAGACTCGCTCGCAGCCGTTCTTCAATTTCAAAACACTCGGGTGCTTTTATATCTTCAAGATTTATTCCACCAAATGTTGGTGCAATGCGTTGCACAAAATCAACGACCTCATCAGCGGTGCGAGCATTTATACAAATTGGGAATCCATTTACCCCACCAAACTCTTTAAACAAAAGTGCTTTGCCCTCCATGACAGGCATCGCGCCCTCTGGGCCGATGTCACCAAGTCCGAGCACTGCAGTTCCATTACTAACAATTGCGACGGTGTTTTTTCGAATGGTGTACTTGTGTGAAAGCAATGGATCATTTTCAATTGCAGTGCAAACACGAGCAACACCCGGCGTGTATGCCATTGACAAATCATCGCGATCGTTGACTGGTGCCGTGCTGATGACTTCAATCTTTCCGGCCTCATGCATCCGAAAGGTTCGGTCCCACCAATCAACAACTGTTATGCCATCTAGTTTTTGTACAGCGGCAACAACTGCATTTTGATGCTCTTCATTTCGACAGTGCACAACAAGACTTCGACGAAGCACCGGGCCACGAACATCAAAACCATCCAGTGCTCCGATGTTTCCACCTGCTTCACCAATGGCGGCACACAACCGCCCAAGGGTGCCGGGCACATTGTCGAGTTGACAATCGAGAGCGATAGAAAATGCGGCGTTAGGGAGAATTGACATACGGCCCTCTACGGTACGGACTTGAAAAGCACCAAACTACGGGGCCTCCCACGAAATAGTACGGGTGAAGAGTTT
>CAZHIN010000183.1:0-1766 GCA_964532575.1 uncultured Acidimicrobium sp.
GAATTCATCAACCTGCTCACCATGGAAAACGATGAACTATTCGACAGCCCAACTGCACTCGCTGGGCTGAAGTTTGTTGAACAACTGGATTCGGGAACTACCAAATCTGCGAAGTTTGGCTTTAAATCAACTCGTCGTTTCACATTCGACCCAACGCAAATCACCAAAATCGGCATCGGGTCCAACGTCACATCATCCACTTTTTGGCCACCGCGAGAGGATGGTTTGGCTTCTGGGGCTGCAGGCTCAGCAAAAGTTATTGCAATCGATCTCGACAATGGGGTCATTGATTTAGATATTCGATCCGAAACTGCAGATGCAATCAATCCGACTTCGATTTTTGAACAGGAATTCTTTTCGAAAACTCAATTCGAAGATGCGCTCATCGAGTTTGCCCAACTTGTAAACGTCGCAGACCATTCTTCGTACCAAGCAGCACATGACATTCTCGAATTACGTCCACCCCGATTTACCGGTGACTATAACTTGCTCAAAGTCAGCGAGAGCCTCGAGGTGTCACCTACTGAAATAGCTGATGCAATCCATCATTTAGACAACTCGTACCTCGTTATCCAAGGTCCTCCTGGTACTGGAAAGACGTACTCATCAGCAAACGCAATCCTCGAGTTAGTAAAGCGCGGTCATCGCGTTGGCATCACTGCAAACACGCATGCTGCAGCGCATCAATTGCTCAGTGAAATAGCACGGTTTGCTAGTAATCACGGGTTCACCCAGGACTCACCCGTACGTATTGCAGTTAAGCCCAAAGACGGCGAAGCGCTACCGACTTTCACGCAGGTCGGGGTGGACGTCAAGTTTGTGAAGGATGCTAAAAAGATTGCAGCATCATTAAGCGACTTCAACATCATTGTCGGCACCAGCTTTTTGTTCTCCAACGCGGCAATGCGCAGTTCGGTAGACACGCTCATCATTGACGAAGCTGGTCAGCTATCACTCGCCGACAGCTTGGCGGTTTCACTTGCAGCACGAAACACCGTTTTAGTTGGCGACCCTCAGCAGTTAAAGCAACCAACTCGCGCATCGCACCCTGGCACCTCTGGGCTTTCTGGCCTTGAGCACATCAACCAAGGTCACGATGTTGTTCCCCCCGAATATGGAATTCTGTTGCGCATCACTCGTCGCATGCACCCAGAAATTACCAAGTTCATTTCGGAACAGGTGTACGAGGGAAAACTTGAGGCCGACCCACCTTGCGCTCTGCAACACATCGGCGATGGTGGTTTGGTGGGCGGTTCAGGCTTGTACTGGTTACCAGTTCAACATGAAGGCTGTTCGGTGCGCAGCGTTGCCGAAGTTGCCGCTGTCGTGAAGATTTATACATCGGTCCTGGGTAAGCCATTTACTGATAAACATGGCAACACTCGCCCAATAGAACCGCGTGACATCTTTGTTATTGCTCCGTACAACGCCCAGGTACAGGAATTACGCCGACAGCTTTTAGCAAATCCGATTGCAGTTTCGTTTGGCGTAACCGAAGACTCATTACGTCAGCGTGTAGGCACAGTTGACAAAGCACAAGGCAGCGAAGCCCCAATTGTGTTGGTGTCGTACACAAGTTCCAGCGCTAACGACATACCTCGCAACTTTGAGTTCCTCTACAGCAAAAATCGATTTAATGTTGCCGTTAGCCGAGCTCAAGCAGTCACAGTTGTTGTGGCATCACCAGAATTGCTCAATGTGAATTGTAAGACAATTGACCAAGTGCGCCTAGCAAACATGCTGTGCCGCTATGTCGAAATGGCTAC
>CAZHIN010000184.1:0-1763 GCA_964532575.1 uncultured Acidimicrobium sp.
CCTACACATCGTGTGAGTCGTTGCACGGGCCGATCGCGTAACGGTGCAATGAAGTTATTCGGCATTGTCTAACCGTAGTGCTCGGCGCTGAGGAGTTTGGTGTTGTTATCTAATCAATGTGCAGGATGTGGTCAGACAGTGCGCAAAGCGTGTACTAGATGTGCATCCAAAATCGCATTGTGTCCACGGCCGTACTGCAGCGATGCACTCGTTGCGCTGTCTTATGTTGGGCTCGTGCGCGATTTGATGCTGGCGTTTAAGTACCGAAATCATCGGGCTCTTGCAACAATGTTTGCAGATCGTCTCGTTGCAACATTGCGAACTTCAGTGGAGATCAACACCATTGATGTGGTGACTTGGGTGCCAACAACACGTGAGCGACGCACCGCACGCGGTCACGACCAAGCCGAGACACTCGCACGAATAATGGGTCGAACACTTGGTGTGCCGGTACGCAAGCTATTGGTGCGTGAAACAGTTGGGCATCAAACGGGGCAGAGTCGGGAAAATCGGTTGGTTGGAGTTTCGTTCCGTGCTCGATCAATTGACATTCCCACCACAGTTTTGGTGGTTGATGATGTAGTGACAACTGGCGCAACGATGCGAATTGCTCAGCGTGCGCTGTACCAAGCGGGTGCGACGAGGGTTGTCTGCGCTGCCGTGGCCTCCACTCCCGCCCCAGCATGGCGCAGGTAGGATCATTGATTGCATGGCACTTCTAGATCGCATTCTTCGTGCCGGCGAAGGCAAAAAGGTCAAGGCACTTGCTTCGCTGGTGCCCGATATCAACGCTTTTGAGCCCGAGTTAAAGCTGCTCTCCGATGCTGCGTTGCAGGGCAAAACTACTGAATTCCGTCAGCGTCTCGAGCGTGGCGAGGACGTGGATGACTTGATGGTGGAAGCATTTGCGGTTGTTCGCGAGGCGTCTTCACGTGTAATCGGGCAGAGACACTTTGATGTGCAGCTCATGGGTGGCGCAGCACTGCATGCCGGCTGGATTCCTGAAATGCGCACTGGTGAAGGAAAGACATTGGTCTCTACTTTGCCTGCATACTTGAACGCGCTTTCAGGAAAAGGTGTTCACGTCATCACGGTGAACGACTACTTAGCGCGTTTCCACGCGGAGTGGATGGGTCGAATTCATCGTTGGATGGGTCTTGAAGTTGGTCTCGTTATCCCTGGCGTGCGCACTTCGCCAGAGGAAAAGCGTCGCGACTATGCGGCGGATATTACGTATGGCACCAACAACGAATTTGGCTTTGACTACCTGCGTGACAACATGGCCAACACTAAAGATGAAAAGGTTCAACGTGGACATCACTTTGCCATTGTTGACGAAGTTGACTCCATCCTCATTGACGAAGCACGAACCCCACTTATTATTTCTGGGCGCATCGCCGATGCAGCAAAGATGTATTACCGATTCGCCTCGATTGTGCGCTCGCTGTCGCGCGACGTTGATTACGAAGTCGAAGAAGACAAGCGAATTGTGGTTCCAACTGAGTCGGGTATTGAAAAGGTTGAGCAGCAACTAGGAATCGACAATTTGTACGACGAAGTGCAGCAGAACTTGGTGCACCAATTGCAGGTTGCACTGAAGGCTGCAGTTCTGTATCACCGCGACAAGGACTACATCGTGCAAGACGGTGAAGTGAAAATCGTGGACGAGTTCACCGGGCGAATTCTTGAAGGTCGTCGTTGGAGCGAAGGCATTCACCAGGCTGTCGAGGCTAAAGAAGGCGTAAAGATCAAGGAAGAGAACC
>CAZHIN010000185.1:0-1750 GCA_964532575.1 uncultured Acidimicrobium sp.
AACGCTTCGCGCGCAGAAATAAAGTGTGCGCAGAGTTGAGTAGATCTGTGTCATCTCGGCTAGATGTTGCTGTTTTCGCCGTCCCAGGGGAAGAATTGGACTTCTGCCCACTCATCGAAGGCGCTGATGACGTATTCCTCACCGACCAATTCGGCTTCGTCAATTAACTCAATTTGGAAAGTCTTACCGTCTATGCGGTCATCGTGGCACCGCTCAATCTCTTCCTCAGACACCCAGCTGTTTGGGCACATCCGCATGACGAGACGGGTCGCGGCAAGAAGGTCAACTACGCCCTCAGCGGGGCTCTCGTCAAAGACATGGAACGGCACGCTGCCCAACTCCGCCCGCAAGGTCTCCAGGAACGCATCATTGAATATTGCGTACACAGCTTCTGACGGGGTCGGTTGGCGCTGCTCGAAGTTTGTGTTGCGTTCGAGAGATGCTGCAATAAGTGCAATGGCGATGTCGCAGCAGAGCGAATCATTCTCATCAAGAGCATTCCGTCGTATTTCACCAATGAATGTCACTATGTCAGTGACACGCGATACGAAGGAACTGTGTACATACGGATCGGACTGATCGCACTCATCTCGGTACTTCTGAATGATCGTGACAATGTACGTCAAGTCAAGCGCCCCCGTCGGAACGATGTTGCGTTCGTTGACAAGACGTTCGTGATGTGCGGGACTGATGACAAATTTCATGGTTTCTCCATTCATGAGGGCCACGTTACGCACATGTACCTGTAGGAAAAACGTTCGAAAATTGATTCTTTTTGAATCTTTTTTGGCTAAGTAATTGAGTAAGGAATAGGGCGCTCGAACACCAACCTTTGATCGACATGCAACTAATTTCTTCTGACAATCGGGGTACCAACCGCCCTTCATAGATGTGCAACAACTACCTAGGAAGGAAGTCAAAATGGCAAGCGCAACAGCATTCGTGTTACTCGGAACGCCGCACCAGAACGACAACGGCATAAACCCTGAATGGCTGATTGAACTGTGGGAAGGCAACGTCGCTAGATGGGCTGCACGCCATCTAGGCGGTTCACAAGCCAACCTCGTTTGTGAGCCTTCGAACCCAGACGACATCGGACCAGCACTGGTTCGTTTTATCTCACAATTGACAGAAAATCGCAGTGAGCGACTCTCCGTTGTGGTGTCGGCACTCCCAGATTCTTCAATGCTTCGTCAAATGAATTGCGTGGATGGCCTTCACCATGCCGATGTACATGTTCTGATACCTAGCTATACGCGCACCGTTAACGCATGGTCCGGAGAACTATACGAATCAGGCAGAATCCAAGCAGGGGAGATTGAAAACTAAATGTCGCAGTTGGAATGTGAAATCACAGCGCAGCGCGAAGACGGGGCACTTCGCTGGCGACGTCTTGGAGCGTCCGAGCCAAATGGGTGGATTCTGCCGGATTTGGTTCAGGGGAGAATTGCAGTTGGTTCCATTGTTGTCGTTGAATTCCAGAATAACTTCGGACACAACACAGCAGTTTCATGTCGATTGCGAGCCGCGGCTCTTGAAGAGACGAATCTTACGAGTGTGAATCTGAACAGCGCAGATCATGAATCGACACGTCCGAGTTCCGGCCTTTTGTTCTGGGTCAACATTATGAATCCACTCGAAAATGAGGCGTCAGAAGGAAAAATTCGTCCAGCTGTTTTGGTTTCTTGTTCAGGCGACCATTGGCGTGTCATGGGTCTAACGCGCAAGTCACGGTACAGCACTGGAGAAA
>CAZHIN010000186.1:0-1689 GCA_964532575.1 uncultured Acidimicrobium sp.
GGTCATTGAATACGGGCCAAATGATGGACCAGACATGACGCCTGCGACCGAAGACATGATGATGATGCGACCACTGCCGCGAGCAACCATCTGTGGCAGCACGGCTTGAGTGATGGCGAGTGTGCCAAAAACATTGACTTCAAATAAGTGTCGTACACGTTCGATTGGCACGTCGGCAATCGGGCCGGTTTGTCCTGCACCTGCATTATTAATGAGTACATCGATCTTGAGGCTTTTGACTTGGGCGATATCGGTTGCATCGGTGATGTCTAACTTGATGACTTCAATTTGTGGCGCTTCCTTGCGCAGTGCGCTTGCTTGATCTTGAGTCTCGGTTGTTGCAATGACTTGATGTCCCTTGGCAGCGAGAGCCAGCGCAGTACCTTTGCCAAAACCTGATCCTGCACCAGTGATCAGTACTGATTTGCCCATGTGATGTTTCTCCAGTGCGATATTGTTTCCGACTATGACTCAACTCACGGTAATAGCTGAAAGCGGTTCAGATTCATTTGGTCGAGTGGGCTTTGGCGAGTTGGGAGTGAATGCGGGCGACTTTTATCACGCGACAGGCTGGACGCTAAAACCAGAAGGTTTGTGCAAGGACGAGATCTGTGTGCCAGTTCGTGACGCGGCTGCGATGAGTAATGGAGCAGCAATTGATGTAGCCGAGTTCGCGCGCGTAACCGGACGAAATGTGGTTCTTGATTCGTCGCGCAATGTAGTTGCTTTGGGAGAACAGGCATCCAATAGGGCGGCCGCAATGGCAACGCTGAATGCACCAAATTTCACATTGCCAGACATCAACGGCAACATGGTTTCACTCAGTGATTTCGCCAAGCGCAAGAAGCTCATTCTTGCCTGGTCGAGTTGGTGAGGCTGCCGCTACGAGCTGCCGGTCTGGCAGCAACTCGCAACCGAATTAGCTGACACAGGTTTCACCATCATCGCTGTTGCACTCGATGCAGATGCAGACGCCGTGAAAGAGTGGGCAACCAAAGAGCCGTTGTCGTACCCGGTGTTGATCGACACGATGCATCTTGTTGCCGATCTGTATGGAATTGTAAACGTGCCAGCAGCACTATGGATAGACGAGAACGACAAGATTGTGCGACCAGCTGACAGCACTCCCGCTAGCGATATGTGGAGATCATTTAGTGGCGTTGACTCTTCGGTGCATCACGAATTGTTGCGTAGATGGGTTCGTAACAATGAATTAGACATGGATGCTGATGCAGTCCGTTCGTTTCAAGTGTTACCAACAAACGAAGTACAGGAAGCTCGTTTGCATCGACGAATTGCAGTGGCGTTGCGACTTCAAGGTGATGAATCTGGTGCGCTCGAACACATGGACAAAGCAGAACAACTCGCACCTCACGACTGGACGATCAAGCGAGGCAATATGCCGTTACGCGGCGTCGACCCGTTTGGCGAAAAGTTTATGGAGTTCGTCGGCGAGTGGAGCGCAGCCGGAAGCCCTGGTTTTAAGCTGGGGACAGGACGAGAAAAGAAGTAACGAGCGCCAAGTCTCCATAATGGGGACTGCCTTCGTCATAAATTTGCACTTCGGTAAACGTGGGCGCACAAATTTGTTTGGCGTCTTGAGCCTTGTGCAGAGCAGCGGCAAAGCCGTTTGCGTCAAAATGCTGTTTGTTGATGCCAACGACCATGAGACCACCTGACCGAATAGCA
>CAZHIN010000187.1:0-1654 GCA_964532575.1 uncultured Acidimicrobium sp.
CGCAAAAAAGATCGGTTGTTTGAACTTGCAGAGCGCATGCGTTTACCAGTCGTGTTGTTTGCCGAAGGCGGTGGCGGACGGCCCGGCGACACCGATGCACCGGGCGTCGCGGGTTTAGACGTGATGTCGTTTGCCGCATTTGCAAAACTGTCAGGTCTCGTGCCGCTTATTGGTATCGCTTCTGGTTATTGCTTTGCAGGTAACGCAGCGTTGTTGGGTTGCTGTGATGTGATTATCGCAACCGAAAACTCAAACATCGGCATGGCTGGTCCAGCAATGATTCAGGGCGGAGGGTTGGGCGTTGTTGCACCAACTGACATCGGCCCAATCGGCACTCAGTCGCGCAACGGCGTTGTCGATTATCGAGCAACAGATGAGCAGGCTGCTGTGGCTATTGCAAAAAAGTATCTGTCATTTTTTCAGGGCGCTACATCTGACTACCGGCGTCATGCCGATGATCTCTTGCGCAACACCGTGCCCGAACAACGCACTCGGATATACGACATTCACAAAGTTGTCGAGCTGTTGTGCGACATCGACAGCGTGCTCGAACTACGCGCCGAGTTTGGTGTGGGCATCGTCACTGCGTTCGGCCGTATCGAAGGCAGGCCTGTTGGCATAGTTGCGAATAATCCTGCACACCTCGGTGGTGCCATCGATGTGCAGGGTGCCGACAAGATGGCGCGATTCGTGCAACTGTGCGATGCGTTCGATATTCCATTGATCTCCTTATGCGATACACCAGGTTTTATGGTTGGCGTGGATGCCGAGGAAGGGGCTCAAGTGCGACACTTCTCGCGCCTGTTTGTTACTGCAGCGAGCGTGACAATTCCATGGCTGACAATTGTCTTGCGCAAGGGTTATGGTCTTGGCGCACAGGCCATGGCCGGCGGAAGTTTTCATGCCAAAGAAATGATCGTGGCGTGGCCAACGGGAGAGTTTGGTGGCATGGGACTTGAGGGCGCTGTGCGACTGGGTTTTAAGCGCGAACTCGATGCTGCTGCCACCCCAACTGAGCGCGAGGCACTTGAACAGCGACTGATCGCCGCGGCTTACGAGCGGGGTGGGGCGCTGAATATGGCGAGTCACACCGAAATTGACGATGTGATTGACCCTGCAGAAACTCGCGCCAAATTGCTGTCGCTGTTGCGGGCGTGCCCAATTGCACAACCGAGATCGGGTAAAAAGCGCCCCATGGTTGATGCTTGGTAGATGGGGAGTAGGCGGCTCGTAGTTCGCGGTCAAAACCAACTGCGCCCTTTGGGCTATTCTCTACCTACCAACAAACATGCGTATCTACATGGATGCGTAAGAGGGAGAAAACAAAAATGAGAAAGCAGACTATTAAAGGTCTTGCTGTTGGTTTGGTAGCAGTGTTCGCGCTTGCCGCATGCGGTAGCTCGAGCTCGTCATCAGACACAGTTGCAGCAGACACAACCCCAGCCGCTCCAACAGGCTTGGCCTGTGAAGTCACCGACACCGGTGGCGTGGACGACAAGGGTTTCAACCAGATCGCACACGAAGGTCTGCTCCAGGCAGAAGCTTCATTGGGTGTTGCAACAGAAGTGCTCGAATCAGCAACAGATGCTGACTACGCACCAAACTTGCAGTCATTCATCGACAAGGGTTGCAACGTCATCGTAACTGTGGGCTT
>CAZHIN010000188.1:0-1627 GCA_964532575.1 uncultured Acidimicrobium sp.
CCCACAAGATGATGCGCCAGTCGTGAAAACTACTGGCGACGAGTGGAGTGACGCGACGGTCAAAGACGAGTCTCCAGTCGCCGAACCGGAATCACTGAGTGGTGCTCCAACCATCTCTACTCCAATGCCACCGCCTCCGCCGATGCTCGCACACGTGAAGAGTCGTCGTAAATTGCGCGCACTTGCATTGGTGCTTGTCGTTATAGCAGTTGGTTTTGGCAGTGGCATTCTTGGCACCATCGCTGCCGACAAGTGGGACATCACCATTGGTTCAACAAAAATTTCTGGATCATCTAATGCACCGCTCGTGACGAGCGAAGTTGGTTCGAATGATCCGAGTCTTGGAACCACGGTGGTTGCACAAGTTGTAAACAAATTGGCCGACAGCGTTGTCACAATCAATAGCCACATCAGTGACACGTCCGGCGAGGGTGAAGCCACTGGTACAGGAGTGGTACTCACATCAGACGGTGAGATATTGACCAATGCACATGTTGTTGCTGGCTCGACAAGCGTCTCAGTTCGCTTTGCTGGCGAAACCGAGCCACGCACAGCAACCGTGTTGGCAAGTGACCCTGGTAATGACATGGCGCTGCTCAAGATTGAAGCAACAAACCTGAAGCCCGCAACATTTGCTCAACCCGGCACCATTCGCATTGGTGACCAAGTGATTGCAATCGGTTATGCACTTGCGCTCGATGGCGGACCCTCAGTCACATCAGGAATTATTTCTGCCCTCAAGCGCACGATCATCACCGAGTCGGGTGCACTTAATGGATTGATTCAAACCGATGCTGCAATTTCGTCAGGCAACTCTGGCGGCCCGCTCGTTAACTTGCGCGGCGAGGTAGTGGGCATCAACACTGCAGTTGCTCGCAGCGATGTCAATCAAGCGGCAAACAATGTTGGGTTCTCGATCTCGGTAGACGAAATTGGACCAGTACTTGAACAGTTGCGCAGCCAAGCAAGCGGGGAGGCCCGGCAGGAGGGCTTTCTCGGAGTTGGCCTGGCCGCCCGCACCGATGGGGGTCAGGGAGCCATCATCACGAGTGTTCAGCCCGATTCGCCAGCCGATTTGGCCGGAATTCTGCAAGAAGACATTGTTTTGTCAGTAGATGGCGAGCCAATTGACGGCCAGGCAGGGCTAGTGGCGGCAATTCGCGACGCCGCGCCGGGTCAAACCGTCGAAATCGAGATTTTGAGGGGTGCAAAACGGCTCACGGTGAAGGCAACTCTGGTTGCTCGCACCCAGGGCTGAGTCCAAATAATTGCCTGTAATTCTTGGTGGTTGGGCGTTTGGAGACGCCAAAATGCGCCGATAGGGTAACGAGTCCGTATTCACGACTTTCTTGGCGCAGTGCTGGGGCGGTCATTAGTAGCAACTTGACGTCACAATCGACGTCTGCAAGTACCTCGGTAACACGAGGAACCTTGCAGCAACAACGTTTTCGGTGCTCCGCCGGCGTTGCCGGGCGGAGCATTTCCGTTACCGGAATCGATTGGACGAATGGGCGTTACGAGTACATCGAGTCTTACAGAACTAACAAATATCACGCAGCAGAAAAGGGCACAGGTCGCCGTTATGGCACAAAAAGCAATCGTCGGCGAGAAGGTCGGCATGACACAG
>CAZHIN010000189.1:0-1609 GCA_964532575.1 uncultured Acidimicrobium sp.
TCACCCGACCATATTCGTGGACGAATTCTGGCCGGTGATTTTGCTCTCGTCACTTTGATGTTGTCGCTCACGAGCGCGCTTGCCGGACTCGTCTCAGAAATTTATGGAGTACGCCAAGCTATTTCTGGCTTCGCATGTGCCGCAGCAATCGCGAGTGTGATTTACATTCGCGCTACGAAGCGCTTGCGCACGCAACTGCAGCTTCAGCCAAACGCTGAGCCCTGAAGTCATTGGCCAAGTTTGTGGCCATCTGATTCATCACGTAACCAAAGCCGATTTCTTTTTCCGAAAGATCCGGGACCACCGAACAACGAGAACGGCCCATGAACCATGAAACCCATACCAAAGGTGGTCGGCATAATCAGACAGGCATCAGGTTCGTTTTCAGGAGTCACCAATGTGCGCACTTTTTCAACAGTTGTTGACTTCAGCAAACGAACACCATCAACTTCACTAATCAGCGAAGAATAAATGCGGGCCAGAGTACGCGCATTGGTGATGCCATTAGCTGCCGGTATTTCAGCCGCATGAACATCACGGCGATTAAACGCATTCTCAATTCCGAACGCCCCGTTCAGACTCAGAGCTTGGCCACCAGGAGAGTTTGGACCCAAGAACTGTTCCATCATCGCCTTAATGGCTGGGTCTAGGTCTTCAGGAATCGAGTTCAATCCACCAATCATTGGTGACACTCGCGATTCTTCTGATTCGGGAAGACCGATCCATAGTTCGCCACCAACCTTGCTGACAATTTCTTGTTGCACAAAGGTTCCAAGGCTGCGATGAGACGGATCAACGCGACGAACGAGTTCGCCTGCAAGCCACCCGTAGGTCAAGGCGTGATAGCCGTGCTTAGTTCCGATTTCCCAACGCGGAGCAGTCGCCGCCAGCCGCTCAGTAATCGTCGTCCAGTTGAGCGCCTCAGCCAAAGTGATGTCACCGTCAACGGTGTACAAACCACATTGGTGAGATAGCAACTGAGCAACCGTTGCATCACCTTTGCCATGCTGAGCAAATTCTGGCCAATACGTGCTGACTTTTTCGTCGTAGGACAAAAGGCCACGCTCGACACACATCGCGACAGCAATGGCAGTGATTCCCTTGGTTGTCGAGAACACCAGTTGCAAAGTATCTTCGACATAAGGCTGTGTTTTTTCAGCATCGAATGATCCGCCCCACAGGTCGACCACCTTGTTGCCGCGGTGATAGACCGAAACAGCTGCGCCGACTTCTTCGGAGTTTTCTAAGTTGTCGACGAAAGCATCACGAACTGCTTCCCAACCGTTTGATACGGAACCTCCGAATGCGGGCATCAGCCGATCATCTCTTTCAGGGTTTCAATGTTCTGAATTGCGTTCGGACCGACTGGGTTAACGGACAACATCGTTACGCCAGCTTCTTTAAACGATGCAATGCGCTCTTTAATGAAACTCTTTGGACCAACCAAGTTTGAGTTCGACAACATCTCGCCTGGAACGGCCGCTGCTGCTTCTTCTTTCTTGCCCGACAAGTACAAATCTTGAATTTCGATGGCCTCTTTTTCGTAGCCGTACTTCTTGCAAATGGTGTTGTAGAAGTTCTTGTCACGAGCACCCATACCACCGATGTA
>CAZHIN010000190.1:0-825 GCA_964532575.1 uncultured Acidimicrobium sp.
CACGAGCGGATTGCGGCGAACTAACACACCAACGGTGCCGATAGTGAACAGAACTGCCGACAGCAAGAGATACCACGTTGCGGTTGGAACAACAATGAGTGCGTTCATGACTTACCTGCCGTGCGACGGCGCGCCAACAACACAGTGCCAACAACGGCCACGACCAACAAGATTGATGTCACTTCAAAGGCCATCACGTAGTCGGAAAAAATAGAAGAAGCTAATTGCTGAATGTTTGCATCTGGATTATCGCCAACAACATTGCTCGCAATGCCCTCACCGCGAGAAACAACTGAATCCGCACCGGTATATATGGCCGCTGCCAATAATCCGAGCAAACTCGCACCAACAACTCCGGCAATCCAGCGCTGACCGGCAAGCGGCTCGGTCTTGAGGTTTTCAACGCGGTCGACACCGAGCAACATGATCACGAACAAGAACAACACCACGATGGCACCGGCATACACAATTACTTGTACTGCCGCGAGGAACTCAGCGTGTTGGGCTACGAACATCACGGCAATTCCGAACAATGTGAGGACCAAGCTGAGTGCTGCGTGCACAGGATGCTTCCGCAACACAACACCAAGCGCACCAACAATGATCATGACTGTGGCACAAACAAAAACGAAAAGTTCCATTAGTCGCTGCTCGCTTCTGGGGCGCGAACGCCATAGCCAAGCTCACCACTCCAGCCCACTACTCCACTAAAAGATGCATCACCCGACGAAGCAGTTGCTCGCATCCAACCCGAAGTGTTTTGATCTTCGCCCGGACGCCAGTCTTCCCACGGCATGTGCTGTGGTTGACCGTCATCGCCTACAA
>CAZHIN010000190.1:888-1594 GCA_964532575.1 uncultured Acidimicrobium sp.
GTGACGTTGGATTATCGGGATCATTGTCGGCACCACGAACGTGAATGCACTTCGCTGGGCACACTGCAGCGCATAGCTCACAACCGATGCACTTTTCCATACCGTCTTCGTAACGGTTCAGCACATGACGACCATGCATCCGTTCTGGCTTGTCGATCTTCGCGTCCATCTCTTCGGCACGCTTGCTTGACTCGCCACTCTTCGACTTGTTGATCGACTTGCGACGTACACGACCACCCGAATATTGAGTTGTCACTTGATTTTTCTTACCGCGCTGACGAGCAGTAACTAAAAAGCCTCCGAAGTAACCCATTAGAACATCGACCCTTCTGCTTCACGTTGCTTGGCACTCACTTTGAACGCCGCTTGCAACAGCGCATAACTTGCGCCAAGAATTGACACCGAAACTGTGGTGACAATCAACGTGTTCCAACCCTGGTCTCGACCAAGGCGCTGTGCTGCAATCAACATGAACCATCCAAGCGAGGCAGGGATCAACACTTTCCATCCCAAGTCCATCAACTGGTCGTAACGAAAGCGTGGCAACGTGGCTCGCAACCAGACATATATATAGAGAAAGACGAGCACCTTGGCAAACAACCAAATGGTGCCTTCAATGCCGTTTGGAACAAACGGAATATCAAGAACTGTGCCGCGGAATGAGATGGGATGGGGGCCACCGAAGAAGAGTGTGACGATCAGCGCA
>CAZHIN010000191.1:0-1520 GCA_964532575.1 uncultured Acidimicrobium sp.
GCATCAACACCGCCACAGCATTTCTGCTCGAGCGCATGGAGATACCCGCAACCGCAATCGAAAACCGAAAGACCCTTGCCGAGGTAGACAAAACGCGACAACTGTTGTTCCTTGTGCAAGACGGTGTCACCACCCATGTGCTCAATGCCTCAACAGGTGACGATCGCGAATACACCGAGCCCGATTCAAACACCCCTGGCGTCATGATCACCGACACAGCAGTGACACCAGTGGGAACCTTCCGCATCAATCGCGAACGCCCCGACGGCTGGTGGGTGGGCGACTTGGGCCAGATCTATCGCCCCAAATATTTCATTGGCGGCGTTGCCATCCATGGTTCGCTCAGCGTGCCGGCCTACCCGGCTTCACACGGTTGCGTTCGGGTCAGTGTTGCCGCAATGGACATGATTTGGGAGCAAGAGATATTGCCCCGCGGCACCACCGTTGTGGTGCACGGCGAAATTAGCTAGTTCGTTTCCTAATTCGCAGCGGTTTATTCTCGGCATTTTTACATTTGCCATCACGCACACCAAACTTCCAACCGTGCAGCGTGCACACCACATAGTCGCCCTCAATCACACCAAACTCCGACAAGTCGGCTTGGCGGTGCGGGCACTTACGTTGCATCACGTAATCGCCTAGTTCAATCTCGTCCGATACATCGGTATCTGGCGCGTTCTTTCGCACCACCTCCTGCTCGGCTCTGCGCATGCGCTCTACCGACAGGCTCTTAAAGAAGTTGTACAGGTATTCGTTGTATTCGCCCTCGCGCCACGCGCTAAAGCGGCACGACAGAAACAACGAATTGGACCAATCCACGGCCTTGCTAGCAACAACCGCTTCAAGCAGTGGGCGAGCAATGGTGAAGCGATATTTGTGCGGCTGCCCCTCAAACGGCACCACCACACCAGCGGCAAAGTCAATATATATAGCCAGACCATCGGTGTTCATCACGCACCCGCCACCAACCGCCGCCCTCAACATGGGCGCCATCGCAAGTAGTGGCCCCCACCATGCCTGCAATGTTGCAATCAAGTCGGTGCGCTCGGTTGGCCATGTGGCCTTGTACTCGGCAAGCCATTGCGCCCAGTCGGCTTGGTATTGCTGCAAGTAAGCAGCCTTGTTCTCGAAAGGCTCACGCACCTTGTCATCAGCAAAGGGGTGCGTTACTCGCACTTCGGTCGGCGAAATTTCAATAGCGGTGCCCGGAATGTTCATCACTGCAGCGCCGTTACCCAAAACTTCCATTCGTTTAATGAATTCGGTTTGGTCTGGGAAGATCGACAACTCGTTGCCAGTGATCACGTTGTTACCAAACAAGTCGTTGTCCAAAAAGCACGGCGGCCCAGCCGACGGAACAACAGCACGTGCCCCAATCACTTCTACGTACTTCAACGCCCGTGCAAACTGGCTTTCCACTTTTGCTCGAGC
The DNA here is from genome assembly GCA_964532575.1 of uncultured Acidimicrobium sp. GTDB lineage: Bacteria > Actinomycetota > Acidimicrobiia > Acidimicrobiales > Ilumatobacteraceae > UBA3006. The sequence goes on from CAZHIN010000191.1 coordinate 1,432, forward strand.
AAGCCGCAGCAACTCTTCATGCGGTTCTTCATACACCATTGGGTACCAAATGGCGCCACTAAATTGCAACCAGTGCATGTCCACGGGCC
>CAZHIN010000192.1:0-1509 GCA_964532575.1 uncultured Acidimicrobium sp.
CAAAAGGTGTCATCTAGTACCGTAAAAACGTGTCGCAGCAAGGGTTTTCGCGTGTCTCTTGGCTGATGGTTCTATCAGGCGCAACATTTGCATGCGTCCACATGGTGATCCCTTCAGCGACCGTGAGTGATGCGCTTTATCTTGCAAGCACTGTTTTCTTTGGTGTTGCTTTGCTCGCTTCGGCGATAATTCACAAACCAGATCGACGCATTTGGCCCGTGGTTTTGGTGGTCGCATTGTGTTCAGTCGCGGGACAAGTGGCCGGCAACAACACCGCACCGAATGAATCCATGCGCGCGGTGTCGGAGTTGCTCTTTTTTGCTACACAACTTGCGTTGGTGATCGGGCTACTCGTGGTCGTTAAGCGACGCGGCACTCATGAAGTGTCGAGCGTTCTTGGTGACTCCGTGATCGTGGCAATCGGTGTTTGGCTAACGGTTTGGATTTCATTACTGCAACCGTCTCTTGACATCACGGGTGAAACAACCACTGTCACAATTATTCGAGGTGCGACAACGGGTGCATCCGCAGTTGTCGTCCTGCTTCTCGCCTATCTCCTTTTTGCCGATGCAGTTCGCACACCAGCGGTCACTCTTCTCTCAGCCGCCATCGGCTTTTCGTTAATGGGCGATCTTCTCTACGCCATTGATACATCGGGGCATGTTGAGGTAGCGCAACACTTCGCATATGCCCCCTACGTGATGTGCTGCTTCGTGGGTGCTGCAGCTTTCATGCATCCTTCGATCAGTCAGTTGACTGATCACGGAACTATTCGCAATTCCCACAACCTCCTCGGGAGACTTGTCGTCACAACTTCTGCACTGGTTGTTCCAGTAATTTTCCTCTCGGTCACCAATCCAGAGTCGACCTCAGACAGAGTTGTCCGCACAATTTCCATAGCGGTTCTTGCAACAGCGGTGATGTTCCGAGTAGTTCAGGCAGTTCGGTCGAATGCAGCATCGCAGGCCGCCCTGGTACGCACTGCCAAAACCGATGCCTTGACTGGGCTCCCGAATCGACCATTGGTCATTGAATATCTGGCAGAGGCACTACAAAGTGCGTGGAAATCCAGTCGACGCCCAACTGTGCTGTTCATCGACGTAGACCGATTCAAAGCCATCAATGACAGCCTCGGGCACGCAACCGGCGACGACGTATTGATGAGTGTTGCTTCGCGACTGAGCAACGCAGTTCCGGATCGCGCGATAGTCGGGCGCATCGCAGGAGATGAATTCGTTGGACTTGATCCAGGCACACACAGCGTCGCTGATGCGATGATGCTTGCCGATCATGTTCTCAACGCGTTCAAGGAACCGCTTGCGGTCGATCAGGGCGATGTTTTTGTTTCGGCGTCGATTGGTGTTGCTGTTGCCAGCAAGGGGCAAATGATTACCCCCGACGAATTACTGCGCAATGCAGATACAGCGATGTATCGGGCGAAGCATGCCGGACGCAATTGTGTGGCCCTGTTTGACGAATCAATGCTTGAACGCGTCACCCAACGCCTCG
>CAZHIN010000193.1:0-1505 GCA_964532575.1 uncultured Acidimicrobium sp.
GCTCATCAATTTCCGCTGCAATGTCACGAAGCACCGCTTGTTTCGTAACTTCATCCAAGCCGTCACGTTGTAGCAACTCGGCATTTGCGCGCAGAGAAGTAAGAGGTGTACGCAATTCGTGGCTTGCATCTTGCACCAACTGTTTTTGCTGTTCGCTGCTGTATTGCAATGCCGCGAGCATGGTGTTGAAGCTGTTTGCCAGTTGTTCAATTTCGTGATCACCATGAATGTCGAGCTTCGTCGACAAATTTTGCGTGCGTGCAATGTCCTCAGCGGCATCGGCTAATTGTTGAATGGGTTTTGCGGTTCGGCGGGCAACCCACCAACCGGCAAGGCCAGCGAACACTATGCCGATAGGCCCGAGTGCAAATTGCCAGCTACGTACTGCGTTCTGGGCACGCTGAAGGTCATTGATGTCCTTGGCTAATTGCAGCGCGCCGCCACCTGTTAGTGGAACGGTGAGCATTCGATATTTGTCGCCATTGATGGTGACTGTGGATCTGAAAATTCTGCCTGTTTGAGCATTTGCGATTTTCAGAGTTTTGTTGGTCACCGGAAGTTCTACTTCACCAAGAGCCAACACCACGGTGCCGGCGGTATCCACGACTTGGGTCACGGTGTCGAATCGCATTGGCAATAATGCCTCGTTTAATGGATTGCGTTGTCGTCCAATGTTTGGACGCTGGCTTTCACGGCGCAATGAGTCGGCAATCATGACGACTCGGTCGTCAAGCGACTTGTCAACTTGACGCACCAGCTGGCGAGAAAACGTTGAGTAAATGCCGATACTCAATACGCCAACTACAACCAAGACAATTGCGCTGGTAATGATCATCAGGCGAGTACGAATACTCATGGTCGCCTCATGACATAGCCAACGCCACGAACAGTATGGAGGAGTTTTTCTTCACCGCTATCGTCGAGTTTGCGGCGAAGATATCCGATGTATACATCTAGTGACTTGGAATTTGTCTCAAAGTTATAGCCCCAAATGTGCTCGTATAGATATTCGCGAGACAACACAAAATCTTGCTGTTCCAACAAGATATGTAATAAATCAAATTCGGTTTTGGTCAACTCGAGTGTTTTTCCACCACGTTTTACCTCGCGCTTGTGTACATCCAGGAAGAGATCGCCAATAGTCATGACTGCAGGGGCAGTAGGCGATTCGTATCGGCGAAGTAGTGCACGAACACGCGCAAGCAGTTCATCAACTGCAAATGGTTTTACTAAATAGTCGTCTGCTCCAGCATCAAGCCCTGCAACACGATCACCAACTTCATGGCGAGCCGTAAGCAGCAGCACCGGAGTGCGGTTGCCGCGATGGCGAAGTTCGCGCGTAACGGTGAGGCCGTCTGCGAAGGGCATCATGACGTCCATGACTGCAGCGTGTGGCTTTGAAGATGTAATGAGATCAAGTGCTGCGTTGCCATCGTTAGCAGTTTTCACTTGATAGCCCTCAAGTTCTAGAACTCGCTCCACTGCATTTCTCACGGAAGGGTCAT